>JBASAY010000014.1:0-116170 GCA_049650865.1 Tunicatimonas sp.
AAGAGCATTTCGTCGGTCGTGTAATTTTTCCAAGAAGATGGAAAATCATGTTATCGCTTTTGAGCTCGCTTTCTTTTATATCAATTTTGGATTCGTTTGAACTATCATACTTTCTGAATCACCACCCTTTTTTGATGCCAAAGACTGCACGCGGTGTAAAGAGGGAAACTACCTACGCTACGAAAGCTTTACTTACTACTACAACGGTGAGAAAATGGAGTACCTCGACTTCCGCGTTGATGAGTCTGAGCCTGTAGAGTCCTACTTGATTTATCAACTGGCACGAACTAACCAGACGCTTACCGACAGCACCTACGTGATGACGTTCAGGAAGCAGCCAAATGGAGGTTAGTCAACGTCCAGCAACCACCGCGCCTCCGCACTCAACCGCTCCCGGGTCGCCGCCCGAAAGTAGCGCTGCTGATTGATCTGCTGGGGCTGGTGGCGTCGGCAGAAGTAGCTGTGCACCGCTCGTCGCGGACGGTCGGTACGGTTCACCGTGCCCCCGTGCCAAACGTGCGAATTGAACACCACCACCGTGCCCGCCGGTGCTTCCAGCAGCACTTCGTTGGGGTGCGGCGCCAGCGGGTCGGCGAGTTCCTCCTGCGGCAGTGCGCCCGAGCGGTGGGTACCGGGCACCAGGCGGGTGGCCCCGTTCTGCGCCGTAAAATCATCCAGTAGCCAAATCGTATTACACACTTGGTAGTTACCGGAAGGCACAGCCTCGTGCCAGTCGGCGTGTAGCTTCTGCTGTCCGTGCCCCGGTTGGGCCGCCCGGTAGTTGAGCGACGATAGTTTGATATCGGTGCCCAGCACGTGCGCCACTCCGGCCAACACGCGGGGGTGGGTATAAAACACGTCAAACAGTAGGTCCTTGTTGACCAGATCGGCCAGACGATCAGCTCCTTCCTCCTTCGGATGGCGGATATGCGGCGAATCGTGCAGCTCCGAACCCGAACGCTCCCCTTCTTCGTCGAGTAATGCTTGCAAACGCAACCGGATGGCCTCCGCCCGCGCGGGGGATAGCAAGCGGCCCAGTGATACGTATCCCCGTTCATTCAGGGCATTGGCCTCGGCTTCGGTGAGCAGGCTTAGGTCAAACGTAGGTGGTGATTTCATATCAGAAAGTACGCAATAAAAGAGACTTGACTCTCAAGCTAAATCTATAATAGACCTTCGTCTTGCTGAACTGACGAGACTAAATCGCTCAACCAAGCGTATGCCTATTATATACCGAAAAAATACTACAAATTACAAAGTTTATAATAATGACGGCAGTTATTAAAAAGCTGATAGCACCTGGTGACTTGACTGGCTCATATTAACGCTATCTTAACAGAATTTAAAATTATGACAGAATAATATTAAGATATCTATGTTCAGCATCAGTTATTTTAAATTTTTTTAGTAAAATCGTAACAAATGCCTAGTCATGCCGTAAGGTATATTGTAAGTAATACAAGTTTTAATAAGCAAAAAGGAAATTCAATGAGTACATCAAGAATGATTGCAGAACGCGATGCCAGGCAACAAAATAAATCCGTAGCCAAGCAGCTTAGCGTTACTGACTTAAACAATCCGGCGCACGGCGAAGAGCGAACCAGTCCGATGCGTAACGGATTTTACACCCGAAGATACCGTTCGCAAGTATAATGTAAACATTAGCTAAACTTTAAAAAGGCAACCTTACCCCAAGGTTGCCTTTTTTTATAGAACCATACGCTAAAGGTTGATCGATGAGCGCTGCCCTGAAAATCCGAAGAGATTTGGCTATCACTGGTTTTCTGAATACTTTGGTGGGCGTTATTGCTACTTCAAACATTTCCCCTAACCCCCTTTGCTATGCGTTCTCGCCGTGATTTTTTGCAGACCCTCACCGCTTCGGCTGCGGCCTGGCCTCTGTTGCCCACCGAGCTTGATTCTTCTGAACAAACTTTTTATCAGCCCCCTTATGCCGGACCCAAACTGCGGGTGGCTATCATGGGGCTCGGCAGCTACGGCACCCGCGTGGCCGAAGCCATGCAGGACTGCGAGCGGGCCGAACTGGTCGGCGTGATCAGCGGCACACCCTCCAAGATCAAAGACTGGCAAGCTAAGTACAACATCCCCAAGAAGAACTGCTACAACTACGAGAACTTCGACCGGGTGAAAGACAACCCCGACATCGACGCCATCTACGTGATTACCCCCAACGGACTGCACCACGATCAGGTGATTCGCGTGGCTAAGGCCGGTAAGCACGCTATCTGTGAAAAACCGATGGCCGTGAACGCCCAGGAGGGGCAGGAGATGGTAGACGCTTGTAAGCAGGCCGGAGTGAAGCTGCTGGTGGGTTACCGCCTGCACTTTGAGCCGAAGACGTTGGCCGTCATTGATAAGCGACAGGCCGGTGACTTCGGCAAAGTCCTCTTCTTCCAGGGACTCACCGGTTTCCGCATCGGTGATCCGGATCAGTGGCGCCTAGATAAGAAACTAGCCGGGGGCGGGGCGCTGATGGACATCGGCATCTACTCGGTGAACGGAGCCCGCTACATGGTGGGCGAAGAACCGGTGTGGGTCACGGCGCAGGAGACCAAGAACAATCCCCAAAAATTCCCGGAGGGCGTCGACGAAACCATCCAGTTTCAGCTGGGCTTTCCCGGCGGGGCGGTGGCTTCGTGCCTGTCGACCTACGCCATGGGCAACCTAGATCGATTCTTTCTGAACGGCACCGACGGCTTCGCCGAGCTGCACCCGGCCACCGGCTACGGCCCCATCGAGGGGCGCACGCACCAGGGAAAACTCACCCAGCCCCACAAAACCCACCAGACGGTGCAGATGGACGCCATGGCGGGCATCATCCTGGAGGGCAAACAAGCCCCCGTGCCCGTCGATGGTGAAGAGGGGGTAAAAGACCTCAAGATCATGGACGCCATCTACCGGGCGACAGAGACCGGGGAAAGGCAAGACTTATCCCTATAGTTAGCGGATAAATTTTTTTGCGGCAAAGTATGTTACTGGGGTACTCGTACCGGTGCGATAACCAAAACAGCTTCTCAAATGCCAACCACCTCCTTGCTGGTCCGCTACGCCGGGCTATTAATTATCTTTCTGGTAGGCTGTCGAACCGAGTCGCCCCCCGATGATACGCACATCACCTGGAACAGCTACCTGGGTGATCCTGGCCGCACGCACTACGCTGCGCTGACGCAGATCAACCTGAGTAACGTTGCTGAACTTGAGCCGGTATGGGAGTACCACGCCGGAGTGCAGGGCACGGGAGGTTCTGATTACATTCAGTGTAACCCCCTGGTGATCGACAGCGCGCTGTTTGCCGTGGCCCCGGGGCTAAAGGTGTTCGCCCTCGACGCCGCCACTGGACAAGAGCAGTGGGTATTCAACCCTTTTGAGGGCACCGACCGGAGTGGGGTGCTGCGCGGACTGGCCCACTGGACCGACGGCCAGGAGTCACGCATTCTCTTTAGTGCCGACCGCTACCTCTACGCCCTGAACGCTGACACCGGGCAGCCGATTACCTCTTTCGGCGAAGCCGGTAGAGTAGATATGAGTACGGGCTTGGACCGTGATGTTTCGGACCTGGTGTTCCGCTATTTGGCTCCGGGTACTGTGTATCGAGACCTCATTATTTTGGGGTCGCTGACGGGCGAGGACTTGCCCGCCGCACCCGGTCACATCCGCGCCTTCGACGTGCGCACCGGCGAGCAACGCTGGATATTCCGCACCATTCCGCAGCCCGGTGAGTACGGCTACGACACCTGGGAGGACAGCACCGCCTACCAAACCATTGGCGGAGCCAACAACTGGAGCGGCATGACCCTGGATGAATCGCGGGGGATTGTGTTCGTGCCGCTGGGCTCGGCGGCCTTCGACTTCTACGGGGGCAACCGCAAGGGCGATAACCTGTTTGCCAACTGCCTACTGGCGCTAGACGCAGCTACCGGCGAGCGCTTATGGCACTTTCAGGCGGTACGCCACGACCTGTGGGACCGCGACCTGCCTGCTCCCCCCACGTTGGTAACGGTAGAGCGCAACGGTATTTCGGTCGACGCGGTGGCGCAGGTAACCAAGTCGGGCCACGTGTACGTATTTGACCGCGAAACCGGTGAGCCGCTGTTTCCCGTCGAAGAACGTCCCTACCCGCCGTCCGATTTGATCGGTGAACAGGCCGCCGCCACGCAACCGCTGCCCACGCTACCGCCCGCCTTCTCGCGGCAGCAGTTCACCGAAGCCGATATTAATCCTTATTCTAAAGACAAAGATTCGCTGCTAGCCGCCCTCGGGCAGATGCGCGCGGGGGGGCAGTTTATTCCGCCCAGCGTGGAAGGCACGGTTTTGTTTCCGGGACTCGACGGCGGCGGGGGGTGGAGCGGGGCGGGCTACAACCCGACCACCAATGTGCTCTTCGTCAATGCCAACGAGATGCCCTTTACCCTAACAATGGTAGAGAACCAGGTGGCCGCGGCGGGCGACTGGTTGGCGATGGGGCAGTCGGTGTACCAGTCGAACTGCATGAGCTGCCATGGGGCCGAGCGGAAAGGATCCAACTTTCACGGTAACGCTCCGGCCCTACTGGGGCTGGCTGACCGTATGGACGCGGCGGCGGTGACTAACTTATTGCGGCAGGGGCGGGGTGAGATGCCCGCGTTTGCTCACTTGCCTGCCGAACACGTAGAGTCGGTGACCGCCTTTCTGTTAGGGACCACCGAGGGTTCGTCGGCCGAAAAGCTTTCGCTGGATGTTTCGGCTGAGCAACCGCTGCGCTACGGATTTACGGGCTACCGCCGGTTCGTAGATTCGGATGGTTACGCGGCGGTAAAGCCGCCGTGGGGCACCCTGAACGCTACCGATCTAAACAGTGGGAAAATTCTGTGGCAGGTGCCCCTGGGCGAGTTTCCGGAGCTCACGGCGCGGGGCATTCCGAAGACTGGTACCGAGAACTACGGCGGGGTGGTGGTAACGGCCGGGGGACTGATCTTTATCGGTGCCACCCAAGACAACCAGATCCGCGCGTTTGACCAGCAGACGGGCGAAGAATTATGGAAGCATGACCTGCCCGCCGCCGGAATGGCTACTCCCTGTACCTACGAGGTGGACGGACGCCAGTACGTGGTGATTGCCGCGGGCGGTGGAAAGATTACCGAGCAACGCGGAGACAGTTACGTTGCCTTCGCCTTGCCGAGCCGGGATAAGTGATAAGAGCAGCGGGGACTTACGCCTCAGATAATTTATTTGCACAGCTATTTAGTCACCCAATGCAAGATCAGGAACCAAAGATGCACTGACTTCTTGCTAAGCACACGTGACTTCTGTAGCCGGAAGAATTGGGACATATTCTTTCAAAAGGTTTCACTTTGTACGTGATTTTGGCATCTTTATCGGTTCCTAAACTCAACCATTAATCGGGATGCCCTGCGCCCCTCCGCAGCATTTCATAGCGTAGCGATATGTCTCTTCAAGTTAAAGTATCTCTCGACGGTAGTAAACCTCCTATCTGGCGTCGTTTGCTCATTCCAGACGGCTTCACCTTTGTTGAACTACACGCGGTGATCCAGGCGGCCATGGGGTGGGAGAACGCGCACCTGTTTGCGTTTCGGCCTTCGGGCGAGTACCGCAACGATATAGGAATTCCGATGGAGGACGACTGGATGGGTGATGAGATGCAGGACGCCCGCCGCCTGCGGGTGCGCGACTTCTTGCAAACGCCCAAGCAGAAGATGCACTACGAATACGACTTTGGCGATAGTTGGCAGCATACCGTCCTGCTTGAAAAGGTAGGGGAAGAGCGTATTCTGGCCCCCCAGTTCCTAAAAGGGAAGGGGGCGTGCCCACCCGAAGACTGCGGCGGCATCTGGGGTTACTACGGCATTGTGGAGTCGATCAACAATCCGAAGTCGCCCGACCACCAGGACGCCCGCGAGTGGCTGGGGTTGAAGAAGGGCGAGCGCTGGGACGTAGAAGAATTTGATGCGGAAGTGTGCCGCCGCCGCGTGACCTACTACCAGGAGCGCTACTTTGATTTGTAGCGCAGGCCGCTTCTCTAAGGTTCGTGTCTTCTCCCAAGGTTCGTGTCGACACGAACCTTGGGAAGGCAGCCTTAGTGTTTGATCATGGTCTTGAGTAGCGCCCGCACGTCCTCGTAGGTGTTCACGTTGAAGCGCGCCGCCGAGGTGGTGCTGCCCACCTTGATGGTGTAACCCTGCTCAGGCATTACCTTAAACGTATCTTCGTCCGTAGCATCATCGCCGATGGCCATCACAAAGTCGTGCGGGGTTTGATCGAGCCACTGCTGCGCGGTGCGGCCCTTGTTCACTTCCCGGTCTTTAATCTCTACCACGTGGTTCCCCTCTAGCACCACCAAGTTGCTGTTGGATGAAATATACTTTAGGTGGCTGGTTAGTTCGCGGGTGCGAAGCTCGCCCAGGCCGGTTTCTACCTTGCGGTAGTGCCAGGCCAGCGAGTAGTCTTTCTCCTCAATAAAGGAGCCCGGCGTACGGTTCACGTACAGCTCCAGTAGGGGGAAAATTTCTTTTTTCCAGTCGCTCTTCATGGCAATCACGGTGCGCCAGTCCTGGCCCGCCTCCCGAATCCACACGCCGTGTTCGGCAATTAGGGTGATCGGAAACTGCCCCATCCACTCTCCCAGCGTGTCCTTATCGCGCCCACTGATCACCACAATTTTGTTTCTCTCTTCGGCGACCAGCTGTTTCATAATATCCCTCAGCTCGTCGTCGGGACGGGCTTCGCGCGGGTCGCCGTGAAAGCCGGTAAGGGTACCGTCGTAGTCTAAGAAGATGAGGCGCTCTTTGGCATGCGAGAACTCCTTGAGCATCTTCTCGCGCGAGAGGTCATCCAGGTAGCTGGTTTGCATTCCGTGCTGTATTTCTTTGATGTTTTTCAGACTGTCCATAAATAAGTTTACCCAGTGGGTGATGTTGTAGCGTTTCAGCGAATTTTGCATGTTGGTGATGTGCATGATTTGCTCCTCTTCGGGCATGGTCAGCGCCCGCCGCAGCGCTTCCACCATCTGGTTAAGGTCGTTGGGGTTAATCAGGATAGCGTCCGAAAGCTCCTTAGAAGCCCCGCACATCTCGCTAAGAATTAACACTCCCTTCCGGTTGATCTTGCTGGCCACAAACTCCTTACACACTAGGTTCATGCCGTCGCGCACGGGCGTCACCAGCGCTACATCAGCCATGCGGTAGAAGGCCGACAGCTCTTCCAACGGAAACGAGCGGTAGAAGAAGTGAATGGGTGTCCAGTTGATGCGTCCGTACTTACCGTTGATGCGACCCACCAGCCGGTCTACCTCTTCCTTTAGTTCTTTGTACTTGCCTACCGAGTCGCGCGAGGGCACCACCACCATAATTAGGGAAATCTTGTTGCGGTACTCGGGGTAGCGCTCGAAGAACAGCTCGAAAGCCTCCAGCCGGGTGGGTATTCCTTTAGAGTAGTCTAGCCGGTCGATAGAAAGAATCAGCTTCTGGTCGCCCAGCGAGATGCGGTAGTGTACCTCTTTTTCGAGTGCTTCGGGTGAAGCCGCGGCCTCGGCGTACTTGGCATAGTCGATGCCCATCGGAAACGAGTCGACCATCACCGTGCGGTTGTTCACCACCACCCGCCCCTGGGAGTTGCTCACTCCCACAATGCGGCTCACCGAGCTCAGGAAGTGGCGCATGTCGTCGTAGGTGTGGAAGCCGATCAGGTCGGAGCCCAAGATGCCGTTGAGCAGCTCACGCCGCCACGGAATCAGGCGGAAGATTTCGTACGAGGGGAAGGGGATGTGCAGGAAGAACCCTACGCTTACCTCGGGATACTCTTCGCGCAGCATGCCGGGCACCAGTATCAGCTGGTAGTCATGAATCCACAGCGTGTCGTCAGGATCAGCTTTTTCTTTGATTACCTCTACGAACTTGCGGTTCACGCGCTTGTAGGCTTCCCACAGGTGGGGTTCGTAGATAGCGTACTGAATGAAGTAATGAAAGTTGGGCCATAGGGTTTCGTTGCTGAAGCCCTCGTAGAAGTCCCGGATATCCTCCCGCGTTAGAAACACCGGGTACATGCTCTCTTTGGCGATGGCCTGGGTAATCTCCTGGCGCTCTTCCGAATCGTCACTCACCAGTCCGGGCCACCCGATCCAGAGGTTGTCACCTTCCTTATAGATTGAACCTAAGCCGGTGGCCAGTCCGCCCGCGCTGGTGTGATACTCTAGTTCGTCTTGCTCGTTGCGCTGAATCTTTACCGGAAGCCGGTTAGAAACGATAATGGTTTTGCCCATGGTTGCGGTTGGTTAGTGGTATAGTTTTGTACGGTAGCCCTTATTTTAGTGCACCTTGATGGTGCGCCCGAGCGGTTGTTTATTCATCATAAAGACCAATCGGCCTTCGGTTTTGTTATTACAATTTCGCGCGCATAGAGCGCAGTCGTATCTCGGTTAGCTTGCGCTTGGTATCCTGCGGAAAGTCCCCCTTCATCATCCAGTCGTAGAAGTTGGGCTCTTTTTCCAGCACCTCCGACACCGGTTTGTTCTTGTGCTTGCCAAAATTAAACACCTCTACTCCCTCCTCATTAAAGCTCATACGCCCGGCCAAATCCACCATATTGGCCACCGACACCTTATGCAGGGCGGCTACGTCGTTGCGGATGGTACCCAGTTCGTTGCCCTTCACGTCGATGACCTTTTGATCAAGGTAGCGGTCTACCTGGGCGAGCAGCACCTCCAGGGTGGCCTGGGTGTCGGCTTCGGCCCCGTGGGCTCCCTCCAGCGTTTTTTGGCAGTAGAACTCATAGGCCGCCGCCAGGGTGCGCTTTTCCATCAGGTGGAAGATTTTTTGCGCGTCGATAAGCTTGCGGTGGCTGATGTCAAAATCGATGCCCTCGCGGGCGAACGACTCCACCAGCACCGGCACATCGAAGCGAATAACGTTGTACCCGGCCAGGTCGCAGCCCTCCAGAAAGCGAAGCAGGTTGCGCGCTACTTCTTTAAACAGCGGGGCATCCTTCACGTCTTCGTCGTAAATACCGTGAATCATACTGGACTCGGTAGGAATGGGCCGCCCCGGATTTACCCGCTGGGTCTGCCGCAGCACCTCGCCGTCGGGCATGGTTTTAATCACCGAATACTCGATGATGCGGTCTTGGGTAACGTTGACGCCCGTGGTCTCCAGATCGAAGAAGGCCAACGGGTTTTTAAGGTTGAGGCGGGTCATAAAGTAGTTTGTCGTTTCTAAAATGTTTGGGGGAGGGGAGCGTCACCTGATCAAGCACCACGCTTACCCACGATTAGCTGTCTGCGGTCACGGGTTGGCCGTTGCCCGCTGGCCCAGCGCGTTGAGGTCGATGCCTCCGAAGGTGCCTGAACTCATCATAAGCAAATTTTTCCCCGGCCCCACCGTGCCCTGAAGAAAGGTGAGTAGCGCTTGGTGGTCGGTAAAAATCTCAAGGTCGTCCTGCTCAAAGGCTTCTTTGATAAGATCGTCAGTGAGGGGCTCTAGCTTCTTGTGCCGCGATACCTCGGGATTGTGATAGACCACCCCAACGTCGGCGGCCTTTAGGGCTCCTTGGTACTGGTGGATAAACTCTCGGTTCAGGCTGCTAAAGGTATGCAACTCTACGCAGGCAACCAGCGTACGGTCGGGAAACTGACTCTTCACCGCCTGGGTGGTGGCCATCAGCTTGGAGGGGGCATGGGCGAAATCTTTGTACACCACGGTGGTGTCGTTCTTCGCTACCAGCTCCAGACGGCGGCTCGCTCCGGTAAACGAAGGAATCGCCTCGTAAAATTCTTCTTTAGTAACTCCCAGACGCTGGCAGATTTGTAAGGCTCCGCTCAGGTTTTGCATGTTGTGGCGGCCCAGCAGCGGAATGGCCAGCTGGCCCTGGTCGGTAAGCAGGTAGGTGGTGCCGTCGCGCACTTCGTAGGGGTGGGCCCGGTACTCAATGGCGTTCACGTCGGGGCGTTCCTTGCGCCCGATCATATCGGCCAGGTCGTCTTCTTCGCAGTAGATCAGGTTGCCGCCCTTGGGTGTGTTGTCGGCGAATTGCTCGAACTGCTCCACGTAGTTTTCCATGGTCGGAAACACGTTGTAGTGGTCCCAGGCGATGCCGCTGATCAAGCCGATGTGGTGGTGGTACTTTAGGATTTTGGGCGTGCGATCGATGGGCGACGACAGGTACTCGTCTCCCTCAATAACAATCACCGGGGCATCGGAAAGGCGCACCCGTCCGTCGAGGGCGGCCACCTGGGCGCCGATCACGTAGTCGACCTCGCGCTTTAGGTGGTGAAGCACGTGCAGTACCATCGAGGTGATGGTAGTTTTGCCGTGACTGCCGGCGATCACCACCCGCTGCTTGTGGCGGCTGTTTTCGTAGATGAAATCGGGATAGGAGTAGATGGTGAGGCCCAGCTCCTGCGCGCGCTTCAGTTCGGGATTGTCGGGCCGGGCGTGCATGCCCAGAATGATGGCGTCGAGATCGGCAGTGATCTTCTCGGGGTACCAGCCCTCTTGCTCGGGAAGCAGACCCTGGGCGGCCAGCGAGGCGCGGGCGGGGTCGTAAATTTCATCGTCGGAACCAGTGACCTGGTGGCCCTTCTGCGCCAGGTGGAGCGCCAGATCATGCATCACCGCTCCTCCGATAGCAATAAAGTGGATGCGAGCAGAACGACTAGAAAGAGCCTCAGAAGTGGTTGGGGGAGTCATGACAAAAGACAGGAAGGTAGCTCGCCAAAAGTACGACAAAAACCCGTAGAGGCCAATGGTACGCGCTGGTATGTTAGAGGGGGTTTATGCTTTGGCTATCCAATCAGAAAGCCTATAGTGTAGTTTCTCACTGATTCGTTGTTTGTACAACATTTCTGAAAGTAATATCTGTGCCTCTGGTTTTGATATAATCCGCTGACAAAATGCTGTTATTACTTGTCCGGCAATTCCTGAAATGATGAGCCCAGCTTTAGTTGCGACCTGTCGTCCCATCCGTTCCTCAATCAAAAGGGGTAGTTTAAGGAACAAGGGCAAGCCTATTGCTTGCTTTTCACCTTCGTGCAAACGGCTGATCTCAGGCTGTGAGGGTATCGTGGTCAAATCGTAGTTGATCTCTAGGAAACCAACGATAGCATGATCGACTAGGTAGTTTTGCGGATTTTGGTAACCGTGCGTTACTTCTTCAAAGACAGTTGGGAGAATGATAATTTGATCATAAAGGCTACGAATAAAATCGTATCCGTTGTTGAGCTTTTCTAAGGTAATAAGAGCATGTTTAAGTTTTTGAAAATCCTTGTATTCTAGTGCGTTGGCCCGAAATTCCAGGCGGGCGAGCGGAGGTTTTGTGCGGGGAAGCGTTGGAATTTCTTGACTTTTTTGGTTCGTTTTTGTGTCAAGACAAAAATGAACAAGGCAAAAGCCTCGGGTTAGAATAAAATTTCATGATAGCGCAAGTCTGCGAGAGAAAATTTTTAAACATGCTCTAAGCGGACCTGTGTCACTCACAATACATTTCGCTTCGCTCACGCGTTCAATTCAAGAGCTATGCTTAAATCATCATCCGGCAAAATAGAAACTACAAAGCGTGAAAGCATCTCCTCAAATTCACGACGCGGCATCTGTAAAATAACGCACCCTTCTTTGCTTGACAGGTCACCTGTCTGATAGAGGATAGCAACCAGTGCCTCTTCAAAGTATCGCTGTCCGGTTGGGTGGGAAGCCAACGTATCAGGAATGTCTATAGCTATTTTCATGCAATCAAATATACACTTCTTGCGAGAAAAAATCAATCGTGCGACTCCCTCAGCTTTCTTCAAACCGTTAACCTAGCCTCGCTTGCAGTTCCTCGCTGAATTCATCCAAATCGGTTTGGCTAACCACCTTGTGCCGGATTATCAGAGCCAGAAACTCCTCCATCTTGGCGCGCGAATGACCGTCGAAACAGTTGACCAGCACCCGCGCCTGCTCGTCGGCGAACTCCTTGCACTGCCAGAAAATTGTGGTGGAAGTCTGGTCCGGCTGATCAAGTAAGCGGCGTAGTGCGGCGTTCTTTTCTTCCAAGTAACGCTCGCGCCACGCGGGCACTTGCTTCCGAAACAGCTTCCAGTCAGATTCTTTCATTACTACTCGTGCGGAATGCGCAGCATCTGTCCCGGATAAATCTTGTCAGGATCGCTGAGCATAGGCTTATTGGCCTCGAAAATCTTATTATACTTCATTGGGTCGCCGTAGTACTGCTTGGCAATTTTGGATAGGCTGTCGCCGCTCTCTACCTGGTAGAACCGGGCCTTGGGGGCCGCAGGCTTGGAAGTAGCCGCTTCCTTTTGCTCCACTTCCAGGTTATTGTCTACCTTGCTCACTCCCTCCACGTTGCCCAGCGCCAGGGCTATTTTTTCGGCGTGGGCGGCACTGTCTACCTTGCCACTCACGCGCACCGTGTCATCATCAACGCTGATATTGAGGTTGTCGACCGGCAAACCCAGCGAGCGAACGTGCTTGATCAGATTTTCCTTCTTTGCTTCTTTGTCGTCATTGCCGCCGAAGAGCTTCGAGCCGGCGTTCTTCATAAAATCAATAAGTCCCATG
The DNA here is from genome assembly GCA_049650865.1 of Tunicatimonas sp. Taxonomy (GTDB): domain Bacteria; phylum Bacteroidota; class Bacteroidia; order Cytophagales; family Cyclobacteriaceae; genus Tunicatimonas. Next base: position 12,564 of record JBASAY010000014.1, read on the forward strand.
ATAACGGTGGTTTAGTTTGGTTTATCGAAGAACTATTCAGCGCGTAAATAGTTTAGTCGGTTAACGTTAACCAAATCAAAGACACATGTTAGATTCAATCTTATCAATGGGCAAGGGCCAACTGGAGAAAATGCTCGGCGAGCAAACCGGCCTTCAGGGCAACCAAACCGACCAGGCGGTAGAAGTAACCAAAGACACCGTGGGCAATGGCCTAAAGGACGAGCTGATGAAGGGTAACTTTAGCGGGGTAATGGACTTGTTCAACGGCAATGCGCCCACCACTACCTCGAATCCAATTGTTAGTGGCATTACCGGTAACCTGGTGCGTAATTTGGCAAGCAAGATTGGCATCTCTGAGTCAGTAGCGCAGCAGGTGGCGGCCATTGCCATTCCTTTTGTAATGAATATGCTGAGCTCCGACAAAACTGGTAAGGCCAGCAACGAGCAGGATCTGGTAGAGAAGCTAGGAATGGGCGGCGACAGTGGCCTGGGCGGTGTCCTCAAAAACCTGGGCGGATTAGGCGGACTATTTAAATAGAAGCGAACCGGTTGGTTACCGGCTGTTTGGTAGGGTAGGAGGCTTCCTAACGGGCGGAAGCCTGATTTCCCCTCCTAGCGGTTCTTCACGGGGGTCCGACTCCGCCCCAACCACCTCCCGCCGGGTAGGGCGGCGGTCGGCCCGCCACTCAAAACCGCTTAGCCGCTCGTTCTCTGCTTCAATCTCGTGGGGCGGAATCAGCGAGCCTTCCGTTTTGGGCCGCGTGCGGATCATATCCAACGCGCTGTCTACGAAGTCGATGCGAATATCGCTCGACAAGATGCGGTTCATGCCTACCATTAAAGAGTCGTTCTCCAGGATGTAGTAGATACTCTCTCCGTTACCGTACACATCGACCCGTGAGATGGCCCCGTCTCGAAACGAAGCCTTCATGTCGCGTCCTTTAATTTGGTTGTAGTTATTCAGGGTATCCTGCGATACCACAAAGGAGTTATCTACCGTGTACAGCGCATCAATGGTACCACCACTGATTTCCATCCGGATTGAGTCGGCGTTGATCTGATTTTCTTGCGACCACAACACCGGGTCCTGGTAGAAGTACAGCGTCGAGTCGGTGATGTGGTAAGCCAACGAGTCGGCTACGCCCTGCAAATCTTCCCGAAATATTTTCACCCGTTGGTAGGCCAGAATCCGGTCGTTGGCCGGAATAGAATCCTCAACACTTACCAGCGTATCGGCGGTCATAAACAAAGTATCCAGGTCCATCACCCGCTTCATCAGGGCGTGGCCGTACACCGTGGCGCGACCCAGCTCGCGCTGGTAGATCGCCGTATCGCCAGTGATGATCACGTTGTTATCCTTGGCTACCATCTCCACATTTTGGCGGGCTACGTACTGCTTCTTCAGATCATCAACAAATAAGTAGTCGGCTCGGATGCGGTACGATTCGGTCTCGACGGTTCCCAGGTTAAAAGCCGACTGCTTTTCGGTGGTTTTAAACTCGCTGCCCGCCTGGGCAAACAGTTTATCGCCTTCGTTCGAGAGGATGTCGGTCGGCCCGCGGGTATAGGCGACCTGGGTTTGGGTATTGTACTCCAGGGTGTCGGCCCGTAGGTCGTAGTCGGGATTGTCGAGCAGCACGCTGTCCTTGAAGGCTGCCAGGTGGGTTACGGTGTGGTACGAGCCCCGCCGACTGGTGAGCACGTTGGCCGTATCGATGAGCTTGCCGCCCTGGTAGTAGTAGGCCAGGTTGCGGGGCATGTCGAAGTCGAGGTAGTCGGTGTAGAGGGTCATGCTGGGGTCGCGGTACACCACGTTGTTGCGCATCTCGGCCAGCTTCTGGTTGCCATCGTAGAGCAAGCGCCCCCCGGTAATGGTAATCGAATCGCCCTTTTCTATGCGCACGATCTTGCCGAATACTTCGGTCACGTTACGATCGCGGTACAGCAGCACCGAGTCGCCGTAGATGCGGGTGTCTTCCTGCACGAGCCGCACGTTTCCGATCAGTTTCTGATAAGAAGTGCCTTGCTTATCTTTTCCTCCTTCCAGGGCATCGGCCTGGTCGATCTTAATTTTCTCCTGCGCGTAGCTCTGCCCGCCAAACAATAGTAGCAGCAACAATCCGGCAAAGTGCGTCCAGCGAAAGAAAGGGGGCATAGTGTCTAATATCGTAACCCTCGAAGGGGGTAGCATCGGTGAGCAATTTTAGTACCTTAACGAGTGCATCGCTAGTTTACTGATTGAGGCACGCCACAAATTTACGCGCTTACGCCCGTTCTTCAGCACGTCACCATTCAAAAAATCATCCGGAATTTAGCCATCATACGTACCGATCGCCCTTTTTCGCCTTTGCTTCGCTGACGACGTCCTTTAGTTTCTCGGCCAAATGCTTGGGGCAGATCAGGAGCACGTCGTCGCTGTTGGCCACCAGGAAGTCGTCCAGGCTGTGCACCACCAGTAGTTTGTCATTCTCACTTTTGATGTAGTTTCCCTTGCTCTCGAAGAGTAGCGCGTTGGCCTCCACCGTATTTTCATCACCCCGCTTGTCTTTGAGGTCAAACAAAGACCCCCACGAATTCACGTCCGACCAGTCGAAATTGCCCAGCATCATGTACACCGAGTCGGCTTTTTCTAGCAGGTGGTTATTGAGCGAGGTGCTTTTGCAGTGGGCGTAGGCTTGGCTGATAAAGAGTTCTTCCTGATCGGTGAAGTAGTGGGGGTCGCCGGGGGCGAACACCTCAGCTACCCCGGGTAAGTGCTGGCGGTAAGCATCTAAAATAGCGCGCACCCGCCACACGAAAATGCCGGTGTTCCACACAAAGTCGCCACTGTTCAGGAAGAGCTTGGCCAGTTCGGTCTGCGGTTTGTCCGTCAGGGTCTTCACCTTCTTGGCGGGCCCCGGCCGGTCGTAGTGGTACTGCACGTAGGGGTAGCTGGTAGAGGGGTAGGTAGGCTTGATTCCGATGATGAGTAGTTTCTGGGCGTCGTTGGTCACCAGGTCTACCGCCTTGTTGATATCACGCACGAAAGCCATTTCACCGAAGATAGCGTGTTCAGTAGGCGAAACCACCATCACCGCGTCGGGGTCTTTCTTGCTAATCTTGTGCGCGGCGTACGCCACTCCCGAGGCCGTGCCTCGCCGTACCGGCTCCGGCAAGATCTGATCATTGGGCAGGTCGGGCAGTTGCTCTTTTACCAGCGAGACAACGTCCTTCTCGACCACCACCCAGATATTTGAAGGGGGCGTTAGGTTCCGGCTCCGTTCGTAGGTGATCTGGAGGAGCGACCGGCCCGTGCCCAGCAGGTCTAAAAACTGCTTCGCCAGGTGCCGTCGGCTAAACGGCCAAAAATCGGTTGCCGTATGACTACCGGCCGTGATTACAACGTGTACGTTCGTGCGTGCCATAGACGATCACTTAACCAATCCAATGATGGTCGGCCAAGGGTGGCTGATGATACGTAAAAACCGGATGATTACAAAAGTCGTCGCGTACTATTGGAGATTTCATAACAAAATGTAAGTAAGTCATAGTATTTTGTAACACAAGTAAGCTTTTGTAAAAATTAATTTTGTAAATTCATGTTCTTAAGACATAGAACACTCAACAATTAAGGTAATTAACCTATTCGCATGTTAATTGAACAAGATATTAACCTAAAGGAAGCGCTCAAAGAGTACTTCGGTTATAACCAATTTCGGGGCACCCAAGAGCGGGTGATTCAGAATATCCTTGACAAAAAGAATACTTTTGTAATTATGCCCACCGGGGCGGGCAAGTCACTGTGCTACCAGCTCCCAGCCCTGGTGCAACCGGGCACTGCTATCGTCATCTCACCCCTCATCGCTCTGATGAAGAACCAGGTGGACCAGATGAACGCCTTCAACATCAACGCGCAGTTCCTTAACTCTACGCTCAACAAAACCGAAATCAACCGAGTGAAACGCGGAACCCTCAGCGGTGAGGTAAAGCTCCTTTACGTGGCGCCCGAATCGCTCAATAAAGAAAGCAATATTGCTTTTTTAAAGGAAGCGAACATCTCTTTCGTGGCGGTTGATGAGGCGCACTGTATCTCGGAGTGGGGGCACGACTTTCGGCCCGAGTACCGACGCATCAAGAGCATCATCGAGCAACTCGGCGACAACGTGCCGGTGATTGCCCTAACGGCGACGGCCACTCCCAAGGTGCAGGTGGATATTCAGAAGAACCTGCAGATGGAAGACGCCAACGTCTTTAAGTCGTCGTTTAACCGCGAGAACCTGTACTACGAGGTGCGGCCCAAGACCAAGATCAAAAAGCAGCTGATCCAATTCGTTAAAAAACACCGGGGCAAGTCAGGCATTGTGTACTGCCTCAGCCGCAAGAAGGTGGAAGAAGTTGCTGAGTTTTTGCGTATCAACGACATTAAGGCGGCGCCCTACCACGCCGGGCTCGACGCGGCGGTACGCATGCGAAACCAGGATGCCTTTCTGAACGAAGACATAGAAGTGATTGTGGCGACCATCGCCTTCGGAATGGGCATTGACAAGCCCGACGTGCGCTTTGTGGTGCACTACAACGCGCCCAAGTCGCTAGAGGGCTACTACCAGGAAACCGGCCGTTCGGGCCGCGATGGTTTGGAGGGCCACTGCCTGATGTTCTACAGCTACAACGACATCCTTAAGCTCGAAAAGTTTAACAAGGATAAGTCGGTGACCGAACGCGACAACGCCCGAATCCTGCTGCGTGAGATGATCTCGTACGCCGAGTCGGCGATATGTCGTAAGCGACAGCTGCTGCACTACTTTGGCGAGACGCTGGAGGAAAACTGCGGCTACTGCGACAACTGCGTAACCCCGAAGGAGCAGTACGAGGGTCAGGATTTCGTACACATCGCTCTGGAAGCCGCGCAGCAAACCGAAGAGCGCTTCGGCATCAACCACCTGGTAGACGTGATCCGGGGGTCGGCCAACCAGTACGTAACGAGCTACGACCACGATAAGCTGCCGGTGTACGGCCGGGGCAAGGACCGGGATGCGGCGCACTGGAGCTCGGTGGTGCGGCAAACGCTGCTGTTCGAGTTTTTAGAGAAGGACATCGACAATATCGGTACCCTTAATCTTACCGACAAAGGCCATTCTTTCTTGCGTACTCCTTACTCGATTATGTTGTCGCGCGATCACTCGTACGAAGACATTCCCGAAGAGGAAAACGACCTGTCCAACAACGAAGGCACCGGCAGCTTTTCGGCGGGCAAGTCGTACGACCAGAAGCTGTTCGGTGCGCTAAAGCAACTGCGCAAAGAGGTCGGCAAGAAGAAGAATCTTCCGCCCTACGTGATCTTCCAGGAGCCTTCGTTGGAGGAGATGGCCACCACCTACCCGACCACTCCCGACGAACTGGCGGCGGTAAATGGCGTTGGCATGGGCAAGGTGATCAAGTTCGGCAATCCGTTCTTAGGTCTCATCAAAGAGTACGTAGAAGCGAACGGCATCACCACGGCGTCCGATGTGATGATCAAATCTACGGTGAACAAGTCGAAGAGTAAAATCTTCATCATCCAGCAAATCGACAAAAAGGTGGATCTGGAAGAAATTGCGGACAGCAAGAGCCTGAGTATGGAAGAGCTCATGGAAGAGATTGAGCACATCTGCTACTCGGGCACCAAGCTCAACCTCGACTACTACATCGATCAGATGTTGGGCGAAGAGCAGCAGGATGACCTGTACGACTACTTCCTGAGTGCCGAGTCAGACAGCATTGACGAGGCCCTGGAGGAGTTCGAGGATGAGTATACCGAAGAAGAGCTGCGGCTGATGCGTGTCAAGTTCTTATCGGAATATGCCAACTAGAGTAGGAGGGGTTGACGCGAGGCAAAAAAAAGCACTTACAAGAATAAACTCGTAAGTGCCTGATAATCAAGTCGGGGCGGCAGGATTCGAACCTGCGGCCCCCTGCTCCCAAAGCAGGTACGCTAACCGGACTGCGCTACGCCCCGAACTTAATAAAACTTGAAACCTGAGCAGTAGCCCAAGCACCGCGGAGAGGGGGGGATTCGAACCCCCGGTACCTGTTACGGTACGCATGTTTAGCAAACATGTGGTTTCAGCCACTCACCCACCTCTCCGGTTGAGGAATCGCTTCCCTTAAAGGTGCAAATATAGTACAAGTTTTTCTATCGGCCCGCCCCCGCCTCAAAAACTATTTTCCTGATTCCAAAAAATATTCTTTCCTTTGAAAGTCAGCCCCCTAATCAGTTCCTCGCGCACTTCTTGGCGCTGTCATTCGTTAGCCTATAAACATTCCCTGTTCAATGAGTTGGTATAACTCTCTAGATACAACCGAGTTCGTTTTTTTAGCTGTCTTTTTGGTGGCCTACGGTCTCTACGTCCTCCGGATCGTCCGCATTAGCCGCTTCCTGAAGGTAGGTTTTGGAGCGGTGGTTGGCAAAATTTTGCTGCGCACCTTGTACTTTTCTTTGTTTTTAGTAGCCCTCATGGGGCCGCTCATGGGAAGTACCACCAAAGAAATTCAGGCGGTGGGCAAAGATATTATGGTGGCGATCGATTTGTCCCAGTCGATGAACGCCACCGATGTGCAGCCCAGTCGCCTGGAGAAAGTTAAATTCGAGCTGAAGAACATCGTCAAAGCCTTCGAGGCCGACCGCATTGGCATCATCATGTTCTCTTCCGAAGCCTTCGTCGCGTGCCCCCTCACCTACGACCAAAGCGCCCTGATGATGTTTATCGAGACCCTCAACACGCGCTTGATGCCTAACGCCGGTACCGATTTTGCTCCGCCCCTCCGCATGGCCTACGACAAACTAGTGGGGGATAACGACGTTCCCGGACAGCAGAAGTCTAAGGTAATTATCCTTATTAGTGATGGGGAGGACTTCGGACAGGACTTTAACGAAATCTCAGAGGAGATTACCGAAAGCGGAGTGAAACTATTCACCTTAGGCGTGGGTACCCAGCAGGGCGGGCAGATTCTGACCCGCGGGGTCCCCAAAACGGATCGCGAGGGCAATATCGTGATCACGCGTCTGAACAGTCAATCTTTAGAGAAACTCGCCGCCCAAACCGGCGGACGCTACTACGAAATAAACGAACAAGAGAACGATACTGCTCGACTTATTAGCGCCATTGGGCAAATAGAAGGCGAACTGCGCGATAGTAAGCAGATTGATACATCCTCGAATAAGTACGGCTACTTTCTGTTAGCAGGACTTCTTTTGTTCACTGCCGATCATCTTATCAAGCTTAAAACTGTTCGTTTATGAAGCTAAGTATCATTGTATCCATGCTGGCTATTTGGATAGGGGGCATTGATGACATTGCAACCGTCAACCGCCTAAAAAGGCAGGCAGAAACCGCCCTAGAGCAGCAGGATTACTCTCGGGCTGCCGGATATTATACCAAACTGGTCGACTCGCTACGCGTAGATGATGAGAACGTCCGACTTAATTTAGCCCACGCCTTACTACTTTCTGGCGATACGGCCCAGTCTCAGTTGCGCTATAGTCAACTCACCGGCAGTCCGTCTCCAGCCCGAAAGTCGGTGGCCTACCAGCAATTGGGAGTGCTCGCTAGTGGGCAGAAGAAGTACCCCGCCGCCCTGGCCGCCTTCAAGGAGTCGCTTAAGGCTAACCCTAATAATGAAGACGCTCGGTATAACTACGAACTGGTAAAAAAACTGCTAGAGCAACAACAAGAGCAGGAGCAGGAGCAATCAGATAACGAAGACCAGCAGCAGGAAGATCAACCGGAAGACTCGGAGAAAGACCAAGAAAAGCAAGACGGCGAGCAGCAGAATGAGGAGAGCGATAAGGGTGAGAAGCAAGAGGGGGAATCAGAACAGCAGCAGTCGGGTGAACAAGAATCCCAAAGTCCGGAAGAAAAACAAGAAGCTGAGCAGAGCGAAGGGGAAGACGGGCAAGAACAATCTTCGCCGGTCTCTGATAAACTAAAAGAGATGAACATCAGCGAGGAGAAGGCCCAGATGATTCTGGAGGCCATGCGCAACAACGAGATGCAGTACATTCAGCAAAACCGCCGCAAGCCCCAGAAGCCCCGCGACCGTACCAAACCCGATTGGTAAGACCATCCTACGTGATGCTCCATTTAGTCTTGGAACAAAACATTACTACCCATGAACGAAGTATTTATCGTCTCCGCCGTCCGCACTCCCATCGGATCTTTCGGCGGTAGCTTATCTGCGCTCAGCGCTACCGAACTCGGCTCTATTGCAATTCGTGGAGCCCTAGCGCGCGCCGGAGTATCGCCGCAAGCAGTTCAGGAAGTATTGATGGGCAACGTGGTGTCGGCCAACCTGGGGCAGGCCCCGGCCCGGCAGGCGGCCATCGGTGCTGATATTCCCTACGAAGTGCCCTGCACCGCCGTTAACAAGGTGTGTGCTTCCGGCATGAAGGCGATCATGTTCGGAGCGCAATCTATTATGCTGGGCCATCAAGACGTGGTGGTGGCCGGAGGCATGGAGAGCATGTCTAACATTCCCTATTACGTACCCAAGGCCCGCTTTGGCTATAAGTACGGAGGCGGAGAATTAGTAGACGGCCTGGAAAAAGACGGCTTATATGAGGTATACAACCAGTTTGCGATGGGCAACTGTGCCGACCATACCGCCCGCGAAATGGAAATCTCCCGCGAAGAACAAGATCAGTACGCTGTCCGGTCGTACCAGCGCGCCGCGGCAGCCACCCAGCAGGGTTACCTGCAGAATGAAATTGTACCTGTACCTGTCCCCCAGCGCAAGGGCGACCCGATATTAGTAAGCGAAGACGAGGAATACCAGAAGGTTAACTTCGATAAGATTCCTACGTTGCGCCCCGTATTTTCTAAAGAAGGCACCGTCACTGCGGCCAACGCATCGACTATCAACGACGGTGCCTCCGCCCTGGTGCTGGTCAGTGCCGACAAAGTAAAGGAACTAGACCTTACCCCGATTGCCAAAATCAGGGGCTTTGCCGACGCGGCCCAAGACCCGCTCTGGTTTACTACAGCACCCTCGCTGGCCATTCCTAAAGCTTTGAAAAATGCTAACGTGGTCCAGCAGGACGTCGACCTGTTTGAGATTAACGAGGCCTTCGCCGCGGTAGCGATTGCTAACAACCGCCTGCTCGAACTTGACCCTGAGCGGGTGAACATCTTCGGCGGGGCAGTGGCTCTGGGCCATCCGCTGGGCTGCTCGGGGGCCCGCATCACCACCACTTTGATTAACGCCTTGCAACAACAAACAAGCCGCTTGGGGGTGGCGGGCATTTGCAACGGCGGCGGCGGCGCCTCCGCCCTGGTCGTTGAGCGATTATAATAGTTTCGCTTTCAGCTTACACTGTAAGCTCAAGTGGGGTTCCGGCCGTTTTTCGTTGGTTAACTTTCGTTTTTTTGCCCCTTCACCTTAACTAACTGAAGAATGGATTTACAACCGTACAAGCAGTCACTGGCCGAAGGTATCAACGGTAGTTTTTCAGAATATGATGAACACACCTCTGTGGTGGTGGTTCCTCTTGAAGACGGGCGTTACCAGTCGGTAAAGGGCGAGCTTCAAACATTGGACGATGGTCATACCCAGGTGGTTTGCTTCTCTTCCTACGTATGTTCTTACCACGAAAACCTGAATTTTCGCAACTTTTTGTCAGAAAACCAGAAGCTTCGCTACTCAAAGTTCTCAATTCACGAGGAGTTTGTGCAAATAGAGGCTATCGTTTTTATTGAGTTTATGACGGCCGAGAATCAGAATTATCTCATTAACGCGATCCGGGAGATTGCCGAACAAGCCGACGCCTGGGAGAACAAGCTTACCGGTCTCGACGTATTTTAGATCAGACGATAGTCCACAGTTAATAGTCGATAGTTTATAGTCGCCAGTCGATAGTAGTCCACAGTCAACAGCAAGCTATTGACTGTCGACTGTGGACTGACCAACTATGGACTGTCTGCTGTAACCTTTTTTCTTTCAGACCAGTCTCTACTAACAAAGGCAAGCGGTCTTGTCGCCTCGGCTGCGGCCGGGGAGGAAAGTCCGGGCAACGCAGAGCACCATACTTCCTAACAGGAAGGCTTCGTTCTCGTAAGGGAACGGAGACAGACAGTGCCACAGAAAATATACCGCCCCGGTGGGGTAAGGGTGAAATGGTGCGGTAAGAGCGCACCGCCCCAGCGGCAACGTTGGGGGCAGGGTAAACCTTATGGGTTGAAAGGCCAAACAGCCTCGTTGCTGAGGTGGCGCTTCGGCGTACACCGGCACTGCGTGGCTCGCGCAGCCCCGCGGGGCGGGTAGGCCGTTGGAGGTGGCAAGCGATTGCCATCCCAGATAAATGACAAGATTTCGGTTGGCAGTTTCGCTACCAACCGGAAACAGAACCCGGCTTATACGCTTGCCTTTTACTTTTAACCCCTCTATCTTCGGGCATGACGAAAATCTTAATCATTGACGATGAAAAGCCCATTCGTGGCTCGCTCCGAGAGATTCTAGAATACGAAAAGTACACCATCGATGAGGCGGCCGACGGGGAAGAGGGGCTCAAGATGATCGCCAACGGCCAGTACGATTTAGTGCTCTGCGATATCAAGATGCCCAAAATAGACGGTATCGACGTGCTGCAGAAGGCCGTCGCCGATGGTTTCGCCGGTCAGTTTATTATGATTTCAGCCCACGGTACCATCGAAACCGCCGTTGAGGCTACCAAGATGGGGGCCTTCGATTTTATCCAGAAGCCACCCGACCTCAATCGTCTGCTGGTAACCGTGAAGAACGCTCTGGAAAAGACCGACTTGGTTACTGAAACCAAGGTGCTGCGTAAGAAGGTAGCCGGAGTTAGCGAGATCGTCGGCGACTCATCGGCCATCCAGGCGGTGAAAGATACCATCGACCGGGTTGCCCCTACTGAAGCGCGGGTGCTGATTACCGGACCCAACGGTACCGGTAAAGAGTTGGTTGCCAAGTGGCTTCATGCCCAGAGCAACCGAGCCCAGGCCCCCCTGGTTGAGCTCAACTGCGCGGCAATTCCCTCCGAACTGATCGAGAGCGAACTGTTTGGCCACGAGAAGGGGTCGTTCACCTCGGCTATCAAACAGAAAAAAGGGCGTTTTGAACAAGCCAACGAGGGCACGCTTTTTCTGGATGAAATTGGCGACATGAGTCTATCGGCCCAGGCGAAGGTACTGCGGGCCCTGCAAGAGCACAAAATCACGCGCGTAGGCGGTGACAAATCTATCAAAGTAGATGTACGGGTGATCGCCGCTACGAATAAGGACCTGAAGCACGAAATTAGCGAAAATCGCTTTCGTGAAGACCTCTATCATCGTCTAAGCGTGATCCTCATTCACGTGCCGCCCCTGAGTGAGCGAACCGACGATATTCCGCTGCTGGTAGACAAATTTCTTCAGGACATCGCGGCTGACTACCAGACGGTAACCAAGAAGATTACGCCCGAAGCGCTAGAAGTACTGAAGGGGTTTCCGTGGACGGGGAACATCCGGGAGCTGCGAAACGTAGTAGAACGGCTCGTCATCATGTGCGACACCGAAATATCAGCTTCCGATGTGAAAAGGTACACTTAAAAAAAGCTTCGTGGTGCGATCGTGACCTCTTACCTCGCTGGAACAAACAATGCGTTCTTCAACGATACGCTAACCCGAAGCGCTACAGTGATAATTTGCCCGCTAAGTACCCACTTCCTTGTTTTCCACCGGTTTTTCAACCGAATAGGCCGGACAGTTCACCCGGGGAGCACAAGCGGTAACCCCTAGAATCAATAAAAGTAGTAGTGTAGTTATGGTTTTCATTTGAAACTATATTAAGTAATAATTAATACCAATATAGTAAAAAACTTACATAAGTCAAATTACTAGCTTTAAATTAATATTACTTTAAACCAAGCATTGTATTGCAGCCCCGTACATCAGTATTGTCCAATCTACCTAGTACCTCAAATGTAAAGTCTTCGTGCAGTCGCCCCTGATCCATCGTTTCAATAAAGCTGCAGGAGTGCCCATTGGCTAAGTCAATGATATTAATTCCCCCCGAACCACTAGTACCTAACGCAAACGGGTCATCCAACTCGCGGATAAGTACCCGCATCCAAGGGGGGGCTCTAAATGTCTCAGATGCTCCGGAATAAGCCTGCGAGAGTAGCTCCGTCATTCCGTATTCCGAAAAAATCTGCTTGGCCCCGGTCTTTTCACGCAGTACCGAATATACTTCCGCCCGGGTCAGCTCCCGACGCATTCCCTTCATCCCTCCGGTTTCTAACAGCATCACCTGGCTTAGGTCAGCAGAGTAACGCTCCGCCAATTGCAGCAGGGCAAAGGTTACCCCAATCAGAACCGTAGGTTGATTCCCCCGGGTTGCTTTATGAAGCGTAGCTAGCAATGCTTCGTAGTCATGTAGGTAAAAACCCGAAAGGGGTGAGCCCGACTGCCGAATAAAGTGGTCAACCATACTCACCAGCGAAGCGTTATTGCGCTCTAGATAGCTGGGTAACAGTGCCAGCACGTTAAGGGAACTTAAGGGTCCGAAACGCTGCTCAAAGATATGCTGACTCACCCGATGGTAATACTTTAGGTTGGTTACGTGGTGCTGGCTCCGCAGCTGCCCGGTGGTGCCGCTACTTTCAAATACCACCTCTACTGGATCGTCTGGCGCTGATAATATACGATGTCGCTTGAAGAAATCGATGGGAAGAAAAGGGATTTGAGTTACTGCGGTAACGGCTGTCGGGTCAACGTTTAGCTTGTGCAGGTAGCGGCGGTACACCGGGTTACGGACTGCTTGCCAGCGGAACTGTTCTAAAGCCCTAGCCTCAAAATTTTGAGAGGTGACCGAGAAAATACCTTTCTGAAAATGCGGCAGTGCAAGCATGCAGAAATATAGAGCGGCTACGCATTATTTGAAATTTTTGATCGTTATATTCGTACCCTATTCTAAAGATTCGTATAAAACAAAGACTCAGACTAGCGCATCACCATGAAATACCTCCGATTTCTATTTCTTTCGTTAGGGACTTCGTTACTGCTTACGGCTTGTTTAAAAGCGCCAGAGTTTGGTGATCCCCCTCGCCTTACGGGTATTGAAGTATATGTTAAAGAACAGCAAGCACAGCAACAGGACTCACTGGTGATACGAGTAGACTTCGAGGACGGTGATGGTGACTTGGGGGTAACCGGCGGGGAGACGCAGTTTGGTGCTTTTGTACCCGTTCCTAACCCCGATGACGGTGGCTTCTGGTACTTTGATGAAAACGACGAGCGACTTCCTTCTTACAACTGCAGGCAGTACGTAGATACTGATTTGAACCCCACGGACGGAATAGATGACATGGACACCATTCGGGCTGACTACGATGAAGCTTACTATAACTTCAGCATCACTCTGTACACCAAAGTTAACGGACAGTACGAAGAATACGATTTTCTTCTCCAACCAGCGTGTAGCCCGCCATTGGGTGGGCGGTTCCCCCCGCTCCGGGACGATTTTTCGGTAGACCGCCCGCTTAAGGGAGTGATCCAGTGGGGTACGTTAGGTTTCTATAACTTGTCCTTCGGAGGTGATACCCTTCGCATTGATGTTACCATCCGCGACCGCGCGGGCAACGTAAGTAACGTTATCACCAAAGAAGACTTCACCCTGAGCGACCCCGACATAGTCCGTAGTGAGCAGGACAGCTAGCCCGTGTAGTTCTGGTAGGCGAAGAATTGCTGCAGTAGCTGTTCTCGTCCCGTAACTACTTCGGCCCCAAATCCGCTTACCGATACCCAGGGAGTCTGGGCCTCCTCCATCTTCTCGAGGGCCTGAAAAACGGTAACTGTCTTTGGAATACTTACAAGATCAATTTCTGATAAGTTTTCTGGCAGTGCTACTGCCGACTCAGTTATCAAGTCACCGAGGGTAAGCACTTCCATGGCCAGACGCAGCCGCTGTGCCCGAAAGAATGACCGGACAAAGTCACTTTTGGGCTGAAAAAGAAGTTCTCGGGGCGTCCCCAACTGTTGCACCACTCCTCCGTCGAGCAGGCATATTTGGTCGCCCAACGCAAAGGCCTCCAGCACGTCGTGCGTCACCATAACTACCGTCTTCTCTCGCAACGTTCCTAACTCGGCGAATTCGCGGGCCATCTGTTGCTTGGTGATGGGGTCTAGGGCCCCGAAGGGTTCGTCCATCAGCACCAACGGAGGGTCGGCAGCCAGAGCCCGGCCGATGCCCACCCGCTGTTGCTGCCCGCCACTGAGTTGGTGCGGATAACGCTCAGCGTAAGCGGCCGACAAGCCCACCACCTCGAGAAGAGAGTGTACCCGCTGGCGAATCTTCTCGCCTGGCCAACCCAACAGGCTAGGTACCAGAGCGATGTTTTCGTGTACCGTGTAATGCGGAAACAGGCCCGACTGTTGAATGACGTACCCGATCTTGCGCCGAAGTAGCTCAGGCCTGCCCTGCCGAATATCCTCCCCATCAATATAGATACTGCCCTGGCTCGGCTCCACCAGGCGGTTGATCATCTTGAGTACCGTGGTCTTGCCCGACCCGCTGGTGCCCAGTAGCACCAATGTTTCCCCCCGCGCAACAGTGAACGAAACGTCCGACACCACCGCCTGCTCTCCGTAAACTTTGCTAACCGACGTAACGGTGATCATAAGTAACGCTTCACAAGGTTCGGCAAAAAAATGAATAAACTAAGTTCATTCCCTACCTGGGTACAGAATGCTCCACTTACCGTTACTTCATTTAACAAATACGTATCACTTTGCATCCTGTACCCCATCACTGATCATTATTTGAAACGCTCAAAGTATGAATAGAAGTTTACGAACCCTGGTCCCGGTTGGTTGTTTGGCTTTTTCATCTCTCTGGCTCGTTGGCTGTCTTCCTGAAGACGACCTCAGTGAGATAGAAATCAAAGCCCCCTCCGCTTCGGTGGCCCTACCCTTACTCAATACCAGCCTGATGGTATCCGATATCATAACCATCGATGAAGACGAGGGGCAGCTTACCGAGAATGAAGACCATACCTATAGTGTCCTGTATCGCTCGCACGTGGCTTCACCACTTGCCAGTGCGGTTCTACCGGAAATTCCCGATCAGCAAAGTTCGCAAGAATTTACGTTGGGTATCGAATCGCCTGCCTTCCAGATGAAGTCGCCCCCGCAGAAGTTTAAGGGCGAAATAGCACTCGATATGGCAGAAATGGAGGTGTTTTCGCTAGAAAGCAAACAGGGAACAATGGCCATGGAACTTACCTCTGACTACCAGCATGATCTGGACGTCAAGCTTACCTTCCCCAGCATCAAGCGTCACTCCGATAATACTCCGCTGGTATGGAGCGATACGATTAGTTACTGGGGTAACCGAACCATCTACTGGGAGGGAGACTTAACGGAGTATCTGGTGGAGCTAACGGACGGTAAAGTTGGCTACGAACTAGAAGTGGCTATCCAAGGATCAGGCCAGCCTATCAGCGAGCTCCAGAAACTCCGCCTGAGTATCACGCTAGAAGACATTGAGTTTAGTTATCTAAGCGGTAATTTTGCGGAGATCGACGTGCCTATTCCAGCCGATACCCTGCAAATACCGCTGCTGGACGGAGCGGTTGATGGTACCGTTGGCCTCAATCCTAGCTTACGTTTTGAGTTCGTTAACTCATTTGGAGTAAACGTTGCCACAAATTTAGCCAACAGCTTTGTGGTGCAAGAAGATGGTAGGAACGTTCCGCTAACCGATGAACCCGACTACACATTTTTTAGCGATGAGTACGCGCTTCCGTTTAAGCAGCAGCGTGATGATTCAACAGCCGTTCAGCGTTATACGGTAGACGAATCAACCTCTAATATAAAAACGGCCTTCGCCCAACTGCCGCGCAGCTTCCGCTACGGTCCGCGCTTCACCCTAGATAATGCTCCCGGAGACACCAGTTTCGTTACAGATGAGAGTCAGATTGCGGTGCACACGCAGGTTGAGTTACCCCTAGAGGGCACCTTCGATATTATTTTGGAAGACACTATCCCGATCGACTTCACGAACCTAGAGGATGTAGAAGAACTAAAGATGCTCATCAAAACCGAAAACAGCTTCCCCCTGGCGGCTAATTTAAAGATATTCTTCCTTGATGAAGATGGCCAATTAATCTTGAACAACGAGCAACAGCCGGTGTCCCTGTTTGATGCCGAAGACCAACTGCTGGTGGCTGCTGAACTCATCGACAGCAGTACCGGAAAAACGCGACCGGCTACGGTTGATCTACCAATTTCCACTACGCTCAACCAAGAGAAGTTCGAACGAGTGCGTTCGGCGACCCACCTGCTGGTACGCACCGCCCTCAATAGCGTAAGCGAGGCAAATAACCAAATTAGGCTGTATTCTTTCTACAGCGTGCGCTTCAGTTTAGCGACGCAGATCAAAACTTCCCCCAACTAAAAATTCGGTTTCCTATGAACTACCGATACTGGCTAATGAGCGCATTTACCGCGCTCTCGGTTACGGCTATGGCCCAACAAGAACTAACCCTGCACCTGATGAACAACATCCAGCAGGCATCGTACACCAACCCGGCGTTTAGGCCCCGGAACAATATTCACATCACGTTAACTCCGATTCTTCCCTCGGTGCAAGTTGGAGTTAATAACTCTGGCTTCACGTACAATCAGATAGTGTCTCAGGTTGAAACCGATGAAGACGGACAGCGGATATTAGACTTAGAGAAGCTCTATCGCAACACCAAGGTAGGCAAACGAAGCTACGCGAACGCAAGCGCCTCTTTAGATTTATTGGCCGTAAGCTTTCGGACGGGCGAAGCTCGCTTTTCGTTCAACGTTACGGAGCGGTTTCAGGCTCGGATGGGCTACTCCGACGCGCTGCTGCGAACCGCAGTTGAAGGAAACGTGCCGGGCGAAACTATTCGTTTGGGAGGCTACTGGTTACGGGGCATGCACTATCGAGAAATTGGACTGGGATATAACCGTAAGTTGCTCGAAGATGGCAAGCTGGTTGTCGGAGGGCGCCTTAAGACCTTATTTGGTTTGAGTAACATTACTACCCGTAGCACGGAGTACAACATAACTACGGGTAGCGAAGCAGACTTATACGCCCTCTCTTTAGAAGCTGATATGCGGGTGCAAACGTCAGGCTTTACGGCACTAGATGATGACATCACTCCTTACCTGGCCAATACGAAGAATTTTGGGATGGGAGTAGACTTAGGGGCTACCTACCAACTGAATGACGAAGTGTCGTTCTCTGGCTCGGTAGTTAACCTAGGTTTTATTAATTGGAAATCGCACGTAAGGAGCTACCGATCGGAAGGATCGTACAGTTATACCGGAGTTGACAACAACGATCTGTTTACGGGGGGCGGGTTTGAAATAGATATGACCGAACTCACCGACTCTATTGCCGATACTTTCGAGGTTACCGAAGATTCGGCCTCGTACGTTACCGGGTTGCCCACGCAAATGTACCTAACGGGATACTACCGACTGGCCCCCAACACCAAAGCCTCAGCGACCCTGTACACCGACTACATAGGATCGTTCCGACGGGGCTTGTCGCTGGGAATCAGCCAACAGGTAGGCCGGTGGTTGCAGGCCGCTGCTACCTATTCGATGCACAGCCGCTCGTTCAGCAATTTAGGAGTAGGTTTTACGGCCACCACCGGACCAAAAGGATTGCAGCTCTACTGCGTAACGGATAATATAGTGGCGGTACTTAATCCGGGTGGCGCCCGCGTTGCTAACCTTCGTGCCGGTCTTAGCCTCGTGTTTTAATTAAGCGGTAGAGCAGTACTGCTAGCACGCTACCTCCCAGTACTCCGGCCAGCACGTACCAATCTTTACGATCAGAAAAAGTATTGTCGAGCAGTAGGGGGGCTAACTTTGCGTACTTGATCACCGGGTTGTCGTAGCGCCCCAGAACTACCCAATCTTCGTAGTTAACGCGTAAGATTACCGGTTGCTGCTCTTTGCGAAGTAGCTTATTCACTCGGTTTAAGGAGCTGAAGTCGGTGCTAAGGGCAAACCGGGTTTTCAGAAATTTCCCCAGAGTCTGTTTGCTGGGGAAGTTAATCACCAGATCGCCATCGCTGTCGTTGGTTACCTTCACCTTATCTCCGTCTAACTCAATGGTTAGGTCAGCGGTTATGTCGATCGTCTTAGCCATACCTTAGTCGTTCTTGTCGTCAGTAGTGCGGATGCGCAGGGTGCCGTTCATTTTCCAGAGGGCGTGCTCTACGTCTTCTTTAGCTCCCGCTTTACTAGGAACGTACAAGTCGAAATCATCAAACTCATAAGTAATCTCAGCATTACGTCCGGTTAGTTTGTCGTACAAACCGATGGCCAATTCGGGCCAGGTTTTAGTCTCTTTAGTATCTTGTGCCATTGTTGCTAAAAGTTAAGTTATAAACTGGTTTTATGTACTACCGCCCAGATGCCGAATTGTTTTAAGAACCACCCAAACTACTTTAGCGTTGCTATAGCTAAGTAACGCATGCCGAGCAAGCACCTCTCTGGCCAGTCTGCTTGGCTAGCTCACCGCCTAATCGAAGTACTTATGACCTTACCTGCACTAAAAAAGTTGCTACCCTTTCTTCTTTGTGGCTTCAGCGTACTGCCAGCGCACGCTCAGTTTGAGCTACGCGGCTACGCCGACTACATGCCATCGGGCTGCATCATGCTCACCCCCGACGAACGCTACGCCGAGGGTATTGCGTACAGCACCACTCCCCTGGACCTTACGAGCTACTTTGAGATTGAGTTTGATATCTACCTAGGCGATAAGGATGATCTTGGAGCCGACGGGATCACGTTTGTGGTGCACAACGACGAACGGGCCTACGACGCGTTCGGCACCTACGGAGAAGGACTAGGCTACGGGCGCTTCAACGCCAACTTTGCGTCGGGCAATTTTATTGCCCCCTCGGTGGCCGTTGAGTTCGACACCTACCAGAACGCCTATCAGAACGACCCGGTAAGCGACCACGTAGCCTTCTTAGTAAACGGTAGCAGCTACCACGAAACCTACTGGAACGACGAAAACGAGGGCTACGACCTGGAAGATGACCAGATGCACAACTTTCGCTTCGCCTGGAACCCTGATACCCAAGAGGTAACGGTTCGGCTCGATAACGCGGTGGTCTACCAGGGAAAGCACGACCTGATCGACGGTATTTTTGACGGAGTTACGGAAGTAATTTGGGGATTTACCGCCTCTACGGGCATGAAACACAACCTGCAGTACTTCTGCTTCCGCCGCATCGCCTACCACCCGCTAACTCCAGCCCCCGAGTCTTCTTTCGGATCGGCTGGTAAGTAGCAAGAATGCCGAAAGTAGGCTAAATTGGTACGGCGCGAGGTTTGCTCTAACTTCGAACTGTGCCCCAGTGCGATCGTCGGTATCTTTCGGCAATGTTTCGCTGGGTTCCCTATCCCTTCCTTCGGTTTACTCCCGCCCTGATACTGGGGGTCCTGATCGGACTGCACTACGCGGTACCGGTTTCCGTTACGGCTATTGCGCTGCTGGTCGTATCGTACGGCCTAGCGGTAGTGGCTTCTCCCGCCCGCTGGCAACAGCGCTTCAGTGCGTTATTTGGCACGGCCGGGTTGCTCATCATTGTGGGAGTAGGGGTCGTACGGGTTGGGCAGTACCAGGTAGATGAGCAACCCAACCACCTGCGGCACTATCCATCATCATACTCTCACTACGTGGCCACAGTGATTGACGATGCCAGCGAGCGCCGTAATTCGTGGCGCACCACCGCCCGTCTGCAGCGCGTGCTCACCCACGACAGTAGCGGGGCATTACGTCCCTCACCCAATGTGGACGCTACCGTACTTATCTATCAGCCCAAAGGCGATAGTCTTCGCTTGCTAGGCGCGGGCGATCAGATCGTCGTGAAAGGTGCTCCTCAGGCCATTAGCCCACCGGCTAACCCGTACGCGTTCGATCAGCAGCGCTACTGGGCCAACCAGCAGGTGTATTACCAGCACTACCTGCGCGCTGAGCAGTGGAGTCTGCTGAAACAGGTGTCACCAAACAGGTTTACGCGGTTTATCCAGCAGATGCAGCGGCAGAGCAAAAAGCAGATTATAAAAGCGGTTGCTGACCCGCAGGCTCAGGGTATCGCGCTGGCCTTGGTTCTGGGCGTTAAAGATCAGCTGGCCGATCAGGTTCGGCAGGCGTACAGTCGGGCCGGGGCCATGCACGTGCTGGCCGTATCAGGGCTACACATTGGTATCGTGTACGGGGTGGTGGCGTTTTTACTGGGCTATTTGCAACGTACCCGCCGGGGGCGAATGCTCCACGCGCTGGCCTGCGTAGCGGCGCTGTGGCTCTTTGCGCTGGTAACGGGCGGGTCGGTGTCGGTAATGAGGGCTGCCACCATGTTTACCTGCGTCATCGTGGCCCAGGCATCGCAACGCCGCGCCAATATCTTTAATACCCTGGCACTATCGGCGTTTGTGCTACTGCTCATCAACCCTTACTACCTGCTTTCGGTGGGTTTCCAGCTATCCTACCTGGCAGTACTGGGCATCGTGTACCTGCAACCTCGCATCTACGGACTCCTGGAGTGCCGGTCGTGGCTCGCCGATAAACTCTGGGCGCTCACCGCGGTGTCGATAGCGGCGCAACTGGCCACCTTACCCATTAGTCTGTACTACTTCCACCAGTTTCCGACCTACTTTTGGTTGGCTAACATCGTAGTAATTCCGGCCGCGTTTGTTATTCTTTCGCTCGGGCTGCTTACCATCACCGTGGGAACGCTCGTCCCGGTTGCGCTTCCGGTTGTCGGAAAGGTATTAGAAGCCGTTATCTCTGGGGTAAACACCCTGATCTACGGACTGGAGCGCCTTCCCCTGAGCTACATTGACCGCCTGTACGTAGATATTCCGCAGGTGCTGATGCTGTACGGGGCGCTTGTTGCTGCCGCGCTGCTGTTTCACTACCGACGTTTTTCTTACCTCTTAGTAGCTTGTGGCTGCTTAACGATCTTTGCCGCCCTGCGGGTTTCCCATCACCGGCTACAGCAGCAGCAGAAAGCAGTCACGTTCTACCAGGTAAACAAGCAGTCGCACGTCGATTTTACTGCCGGGCATACCAACTTTCACTGGGGAACCTGGAGCGAGAAGGCTGCTTACCAGATCGAACCCAACCACATCCGAGCAGGGTTTGCCACCACGTTTCTGGATACCGCCGCCGCTGCCCGGCACCCGCTGCCCCTGATCCGGCGGGGTAATGTGATCCTAGCGATATGGCAGGGAAAACGATTGGCGATCGTTGATGGTCCGCTACCCCCCGGCAAAGACGCTGACTCATCCACTAAAGTAGACTTCTTGGTGGTGAGCAACAACGCGGTTCGGCGGCTACAATCTTTAGAAAGCCATTTTTCTTACAACTTACTGATCATCGATAGCTCTAACAGCCGCTGGCGCGCGCAACAACTCGCTGAGGAGGCCCGTGCCCGTTCTATCTCTTATCATTCGGTTCCTATCCAAGGGGCACTGCAGATAGACTTATAATTCCGTTCTGGTGCAGAATTCATGATTCAGCAACTCCTGTGCTTTTTCACCCCAAAATTACCAACACTGCACGTAAAAATTGACAACATTTAATAGATCAGCTAAGCACCTTTTTTTCACAGACAAGCAGCAGCTAGAGGGGGTATGGCAAGTGTGAAGTCCGCTTTTTTGTGAGATACAGGGCGAATAGCAAAAGACTGGACAGGTAGGAACTCAAGTAAGAGCTAGCGAGTACCACCCCTAAACGGACTATAATGATAAAAAATTACATCACAATACTATTTTTTTATGCTACGCTAACGG
Organism: Tunicatimonas sp.; assembly: GCA_049650865.1. GTDB lineage: Bacteria > Bacteroidota > Bacteroidia > Cytophagales > Cyclobacteriaceae > Tunicatimonas. The sequence continues at coordinate 34,364 of JBASAY010000014.1, forward strand.
TGCAACTGGCCAATACCGCCAAGGCGCAAACCGTGATCGGCATGGGTACCGAACAGCCCAATCCCAACGCAGTGCTGGAGCTGGTTCCTGAAAATGGCAATCAAGGCTTCTTGGCCCCCCGCCTCACCACCGCGCAGCGACAGGCCTCTTCTTTTACTGGCAGACTCACCCGGGCCGATAACGGGTTGCTGGTGTTTGATACCAACGAGGGGAAGTTTTACTACTGGTTCGAGGGCTCGTGGCGCGCCGGAACGCCTGGCGAGTCGGCCCAACCGAGCGCAGGGGTAGCCGGAACTACCTGGTACGCGGGCACCACCGCCCCCAGCAACATTGATGCTGCCGCCGGAGATTTTTACATCAACGAAAGCACCGGTGAGGTATTTAAGTTTGACGGAGACGCCTTTGCCTCCATGGGCAGCCTGTCGGGAGCTCCGGGCAGTGCCCCTAACTTATCAACGGTACTACAGCAGGGCGGTAGCGCCGGAAACAACAAGATAACCAACCTGGGTGATCCTGATAACCCGCAGGACGCTGCTACTATGAAGTACGTTGATGACAAGCTTACCAACGTTACAATCATCGGCTCAACCCCCGGATTAGGCGATGTTTTAAACATAGATCCCGAAGCAAACAGTAAGATCACTGAACTAACGTACCCTACTGATGCGAAGGATGCGGCAAGTAAGGAGTACGTTGACGACCGTGAGACGGCAACCAGAACATACATTGACAGTGAGATTGCCACCCTACCACCCGGGGGAGGCACCCCATCGCTAGAGCAAGTGCTAATCAAAGACAACAAGGCAAAGAATAAAATAATTGAACTAACTGATCCTAACAATCCTCAGGACGCAGCAACTAAAAACTACGTAGACACCAACGCAAAAATTACCAAGTTCGCTATTAGCGGTAATTTGCTTGAGGTTGAAGAAGGGGGAAACTCTTATGCAGTGTCTTTAGGTGGAACGCCATCGCTAGAAGAGGTACTCACTCAAGACGCTACCTCAAATGACGCGGGCGGCAATAATATTACGGGTCTAGGAACACCTACCGGTAATGATCACGCTGCTACCAAAGAATACGTTGATCAGGAAGTCGCTACTGTTAGCGCGGGAGTTACACCTTCGTTCGAGCAGGTTCTAATTCAGAGTAGTAATAGCGCGGCGAATAGGCAAATCATCGATTTAGCAGCCCCTTCTGCTGCTAATCATGCCGCCAACAGAAAGTACGTCGACGACCGCGATCTGGAGAACGTACTGGATAGAGATAACAACGCAGGTGGCAACCAAATTACCAATCTAGGAGCGCCAACTGCCGATGATCATGCTGTTAACCAAGAGTATGTCAAAGACGAGGCAATGATCAGTGCTATCAGCATTATCGGCCCCAACACACTTAGCATTACTGAGGGATCAGCATCACACACGGTTGACCTTGGTAATGTTATCCCAGCTAGCTTAGACGAAGGTCACCTTTTTGTAGGGAATTCTTCAGACGATCCGATTCCGGTCACTATTTCTGGAGACCTAACCATTGCGTCAGACGGAACAGCTACTATCGGCAATGCCAGAGTCACTGCTGCAACCATTAATGCCGATGTGGCGGGTGCTGGTCTTTCTAAAAACACAACGAATGGTAGCCTGCAAGTAAATGCCGGTAATGGCTTATCTGTTTCTGGCGATGAGATAAGAATCAATCCTTCCCCCGAAGGGTGGATCGGGGTAGGGCAAGGACTTGTTAATAATATTGGTTTTAAAGAGGTAGGTGGGGATGCAACGCTCAACAAAGAAGCGAAGTTTACTGTAAAGGGGCTGCAAGGACAACCCGTTGCGAATATTGTCCCATCAAACAATGAGGTGCTGCAGTGGAACCAGAGCCAAAACCAATGGGAACCGGCTGCGGTGCCTGGTGGGGCAGGAACCACTACTGATGGTGCTCGCCAAGATGGTCGTATTAATATCTCAGAACCCACTGGAAGTGATCGGCAAGACGGAACTCTATGGTACGACGAAAACGGTGGGGAGCAAGGTGATGGTTCACTCAAAGTATGGCGTAGCGCTACGAACAGTTGGATTGAAATTCTAAAGAGTGATAAAAATCAGTAGTATGACTTACGCACACGTCTGTAGCTGGCTATTTACTCTTACCTTCTTAGTAACCTATTGTAATTGTTATTGTCAGTTGACCATTAGCAAAGGTACTATGGCGTTGAGCTCAACCTCTACCGTATATGTAGCAGGTGGCGTCATGAATCAAGGGAACGTCGAATTAAGCGGTATACTAATGCTAACTGGCGATTTGAGCAGTCGTGGTTCGTTAAATGCTATACCGGGCACACTATCATTGGTTGGCGCCAATCAAACGGTCACTGCGCCTTCATTAGATTTAGGTGAAGCTAATATACAGGGCGGCGGCGTCAAACAGATAGTAGGTTCGCTAACTGTGCTTAATAGGCTTTCGTTAACAAATGGCATACTGCAACCCAGTGCCTCTTCCCAGCTACTAATAGCTCCTTCTTCTCAAATCACTGGTGGCTCCGCGCAATCCTACGTCGATGGCTTCCTTTACCACCAGGGCACTGGTACGAAGTTCTACCCCGTCGGCCGTAACGGCACCTACGCTCCGGCTACGCTGCTTAACGTTACCGGCGATGAGCCGGTGATGGGCATGGCGTATTTCTCTTCTCCGGCCATCGACGGCACGCCTTTTCACTGGCAGGTGCAAACCCTGAGCGGTACCTACGCGGGCTCCCGCGCTGAGCTTACCTTTACTGCCCCCAACGCCGACTACGCTGCCTACCGCGACGAGATCATGGTGCTCGGAGCAGAAACCCCCGGTACTGACTTTACGTCGCTGGGCCAATCCACCCTCAGTGGGCAAGGCGACCGTTTCACCATTAGCAGCGACGAGCCGTCGGCGCTGCCCCTGCTTACGGTGGGCTTTGATATTCCGGTAAACACGCAGAACCTCTACCTGCCCAACGCTTTCTCCGCATCGGCCCCCAACCCCGAAGACCAGTGCGTGAAGGTGTACGGACAGCGGATCTCCCCGAACAATTTCTACCTGGCTATCCAGGATGTATGGGGCAACCTGATGTACGAAACGCGCTCGTGGGAAGAAGCCTCTACTACCGGGTGGCGCGGCCCCATTGGCTCTTCCGAAGTAGCGGCTACCTATCGCTACCTGCTGAAAGGAGAGTTTATCGGCGGAAAAGGCTTTCAGCAGAGCGGAATCATTCTTCATTACTAACCAGCCCTCGTGATTCGTTTTCTCTCTACACCAGCACCCTTTTTTAGGCTACCCACACTGCTCGGACTGCTATTGGTCGGCCAACTGGCTACCGCACAGTCGGCGATGTTTTCGCAGTACTACTTCTCTCCCCTCAACGTGAATCCCGCCCTACTGGGCACGCAGTCGCACGGCATGGCGGGGGTGCAGCACCGTGCGCAGTGGCGCAACCTGGCCAATCCGCACCAAGCCAGCCTGGTTTCCGTCGCCCAACCGATCTTTGTTCCTAGCGGGCGTCGGCAGGCGGGGGGCATCGGACTTTCGCTGGTCAACGAGACGGTGGGCACCGCCCGCTTCTACCGCGCGACCGGCGTTAATCTGGGCGCTGCCTACAACCTGAGCTTGGATAAGCAGCAAACGCGTCTGCTTTCGTTCGGTTTGCAGGGGGGCTTCACCCAACGACGGCTTTACCTAAATCAATTGCAGTGGGGCTCGCAGTACGATCCGGCCGTAGGCTACAACCCTGAAATCAGCCCGTCGATAGAGACCCTCAACGACCGGGTGGGGTTTCCTAGCTTCTCGGCGGGCTTCACCTACCACTACAACCCATCGCGCGAGCTGCTGCTACGCCGACTGAGTGGCTTCACCGGCCTGGCGGTAGCCAACCTGAACCGCCCGTATTCTTCGTTTCGGCAAACCAGCCGAAGCCGGGAGGCGCTGCTGGCACGCTGGCACGGGGGGCTGGAGTTTCCGGTATCGCCATCTCTACGCATTCTTCCCCAAGCGCTCGTAGTTTACCAAGATACTCGGCAACACCACATCAACGTGGGCACCTACGTGCACTACTCCTTCGCCCCGCCGTACCAGGCCACCCAAGAGCACCTGCAACTACTGGCCGGGGCGTGGTACCGGTGGAACGACTCGTGGGTCACCTCGGCGGGACTGTCTTACCGGAACTACCTACTGGCGGTTAGTTACGACTTTAATACCCAGCCAGTGGCTACCGGAGCCTTTCGAGGTGGGGCCTTTGAGGTATCGCTGGCCTACCGCTGGTTCCGTAAAGCAGGGCATCGCAACTTCTCTACCCCCATGATCTGATGCGCGTTTTCCAAAAGTTGTTACTTGCCGGGGCACTGCTCTTTTTACCTCTCATCGCAGCTCTTGCGGGCCAAGCACTACCCGCCGGGGCGGATACCGTGCCGCATTCGGTTCAGCCCCCCCCCGGAAAGCGCCTTGAAGCATTGCTAGACGTAGGACAGCAACGCTTACGGGCGAAGCGGTTCTACGATGCCGAAGCCTACTTCAGGGAGGCTATTGAAGTAAACGATCAACGGGCCGAATCTCACTTCTACCTCGCCGAAAGCAAGCGGCATCGCTTTCACTACGCAGAGGCCCTGGTGGGGTACCAAACGGCACTGCGCCTCGACTCCACGCTGGCGGAAGCAGCATTTTACCACGCGCTTATGCTAAAGCACACCGGGGCTTACCGAGCGGCGCAGCAGGCCTTTGAAGACTTTATTACCGACTACCAAACGTCAGACCAGCCGGGCGTGTCGTCGCTCATTCAACGGGCACGGGCCGAAACGGAAGGCATCCTGCTGGCCTACCAACTCTTCCGTCAGCCTACTCCCGAGTTCTCGTTCTACCGCCTGCCGCCACCGGTTAACTCCGCGTACCATGACTTCGCGGCCCTTCCCTGGCAGCACGATTCCAGCCTGCTAATCTCGTCGGACCGCCCCCGGGCTTCCGAAGAGGCTCCCGACGAACGCTACGGCACCTACCGCCACAATTTCTGGTGGTTGCAGAAGCACGTACAGTGGCAACAGCAATCCCTACCAGCAGGGTTAACCGAACTCAATAGCCCTACGAATGAGGGCAGCGGCACCTTTAATCGAGCGCGTAACCAATTTTACTTTACCGCTTGCGATCAGGACAGCACCTGCCGCATCATGCGCAGCTCACTGGACGGCGAATCATGGTCGGAACCGGTAGCTCTGAGCGAGCTCATTAACTACCCTGGCTACAATACGAAACATCCGGCGTTTTCTCCGGGTAGCGATACTTTATATTTTGCCTCCGATCGGCCCGGGGGATACGGACAGTTTGACCTTTGGATGAGCGTGCGGACCGACGAAGCCTGGCAGTCACCCATCAATCTGGGCGCTCCTATCAATACGGCTTCTAACGAGGTATCGCCGGCCTACTTCACGGATGAGCAAGCGCTGGTATTTTCTTCCAACGTTCCGACTGGGCTGGGAGGCTACGATCTTTACGTTGCCTACGGTGCCCACGTTACTAACCTGGGGTATCCCTTCAACTCGAGCCAGGACGATTGGTACCTACGCCTTGGCGCGCAGCAAGCCTTCCTTACCTCTAATCGCGACAGCGAAGATGGCAACTTTGATGTGTATACCTTTCGCATCCAGTCAGACTCCATTCACGCCCTGGCCCGCCTCCGCCCTAAAATCGAGGACGATTGGTACGCGCTACAGTTTGGTAACGCTGACTTATTTTCGGAGCAAGACTTCTATCACCAGTTGCCCTACGCCGATAAAGTGAAGGCTGACCAGTACGTAAACCAGCGGGCCTTTCGGGAAGTGCTGCTCGATCAGCTTGCTGACTCTGGTGACGAATTGTACCAGTACGAAACCCTCTCGGAGCAGGATCAGCAACTCGTGCGGCGACTGGCTCGGGCCAAACGACAGTTTTTGCTCCGGGAACCCATTGAGGACCTGTCAGAAGAAGACCAACGCTATTACGAACAATTGTCGCCCACTGAACAAGCTAAGATCGCCCATCTGGTAGACGAACGGCTGTTTAAGATGCTTTTACAAGAGCGCAGCATCGTCGGCGAGGAAGTGGCGCACTTCTACGAGGCTCTGCCAACCGAAGACCAGCAGAAGATCGATCGAGCGGTTGCCAACCGACGAACTTTCTACCAACAAACCCTTACGCAGCAACCTACGCTAGAGGATTTCTTCTACTACCAATCGCTACCTGAAGCCGAGAAAACGGAGCTCCGTCGTACCATCGCCGCGCAGCAGTTTTTAGAAGAAGTATGGGATACTCAGCAGCCAGACGACGATACCGACTTCGTGTACCAATCACTTAGTGTGGTTGAGCAACAGCGGGTAGACCGCTATATTCAGCGCCGGTCTTTTCAGCAGGCCGTAACCGAAAGTGCGGTCCTATCAACTTCAGAGCAGCAGTACTACGAGAAGCTTTCACCGAAAGACCAAGAAGCTGTCAACCGTTTGGCTCGGGCCAAGAAGCAGTTTCTAATGCGAGAACCCACCGACGCACTATCGTCTGATGATCAACAGTTCTACGAGCGCCTTCCTCCCGAAGAACAGGAGTTGGTAGCCCGCATTGTTGATGCTCAGGTGTTTTCGTTACTAGCTACGACCGATGCTACGGTAGATGCGGAAGCTGATGCCACCTTCGCGCAGCTTTCCCCCCAGGATCAGGAGCGTATCGGGCGGACGATCAACCGAAAAAAGGTATTCCACCAACGTACGTTCGCGCAGTTGCCAGCTACTGATGCGGTGTTTACCTACCAAAAGCTTTCGGAAAAGGAAAAAAAGAGCGTGGGGCGTTTTGCCGGGGCGCGACAGTTTACGACGCGTGAGCCGAACTTAGCCGCACTCGATGAGGAAGCTAGACAAGTTTACGAATCTTTGTCAGCGTTAGACCAGGCGAGCATCCAGCGTTTGGCAACCCAGCGGAAGCAATTTGTGCTGAAGGCGGAGCCAGACAGCCTTTCGGACGAGGACTACTACTTTTTAGAAACCCTTTCCACCGAAGACAAAGTAGTTATTCGTCGCATTATTGATGCCCTGGTGTTCGATGAACTGCTAACTGAAGAAACGCAGGCCATTCAACTTGCCTTCCGCCACCAAAACCTTAGCGAACCGGAAAAGCAGCGGGTGCGTCGCTTAGTGCAATCGCGTCGCCTCTTTGAGACGTTGCCCGAGAGGGACACCAGCACGCCTCCCGACCAGTTCTACGTCCAGGAGATCGCCGACAGAGGCACCGAACGGGTTACCCTACGGGGCCGCCTTACGGCCCGGCAGGGAGAGTTTCCTACTAAAGTGTTTCTGGTGAGTGAGCAGAACGATACCCTGGCAACCGCTACGGTGGATGCCGCCGGAGGCTTCACCTTCAGCAACATCGCGTACCAAGAAAGCGACCGAGTGGCATTTCAGCGCTCATCTCAATCGTTTGCTACCCGGTCCGACTACGAATTGGCTGAACTTACGGTGGTTCCCCTCACTGAGGAGGCTGACCCCCGTACGCACTTTGGTAACATTTACTTTGCCACTAACCAGCACACCCTGCCTACCGGGGCAACATCCACCCTGGACAGTCTGGCGACGTTTCATCGGCAGCACCCGGCCGTACCCATTGAGGTTCGGGCGTTCGCCGATTCTACCGGTGCGCGCCGGTACAACGAACTACTTACCCAGCGGCGAGCCCGCTCGGTGCAACGTTACTTGTTAGCGCAGGGGGTAAGTGCGCAGCACCTCTCTCAGTTAGCCATGGGCTCGGTTCCCGGTGATAATCTAGCGCACTGTCGGCGGGCGGAGCTGCTGCTGGGAGCGTCTCCGCAGCTGCCTCAGTCGGCACGAGTCGTCTATATTATCCAGCCCCAGCCCAACCTGCGGCAAATTGCCGAGCAGTATAACTTATCGTTAGAAGTTCTTAAAGAGTGGAACGGCGGCAAAGAATCGTTTCCGCCCTACACGCCCGTACGGGTAGTTTCTGGAACTAAATAGCCTACTCAATGGCGCTGCCTTCCGGCGGGTTGTCGTCCGCCTAACCGCCCAGCCACGTTCGTTTCAATGCTGAGGGGTTAGTGTCTTATTAGTCTAGGTTAACGCACAAACTCAGACGGTGCTCTCTGACTATTCTGACCCTCGGCGGGGTCCGTTACCTTCTTTGGCCAACGCCTCGTGTTGCCCGCATCAGGCGCCGTTCTATGGTGGTTTTAGTCAGGACAGAAACATTCACGAAAGCCTTTGTCAATCTACGTATCAACACGCTCTAGGAGGATAGACTCGAGTGGATTGCTCTTAACTTAGAGGATTGTTTTTGATCTACTTGCTACTGATAGCGTTGATCCGGGCCTGGACCTGGGCGTATTTTTCTTGCTCGTTGAGGTTGTAATAGATGCCTTCCAGCGCCTTGAGAGCGTTAAAGTTGCTAGGATCAAGCTGGTTGGCCTTTAGCACGTAGGGGAGGGCCTTTTGAAAGAGTCCGGCGCACACGTTTAGCAACTGGTCGAACTCAAAGATATCTTTCTCAAAAACATCTTCGCTGTTGATTAATTCTACCCCCTTGTTGTAGTAGGTAATTCCTAGATTATAGTTGGCCAGCAAGTTATTAGGTTCTAGTTTCAGAATCTTTTCGTAGATGGCGATTCGCTTATCAAAGTGTTCTTGTCGGTTTTTAGGGTCACTGTCAAACAGCCGTCCTTGCACGGTTCCGTAGAGCAGCATGACCTCCGTGTCCTTTTTATAAGAAGAAAGGTACTGCTCGGCCGCCCGGGCCGCTCGTTCGTAGTGCTTTTCCTTCATGAGGGTGTTCAGTTCGGCGATCTTCAGACCACGGTCGTCAGAAAAGAGTATTTGCCCCATATCGACCATCGTACGCGCTTTGCCAACCTCTTTGGCATCCAGGTAGGTGCTGGCAAGCGTTTCGTAGATAAGCGGGTCGCGGTACCCGGCCGTTAGGGCCTGCGAAAAGTAGTGTTGCGTAGAATCCGGCTGATGAAGCATCAGATAGGCGTAACCCGCTAAGTAAGATGCCTCGGCGAAAAACTCATTGAACGATCGACGGTCTTGAGTGAGGGCTTTTAGCCTATTTAACGCTCCTGCGTAGTCTTCACTGTTAAGGAGCGTTACCGTTTGGTTGTAGTAATTGGTGTAAACGAACGAGGCAATGGCGTTGCACTCTTTGTGGTACTTCTTCTGCTGATCCAGTTCCATACTGGTTTCACACGCATTAAGCGCTTCTACCCCGAAATTTTCATTTTTCTGCGGGTCAGCCTTAAAAAGCTCTTTACTCACGTAACTTCTTACGTACCAGGCGCGAGCGTCCTGTGCGGTCTCCTCGTGTTTTGTGGCCAGTTGGATGGCTGTCCAACTTTTCTCGAGTTCTTTCTTTTTAAGAAGATTAAAAGCCTTCTCCACCATCAGCGTCTGGGCGCTAGCGCTGGTGACTCCACTAACTGCGCAAAAACCAACAATAACGATAGTTCTAAGGATATTCTGCACTATATTTCCTAACTGGACTGCTGCCAAATCACTACTGATTTATCGGTGCTTATCTACGTCTATGCGGTGGCCTGAACTGAGATCAATATGGTATAATTATCATTACCCGCGCTACTGCTTGACGAGGAAAAACTACCCATGTACTATTCGACCAGGTTGTTCACCCTTTGTTGGGATTGCAGCACGCTGCTGCTTCATTTAATAAATACTTTTTTGCGAGTACTGGGTGGTTATATTTGTAGATCACAAACTTGTGAGACGCACTTCTACTTATGCAACCATTTAGTTTCAGCGGAAAAACGGTACTGGTTACCGGGGGGGGTAGTGGCATTGGCCAAAGCATCACGGAGGTTTTTGCGCGCCAGGGAGCGTTCGTTCATATTTTAGACCGCGACGCCGACGCCTACGCTACCACGGTGTCGGCCGTTCGTGAAGCGGGCGGCAAGGCCGTAGGACACACCTGCGACGTGGCCAATGCGGGGCAGGTGCGCCAGGTATTTGCTGAAATACTAAAGAAGACCGACCGCCTGGATGTGCTCATCAACAATGCTGCCGTCGCGCACGTAGGAACCGTAGAAACCACCACCGAAGAAGACCTCGATCGCATTTATCAGGTTAATATCAAAGGGGTGTTTAACTGCCTGCAGGCAAGTGTGCCCGCCATGAAAGAGCGAGGCGGCGGGGTAATTCTTAACCTGGCATCGGTAGCTTCTATGGTAGGCATCTCCGAGCGTTTCGCTTACTCCATGAGCAAGGGGGCAGTACTTACCATGACTTATTCGGTAGCTAAAGACTACCTGGCGGACAATATTCGGTGCAACTGCATTGCCCCGGCCCGGGTACATACCCCGTTCGTAGATGGCTTTATCCAGCAAAATTACCCCGGAAAAGAAGCGGAGATGTTCGAAAAGCTGTCGCGTACCCAACCCATTGGCCGCATGGGTCGCCCGGAAGAGGTTGCCCACCTGGCGCTGTACCTCTGTTCGGACGAGGCGGGTTTTATCACCGGCACCAATTACCCCATCGACGGGGGCTATGTGCATCTGAACAGCTAATCTATCCTAAAAACTAATCTAGCGAATCACTATGAAACTATTTCGCTTTGGCCCGGTAGGCAACGAGAAGCCCGGAGTACTGCACCACGATCAGCGACTGGACGTCCGGAATTTCGGAGAAGACTATACTCCCGAGTTCTTCGCTAGCGATGGCCTCAGTCGCCTCGCGACCTGGCTGGCCGACCACGCCGACCGTTGTCCGACGGTACCCGAAAACGAACGGCTGGCCTCTCCGATTCACCGGCCGGGGAAGATTATCTGCATTGGGCTTAACTACCGCGACCACGCGCAAGAGAGCGGCATGGATATCCCCACCGAACCCATTATTTTCTTCAAAGCCACGTCGGCCATCGTAGGCCCTAACGACGATCTGCTGATGCCCCGCGGTAGCGAAAAAACCGATTGGGAGGTAGAGTTGGCGGTAGTAATCAAGCAAAAAGCCTCTTACGTTACCGAGGCCGACGCCATGAACCACGTGGCGGGCTACGCCCTGCACAACGACTACAGTGAGCGAGCCTTTCAGCTAGAACACGCCGGGCAGTGGGTCAAAGGCAAAAGTTGCGACACCTTCGCTCCGCTGGGTCCCTACCTGGTTACTCCCGATGAACTGGACGACGTGCACAACCTGGCCATGTGGCTCACCGTGAACGGTGACACCAAGCAGCAGGGCACCACCGCTGATCTAATCTTTCAAATTCCGTTCTTGGTAAGTTACCTAAGCCGGTTTATGTCGTTACTACCGGGTGACATCATCTCTACCGGCACCCCGGCCGGGGTAGGTCTGGGATTTGATCCGCCCCAGTATCTGCGAGCCGACGATGTGGTAGAGTTAGGCATCGATGGCCTGGGTAGTTCTAAGCAGCACGTTCGGCAAGGATAAAATTTGGTATGGTTCGCATTGATAGTCACCAGCACTTTTGGCGCTACACGCCCGCCACGCACGGCTGGATTACCCACTCGATGGAGGTACTGAAGCGGGACTACCTCCCGTCTGACCTAAAGAAAGAACTAGACGCTCACGCAATATCGGGCTGCGTGAGTGTGCAGGCCGCGCAAACCGAACAGGAGAATCACTTTCTTCTGGATCAGGCCGATGCGTACGACTTTATTCGGGGCGTGGTAGGCTGGGTAGACCTGCAGGATGAGAAGGCGGAAGAACGACTATCGCACTGGGCGCAGCATCCTAAGTTTGTGGGGGTACGGCACATCGTGCAGGATGAAGATGCCGACTTTCTAGCGAGGTCAGCGTTTGTGCGCGGGGTACGGCTACTGCCGAAGTTCAACCTGACCTACGATTTGCTTATTCAAGAAAGCCAGCTGCCCGCGGCCCAGGGATTTGTCGATCAGCTGCCCGACGTTAAGATTGTGGTAGACCACCTGGCGAAGCCGAAGATCGCTGCCCAAGAACGCTCGCCCTGGGCGGAGCATATTTGGGCACTGGCCAAGTATCCTAACGTGTACTGCAAGCTGTCGGGCGTGGTTACCGAAGCCGATTGGCGTCACTGGCAGGCCAGCGATATCTACCCGTACCTAGACGTAGTGGTGGAGGCGTTTGGTACCGAGCGGCTGATGGTCGGCTCTGATTGGCCAGTGTGCTTACTGGCTGCTTCCTACTCTCAGGTAACCGAACTGATGCATCAGTACTTCGCCGCCTTTGGTGATGCCGAGCGAGAGCGAATTTTCGGACAGACTGCGATCGACTTTTATCAACTAAGCCCTTAAGCCATGGACCTTCATCTGCAGGGAAAAGTAATTTTAGTGACCGGCGGGGCCAGCGGCATCGGAGAGGCCATCGTGCGTGCCGCTGCCGAAGAGGGAGCCACCCCGGTGGTGGTAAACCGCAGCGCCGAGCGGGGCCAAAAACTAGTTCAGGCGCTCAGTGAGCAGAACCAGACTAGCCTGTTTGTTCAAGCCGACTTGTCTGACCCGGAGCAGTGCGAGCGGGCGGTGGCCGAAACGATAGCGGCGTTCGGACAGCTAGACGTGCTGGTGAACAACGCAGGAGTTAACGATAGCGTAAGCCTGGAGCACGGCTCGCCCGAGCAGTTCCGGCAGTCGTTTACCGATAACCTGCAGCACTACTTCGCGATGGCGCACTACGCCTTGCCCCATCTCGTTAAAGCCCAAGGCACCATTGTTAACGTAAGTTCCAAAACAGCGCTTACCGGGCAGGGCGGCTCGTCGGGCTACATCGCCGCCAAGGGAGCGCAGTTGGCCCTTACCCGCGAGTGGGCGGTAGAACTGCTTCCCTACGGTATTCGGGTAAACGCCGTGCTACCCGCCGAAGTGATGACCCCCATGTACCAGCGTTGGATAGATTCTTTTGACCATCCCCAGGAGAAACTAGCCGAAGTTACCCAACGTATTCCGCTCGGGCAACGCATGACAACCGCCCGAGAGATTGCCGATACGGTTCTCTTTCTGGCTTCTGATCGGGCGGCGCATACCACCGGCCAGTATCTGTTTCCCGACGGCGGATACACCCACCTGGACCGCGCTATTGGCTCTTGATGGACACTTTCTTCAGTAAAGGCAAACGCTCCTCTTCTAAGGTGGCTCCGGTGCAAGCAAAGGGGCTAGGCACCTTCGGCGGAGTATTCACCCCATCGCTGCTTACCATTCTGGGGGTGATTATGTACCTCCGTTTTGGTTGGGTGGTGGGTAACGTAGGGCTGGTCGGTACGCTGATTATCGTTACGCTTTCTACCAGTATCACTTTTCTGACCGCGCTTTCTATTGCCGCTATTGCCACCGACCAGCAGGTGAAGATCGGCGGGGCCTACTACATGATCAGTCGGTCGTTGGGCATCGAAACCGGCGGCGCCGTGGGTATTCCTCTGTTCTTAGCCCAGGCCCTGTCGGTAGCGCTCTACGTAATCGGATTCGCCGAAAGTTTGGTAGAAGTGCTTCCGCAGCTTAACGAGAAGGTGGTAGGGATGGTAGTTACCGTTTTGGTAAGTTTACTTGCCCTGTTCTCTACCCAGGTTACCATAAAAAGTCAGTATTTTATTCTGGCTGCTATCGGCATTTCGTTGGTTTCGCTGGCCCTGGGCGAGCCATTAGAAGCTCCTCCTGCCGAAGTGATTACCTCCCCCGACCTACGAGAAGGATTCTGGGCAGTGTTTGCGGTATTCTTTCCGGCGGTTACCGGTATTATGGCCGGGGTGAACCTCTCGGGCGACCTGCGCAATCCAGCGCAGTCGATTCCGAAGGGCACGTTTTACGCGGTGGGGGTGGGCTACCTGGTGTACATGACGCTGCCTGTGCTGCTGGCATATCGGGTAGATGCTGCTACGCTGATTAGCGATCCGCTGGTAATGCGGCGCATCTCGCTGTGGGGCGATGGCATTTTGCTGGGAGTGTGGGGAGCTACGCTGTCGAGCGCGGTAGGGAGCATTTTGGGTGCTCCCCGAATTTTACAGGCCCTGGCCAAGGATCGAGTGCTGCCCCAGTCCCTCAGTTGGCTGGGGAAGGGAAGCGGTCCGGATAATATTCCGCGCGCGGGTACCGTGCTGACGATGGTGATCGCGCTGCTGGCGGTACTGCTGGGCGACCTGGACCTGATCGCTCCCATTCTGACCATGTTTTTTCTGACCACCTACGGGGTGCTCAACGTGGCGGCCGGAACCGAAGGCTTACTGGGCAGTCCGTCGTTTCGCCCTAGCTTTCGGGTGCCCTGGATATTCTCGCTGTTAGGAGCCCTCGGGTGCATTGCGGTAATGTTCTTGATCAATCCCCTGGCCACGCTGGTTGCTATTTTGTTTGCCGCCTTCCTGTTCGTTTGGCTGAAGCGACGGGGCCTGCAAACCGCCTGGGGCGACGTGCGGCGGGGGTTGTGGATGGCCCTGACCCGCAACGCGCTGATGCGGCTAGACTACCACCCGGACCCCAAAAACTGGCGCCCGCATATTTTAGTGTTATCGGGTGCCCCTACCCGGCGCTGGCACCTCATCGAGCTGGCCGACTCGCTTACCCGGGGGCAGTCGCTGCTGTCGGTAGCCACGGTGCTTACCTCGGAGGTAGCCTACGAGCGTATCCAGTCGATAGAGAACAACCTACGCGACTTTTTGCAGACGCGAGACGTATCGGCTTTTGTGCGCGTTATCCCCGACGAAGATCCGTTTAAAGGAGGCATTCGACTGGTTAACACCTACGGACTGGGGGCGCTGGTTCCCAACACAATCATGCTGGGCGACACCCGCCAGCTAGCGCATCACGCCCCTTACTGCGACATGATCCGTTACTTCCACGCCGCGCAACGTAACGTAGTGATCGTGCGCGACGATGAAGACACCGGCTTCCGCAACCGCCAGCGGATCGACGTGTGGTGGGGCGGGCTCAATAAGAACGGAGGCTTGATGATGATCTTAGCTTACATGCTTCGCAACAGCGCCCGGTGGAAACGCACGACGGTGACCATCAAGATGCTGGTGCCTACCGCGGCCGCCGCCGAAGGAACCCGCGCCAACTTAAGTAGCATGATCGACGATATGCGGATTAATTTTGAGCAAAAAATTATTGTCAGCGACGGACGTCCGTTCTGGGACGTGCTGCACGAAGAATCGGACCAGGCGGATTTGGTGATGCTGGGGTTGGCCGAGCCCACCGATGACTTTCTGACCTACTACGAAACGCTGTCGGAGCGCACCCAGGGGCTGCCCGCTACGATGTTTGTGCTGGCTGCCCAGCAGATGGCTTTCAAGGATGTGCTGTTGTAAGAAAATAAGTTCCCTTACTGATCTTCCGTAGATGTTTTAATTTTTTGAATAGCATCTGTAATGAGTTCATGCATTTCATCTCTGACACCCCAGTTCTTATAAGTTATTAAGGAATAGACCACATGAGCTGGTGTCTGTGTGATACCCAGCTCTTGAAATACTAAAGTGTCTCTAGTTAAACTACTTACAGCGGCAAGCATTTGATGTTTAGATACTGGAACTGTTGTTGAGTCGATATATTCGTTAATAAGCGTTAGTTCATAATCTCTGAGTTTATATTCTTCGTGCAAAAAGAGCTTAGTTGGATCACTAAAATCTGAAAAACTAGAGCCGGAATCGCCTCTAAAGGTGATATACCTATTAAGAGGTTGTTGTTTACCTCTCTCTATCAACCCAAACAAATAAGTGCCAAAAACACGTTTCTGAGACTCCCTGTTAAAAATTACACTATCAAGATTATTCCGATTTTCGAACCTAAAGTTTTGATAATAAGGATAATAGAAATGGCTTAATGTATCGCTCTCATCTATAACGACAAAATCAACACCGTCTGGTTCACTCCCCTTGTTAGTACAAGAGTAAAAATGAAGTAGTGATATCACAAAAAGATACCTCATATATCCTAGTGCACGGCCTTTTCATAAAACTTATCCCTCTGCTTTAGTGTCCTTTAGAAGGAAACTATTCACATAAGAAGTAAAATTATTCCAAGCCGTAACAAGGTCCTTCCTGGATGACAGAAGAGAGCTTTGCGTTAAAACTTTTCACAACTGTGTTTTACTGTAGTTCTCTAAAGCAGATTTTTTCATGAAAGAGCCGTGTATCCTAGTGAGAAAGGAAAGATAGCAGTAGAAATAAACATCTACTGCTACTACTCGCAAAAATACTACATTTTGTCCAGCACTTCCATAACCTCGCGCACGTGGCCTTCGGAAGTTTTAAGTAGTTCCATCTCCTCATCGTTGAGTTGCAGCTCGATCACCTTCTCGATGCCATTTTTGCCCAGGATTACCGGTACGCCCAGATAGCAGTTGTCAATGCCGTACTCGCCCTCGAGCTTCGCGCATACCGGGAACACGCGCCGCTGGTCGCGCACGATGGCCTCTACCATTTGCGCCGCTGCCGAACCGGGAGCGTACCAGGCCGAGGTGCCCATCAGCTTTACCAGTTCGCCGCCGCCCTTCTTGGTGCGCTCCACAATAGCGTTAAGCTGCTCATCGTCAATAAGTTCGGTTACCGGTATTCCCCCTACGGTGGTGTAGCGCGGCAGGGGCACCATGGTGTCGCCGTGGCCACCCATCAGCACCGCCTGAATATCTTTGGGAGACACATTAAGGGCTTCCGCTAAGAACGCCCGGTAGCGAGCGGTATCCAGGATGCCCGCCATGCCCATCACCTGGTTGCGCGACTTTTTGGAGGTAAGGTGCGCCTGGTAGGTCATTACGTCGAGCGGATTAGACACGATGATCAGAATAGCGTCGGGCGAGTGCTGCACCACGTTTTCAGTCACCGATTTTACGATACCGGAGTTGGTGCCAATCAGGTCGTCGCGGCTCATGCCGGGCTTGCGGGGCAGTCCGGAGGTGATCACCACCACATCGGAACCAGCCGTGCGGCTGTAGTCGTTGGTAGACCCCACGGTACGGGTGTCGTAGAGGTTGATGGGAGCCTTCTCCCAAATATCCAGGGCCTTTCCCTCGGCCAAACCCTCTTTAATATCGACCAGTACTACTTCATTAGCGATTTCTCGGTACGCGAGCACATCGGCACAAGTGGCGCCTACGTTGCCAGCTCCTACGACGGTTACTTTCATAATTATTGATGGGTTTGGGTTGAAAAATGAATGCAGAATAGATACTAAGAAATTTAACTAGTTTTTGGGCCGATGGTTCCGACTTCGTGCTGGGTTGCTTACGTCATCCGATCCATGCGGTCTAAACTGAAGAATCCTTTCGAGGAGCGGTACGACTCGTACAGGTCGCCCACGTGCTCTTCGTACATTTTGGCGAGCGCTCTAAACATCGCTGCCTGCACCTTGCGCTTCTCTCGGAAAATATCATTGATATTAACGTGGGGAACCACGTACAGCTCGGCTTCATCCGACTGCACCACCGCGCTGTACAAGCGTTTGGTCCCCTCAATCAGCGCATTGTTGCCGAACGATTGCTTGCTGCCCACCACGGCCAGCTTCTCAAATACCTGGTCTACATCCAGTACCAACTCGACGGTTCCTTGCTTAAGGACGTAGAGCGCGTGAGCTGGGTCGCCCCGGAAGAAAACCACCTCCTCTTGTTGGTACTTGCGCAGGTATAAGTAGGGCAGAAAGAGCGACTTCTGTTCGTTGTTGAGTCCTTGAAACAAACGCACTTCGGCCAAGAAATTAAAAATATCCAGTTCTTCCGGAGAGTACGATCGTTGAAAAGGATTCCTCATAAAGGTGCGCGCGCCATTAAGCTAAGCGCAATAATACGAGCTTCCGGCCACTATTGAGCCGCTGTACTGATAATTTCGTAAACTTTCTGCGTCTGATCTGTCACCCTGTACCGCTGATCGATGCGCCACCCCACCACCCAAACGATGTCTTCGGCCGAAGTGAGCACGTAAACGGTAGCTTTTTGGTGGCGCGGTACCTTCTGGTCGATTAGAAAGTCGCTGAGTTTCTTGTGGTGCTCCATGCCCAGGGGGCAGAACCGGTCGCCGGGGCGCCAAAGCCGCAGTTGCAGCGGAAAGTGAATTCGGTCGGCATCCAGGGCGGCTACGTGCCGCTGCCGGGGCAACAAGTAGCCCACGGCCGACTTTGTGGCGATCGTAAGCAGCCGGGAGGGCAGCTTAACCTGCGTATCGGACGCCTGAATGAACTGTGATGGAGTTTGGTTCTCCTGTTTCTCGATCACAATCAGATGCTGCCGATCAACAAATAGGGTGTGCTGTAGTGAGTCAAACTGTTTACCTACTGATTGATCAGTCGCTATACATCGGTTGATATCGCGGGCCTGCTGGTACGAAAACCCGTACGGGCGAATCAGTTCGGCCAGAATCAGGGCTGCCTGCGGGTGGCTGCGCAGCACCTCCTTGACAAGCCATACCTCCTGGCCGGTTTGCTGCTGCGCCTGCTGCTTCACGCGCTTCACTTCGGCATGGAGCAACTGCTCGGTGGCCCGTAACCGCTCGCGCGTGCGCTCGTAGGTACCCAGTAGGTTGGGGTTCAGCTGCTTTAGCAGTGGCACCACACGGTGGCGCACCTGGTTGCGGCGGTAGGCATCGGCGGCATTCGACTGGTCCTCTCGCCACGTGAGGTTTTGCTGCTGGGCGTAGGTTTCCAGCGCTTCGCGGGGCGCAAACAGTAGCGGACGCACCAGCGCACCCCGCCGGGGCAGCATGCCCCGCAGCCCGGCTACTCCGGTGCCCCGCACCAAGTTAAGCAGGGTAGTTTCCAGTTGGTCGTCTTGGTGGTGGGCGGTGGCAATACGGGCGTAGTCGTGGTCGGCGCAGACCGTTTCTAACCACGCGTAGCGCAGGCGACGGGCCGCTACCTGGGTAGACAAGCCATGGTCGTGCGCGTAGTCTTTGGTGGCGAAGCGGTGGGTATAAAACGGCACCTGGTAACGCTCAGCCAGGGCGGCTACCCAGCGTTCGTCTCCGTCCGACTCGGCACCGCGCAACCCAAAGTTGGCGTGCGCAATGGCAAAGAAGTGCGAACTTTGGGCAAAGAGGTGGGCCAGCACCGCCGAGTCGAGGCCGCCACTTACGGCCAACAGCACAACGTCGTCGGCGCCGATCAAGGCCTCTTTGGTGATAAATGCCTTAAATGAAGTGTCTAACAAGATTGGTTTAACTAGCTTGACTCTCTCGTTGCCGCACCACCTCGTACAGGCTGATCGCGGCGGCCACCGATACGTTGAGCGAAGCCACGTTGCCCGCCATCGGAATAACCACTAATTCGTCGGCCAGTCGCAGCAGTTCATCGGAGATACCGTCTTCTTCGGAGCCAAGCAGCAGGGCTACCGGACCGCGCAGGTCGGTTTGGGGCAGCAACTGGCCGGTTTTTTCGGTGCAGGCCACCACCCGGATGCCGCTGTTCTTCAGGAATTGTACGGTCTCCTTCATACTGCTTACCCGGCATACGGGTAGGTGGTTGAGAGCCCCCGCCGAGGTTTTCATGGCGTCGGCCCCGATGCGGGCGTTGCCCTGGGCAGGTACCACCAGCGCGTGGGTGCCCAAGCACTCGGCCGTGCGGGCAATGGCCCCGAAATTGCGCACGTCGGTAATGCGGTCGAGCAAGACGAGTAACGGATCGTTCGCCTCCGAAAAGCACTGGTTAATGATGTTGTCGAGCGAGGCGTAGCTCACCGATGAGACGAACGCCACCACCCCCTGGTGGTTTTTGCGCGTAACGCGGTTGAGCTTCTCAATGGGCACAAACGACACCGGCACGTGCTGCGCCCGGGTAAGGGTAAGTAGCTCCTGGGTGAGTTCGTTGCGCAGGCCTTTCTGCACCAGCACCCGGTCAATTTCTCGCTCAGCGTTGATCGCCTCAATCACCGCGCGGGTGCCGAAGATATATTCCGATCGTGAATGACTTGGTTTATGATTCATTTTCTGCGGTAGATATCGCTACGGTGAGCTACTTGGGTTACGTCAACAATTTTAATGTCATCCTCTATCCAGTATACCACTCTGTAATTACTACCCGAATGCGCCATAGATCTTCGTTTCCAACTAATTTTTTAACTCCAATTGGACGCAGATTCTCGCTTAAGTTTCTGATTGCAGGAATAATCCTGCCAATAACATCTTTAGATAGCTTTTCTATTGATTTAGCTACTGACTTTCTAATTGTGACACTATACATCCGTGTCAAGCTTTCCTTCCGCTTTAAGTTTGTCAACTAAATCTTCTAAAGGAATACTATCCTCATCCCTACAGCTCTGCGCGTGTATCACGTCGTATGTATCCTCCCAGAGGTTGCCATACTTTTCAAGATCTATTTGCACGGCTACCGGCTTTTGATCTTCGTCAACTAAGTACCTAATCCCATCCATACAATTTTAACTTGTTTAGATATGAACGAAGATAACGATAAATGAGATGCCACACTGAATTATCTCAAGTGAACATCCAATTCATCTAAATCTCCTTTCGCCCCTTTCGCCATAGGTCTACGTTGCGGTACCAGAAACGCTTGTAAGCCTCGTCGCGTACCAAGTTGTAGTACTGGTGGGTGAAGATATTCTTTACCTTCACAAAGGTGAACGATAGGTCAACCAAGTTACGGTCTTCGTTATAAATCCAGGTTTCTTTGTCTGCGTCGCGATACACTCCGTCCGGCGGCCCGTAGAGCGTATACACCATGCCCGGACCGGTTTTCCAGCCCTCTTTGTAGCTAGTGAACAGCTGGTTGGCTCGGGTGACCTGCCGAAAGTAGTTTCGGATAATATCCTTGGCCCGCTCTTGCGAACGCGCCACCTTCACCCAGTAGTCGTCCAGGCTGCGCTTGGGCGCTTCGGCGGTTTCCAGTTTGCTCATCTCGTCCGACGTGCTAATGTAGCGTAGGGTAGGTACGATCGTTTCAACCCGGGCCAGGCGGGGGTAGTACTGGTCCTCAATACGAAACGAAGTGCCGTAGAGTGAGGTGGTGTCGAGCTGCACGAAGTACAAGCCCTGCTGCTCTAAGCGTAGCGCCTCGTTAAGTGGAACGGCAAACAGCGAATCGATGGTGAGACTTGGTTGCGTTTCGCTACCGCCGGTGGACATGGGAGGAGGATTGGGCTCAAAGTTATAGCCGTAGTAGTAGAGATAAACAGTGCTGTCGTTGCCGTAGTACGAAACCAGCCGAAACGGGTCACCGGCCGAAAGGTAATCCTGAAAAATAGGAAGGTCCTCATCGGGACGCATCATCAACAGGTCGGTCAACGGAAAATTTTGTTCGCTGTTTAGGGTGACGTCGAAGCGGTAGCGCTCGTTGGGTTGCGCCGACGAAGGCACTACCGTTACAAATAAAAAGTGACTCTGCTCGGTGATGGGGAGGGTGAAGCGGTAGTAGAACTGCTGGTCTTCCTGCTTCACCAGCTGCGAAGCGGCTACCTGCCCCGAATCCAGCACGGAACTGGTCAGGTAATCCGACTGGACCGCGTAGCGTAGCGTAGGCGCCTCGCCCGACAGTCGGTTGGTTACCCGCAGAAACACGGTAGCTTCCTGCCCGTCGCTCATGGCCACCCGGGCGTCGAGCTGCACGGGGGCAATGGGATCGTACACGTAGGCTACGTTTTCTGACGACAAAGACGATTTCTTCTTGCTTTGCCCCCACAAGCAGCCAGTGGCTAACACCAGCGCGATCAGTATTATGTAGCCAGGTTTTGAGTTCATCTACTGGTAGTGCTTCTTGAGCAAATCGCCGTACTTCTGCGCCAGTTCGGGCTGTCCGGCCCCGCTAAACGCCCGCGAGAGCTCGTTCAGGATAAGCAAGTTTTTTTGCTCTTCGTTGCCGGGTGTCTCGTTTGTCTCGGCGTAGTAGGTGAGCATCTCGTCGGCCCGTTCGGCAAGAAGATCCGCTATTTCGGTGGCGCGTGTGTCTTCGCCTACCGCGAACAGTAACTGCACGGTCTGGGCGGTAACGTAGTCGAACGGAATCGCCGCGTCCGGAATGATGTCCAAGCTTTTGCTCAGTACCTCGCGAGCCTGATCGGTTTTGCCTTCGCTAATCAGATCGCTGGCCAAACTGTTGAAGCTCGAACGGTGATTCAGCGCTGAGTTGCGGTAGTCTTCGTTATAATAAACGTCCGGATTGTCTAACTCCCGGTAGTGGAAGTTGTTCATCATGTTGTCGTACATCACCTCAGTGTGCACCAGTTCGTCGCCGCTGCTGGGGCTCACGATGGGCAGCAGGCGGTAGGCATTGCCCTCCTGTACCACGTTCTGCCGGAAGTCTAGGTTCACACCCATCAGCGAGGTAGGGTTGAAGTAGATGGGGCGTTCCCACTTATTGGCGGCAATCAGGTCCAGAATCATCAGGTCTTTTTTCTCCAGAGCGCGCCCCTTCAGGTTCACGTACAACCGGTCGGTTACGTAGTCTTCCATATCGGCCGGAATGATCTCCTGCATTCGGGGAGACAGGCGCTGGCCGATGGTGTCGCTCCCGGTAGCGCTCACCCGCGCTCCCTCACCCGTATCGAAGGCGTCTACGTCTACGTAGAAGGTTTTGGCGGGCACCGTGTTGTAGTTCACCCGGGCGTTCGGAATCTTCAGCGCAGCCGAGTTTTCGCGAATCAACTTCATGTACTGATCCAAATTGATGGCTCCCTTGATGTTCGGATTCTCTACCAGCGGCAGGTAGTCGTTGGGGCCGCCCTGCTTGTAGTTTTCTTCGGTCAGGGTGAAGGGCAGCGGCTCCGACTCGTAGGCCGGGCGGGTCATCTGCTCAATGTACCAGTCGGTATTGAAGTAGCTCAGCACGATCACCCGCACGTCGGTGCGGAACCCCTCCACTTCCTGGGCGTACCAGAGCGGGAACGTATCGTTATCGCCCCCGGTAAACAGAATCGCGTTGGGCGCGCAGGAAGCCAAAAAGTTCTTGGCGGTATCTACCGAGAAGTAGCGGTCCGAGCGGTCGTGGTCGTCCCAGCCTTGCACGCCCATCAGGATCGGCACGATCAGGCATGCCCCGGTGGCGGCTGCTCCGGCCGCCACGCGGTTCTTGATAAACTGACCCAGAAACTGACTGAGCGCCATCACTCCCAGGCCGATCCACATGGCAAAGGCGTAGAACGAACCGGCGTAGATATAATCCCGCTCGCGCGGCTCCACCGGCGGTGAGTTTAGGTACACCACCAGCCCAATGCCGGTGAACAGGAACAGCAGCCCCACCACCGAGAAGCCCTTCACGTCGCGGCGGTACTGAAAGAACAGCCCCACCAGACCAAGAATGAGCGGCAGCATATAAAATTGGTTGCGGGCCTTGTTGCTGGCAATCACGTCGGGCACGTCGGAGTTGCCCTCCCAGGGGCGCAGCCAGGGCGCTTCTTTGATGTCGCTGGCGCGTCCGGCAAAGTTCCACATGAAGTAACGCATGTACATATGCCCCACCTGATAGGTGAAAAAGAACGACAGGTTGTCGATGAAGTTAGGCTCTTCGTTGGTACGCAGGCCCATCCAACGGCGGTACAACTGCGGATGGTTGCCCTGGGTACTGTAGGCTCGGGGGAAGATGGTGCTCTTCTTGGGGTCGTAGGTGTTTACCAGCTTGTAGTCGCTCACGATGTACTTATCCTCGCCCTTCTCGTAAACCGGAGCGCCCTCCTCCTGGGCTACTAAGTCGGCGGTGAAGTACTGTCCGTAGGCCAGCGGCCGACTGCCGTACTGCTCGCGCTTCAGGTACGACACGAAGCTAATGATCGTCTCAGGGTCGTTCTCATCGATGGGCGGATCGTACTGCGAGCGAATCAGTACCACCGAGTACGATGAATAGCCAATCAGGATAAAGGTAAGGGCCAGCAGTGAGGTGTTAAGCAGCGGCAGCTTATGCTTAATCGAGTACCACAGCCCGTAGCCCAGTCCGCCCAGCAGCAATAGCACCAGTATCACTAAGCCCGAGCCGAAGGGCAGCCCGATGCTGTTGACGAAGAACACTTCGAACGAACCCGCCAGCGACGGCAAGCCGGGGATGATACCCACCATAATAAGAAGAATAATCGCTCCGCTAATCAGCATGGTGATCACCACTCCGCGCACCGTAACCTGGTGATACTTGTGGAAGTAATAGATGAGTCCCAGGGCCGGAATGGCTACCAGGTTGAGCAGGTGCACGCCGATGGACAAGCCCATCATGTAGGCCAGCAGGATAAGCCAGCGGTTGGCCGCCGCCGGCTCGGTGATGTGTTCCCAGCGCAGGATGCCCCAGAACACAAAAGCCGTAAAGAAGGAAGACAGTCCGTAGACTTCCGCCTCGGTAGCCGAAAACCAGAACGAATCGGAAAAGGTGTAGGCCAACGCTCCAATAAAGCCGCTGCCCATCAGCAGGACGGTCTGGGCGGTCGTTTCGGTTCCTTCGGCCACCTTGAGCACCTTTTTGCCCAGCAGGGTGATCGTCCAGAACAAAAACAAGATGGTGAAGCTACTGCTGATGGCGCTCACCATGTTGATCCAGTAGGCCACCTGCTCCACGTCGCCCGCCGCCAAGAACGAGAACATGCGGCCCAGCAGCAAGAAGAAGGGAGCGCCCGGCGGGTGGGGCACCTCCAGCTTGTACGACACGGCGATAAACTCCCCGCAGTCCCAGAAGCTGGCCGTCTCCTCTACGGTGAGCACGTACACCACCGTGGCAATGGCAAACATCACCCAGCCGGTAATGTTGTTGATCTTGTTGTAAGTCAGCATGTAAGCGAGCTAAATTTTCGGAGGCAAAAGTAAGGGAATCCCCCTAGGATAAAAATGATTTAGCGGGGGGATTATTTCGGAGGGAGTGTTAAAATTTGTTAAGTGGAGCGGGCCAAAAAGATTATCATACTGTTTCTAAGCTGCAAATGGGATGAGGAAGCGACAGGCGTGAACGATCGACCAATCCTTTGACCCCGCTTGCCGCCCCGCTGCTCTCTAGTCCGGCGGCGCTGCGGCTTGCTGCCCCGGCCACTTGGGTGGCGATGCCTTACAGTCCTTGTACTTTGCCCCGACCGGTTTCGTAGGCGGCATTGACTTGCAGGTGCACCTGGTCGCCCGCCCATACTGATAAGCTCTTGGCCGGGCCGGTCTGACCCGCTCGTAGACTGGCTGCCTTGTTAGGCTAGGGTTCATCGTTGCTAGCATCGGTGGTGTTGTGGAAGGCCAGGGTTTGTCGCGCGGCCGCCACGTGCTCAAAGAGCGCTTCTTCGGTGGGGGCCGCCGGGGTTTCCATCGTCAGGTCGCTACTCTCTACCATCGGCACTTCCGAGAAGGTCAAGCGCACGTTGCCCAGGGGGTCGCGCAGGTCGTAGTGGTACACGAAGCTTCCCTCGGTTTTGGTATTGTTCTGCGGAACGATCCGCCCCTCGGAGTGGTGGATGAGCGCCAGCTGGTCGTTGCGGTACTCTACCGCCCCCACGTAGTCGGTGGTGCGACTGGTGCCGTCCACCGCGGTGATGGTCTGCGCCAGCCGGTTGCCCGCCGCGTCGTAGAGGTAGTCGATGCGGGCCCCGTCGGCGAAGTCTACTAAAGAAAACGTTCGTGCTACTCCATCTCAAAGCGGTCTGCGAACCGCTGATCACCCACCATAAGCACCCAATCGTTGCCTACCCCTAACTTGCCGGGGGGATCAAATTGCATTGATTCAGACTTCCGGGATAGTCTTTTTCTACCATCTTGATACTCGTTCGTGCGGGGGTTGTACCAAACGGCCGAGAGCACATCGGCCGAAAGTAGGGAGAGGTTAACCGAATAAACCGCATCGCTGGCCGAATAGATCAGGGCAAAACTGCTGTCGCTGGCTACCGCCGCCTGAAGGTGGGTGTCGTAATCATCCGAGTTGCCATTCGTGATAAACCGCTGGTCGGGACGGAGCTTCAGAAAGTCATCTTCCAAGCGGTGGAGAAAGTGACTGAGGTTTGCTATACCACGGGACCCGGGATAATGAAGGGCCGCCAGGGCATCTGCGCTGCAGGCTTCGCCGGATACCAAGCCGTCCCAAATGCCCCCCGCTCCGTAGGTGTGCCCGAACGCTCCGGCCAGAACGGTAAAGTAAGCCCGGCGGCGAACGTTGAAGGCGGTGGCATCACAAAAGTCTTTGTTGTTCTCGTACCACGCTTCCGCATCTAAGGTAGGTTTGGGCTGGCCGTCGTACGTTTTGGCATAATCGTACGCAATGGCTTCCCAGGCTGTCCACGTTCGGTCATCCTTCCGGGGTAATTCGGCGGGGCAGCACCACTGACTGGTTTGCCAGTTGTTGAAATCGCAGAGCAGTCCGTCGTCGGTGATGCTCGTGCCCCGCTGGTAATCGGCGTGTACCGTGAGCAGCTTGTCTCCGGTATCCCCGGCTCGGATGCCACTCACCAGGGCGCGTAGTTTCTCGCCCGACAGGGTATCCTTTCGTTGGTAGCTACCGGCTTCCCCCAGCGTGAGCCAAACGATGTTGTTCTGGTCTTTGTACCGCTTACCTACCCGTTTTCCGTAGTCGTACAATGCTTCGGCACTGTTATCTTTTAGCAATCCCCACCAGCCCAAGGTAATGCCCACGTACAAGTTGCGCTGCGCACACTTGGCAACGTAGTCGTCGAGGTAGGCCCACCACGCTTCGTTCGGAGCGTCAATCTCTCCGGGACCGTCTCCGTTGTGCAGCGGCTCACGGCAACTTACCTGCATTATGGTGAACTTCTGGCGGTTGCGGGTGTCCAAAATGCTATCAATGGTGGCCGGGGGCAGTTTGGCGAAAAACCAGTTGGTGTCGCCGATCCATACGAAGGGACGGCCGTCTTCCTGCACCAAAAACCGGTGGTTGGCGGCAACGCGGAGCTTTTGCATTTGCGCTATGGCATCCGAGGAGGAGAGTATGCCCCCCACTGTGAAGAATACCAATAACAATAGAAAAAGCTTGCGCACGAAGGTCATAAACGACAGCTTTCGGGTTGCTCACCGGCAAGACTCTTACCGCTTGCTGATGTGATTGCGGGTAATGCTGCGCTGCTGGTCACTTTTAAAGGTGCCCGCATCAAAGGGGCGCTTCTGCTGGTGTTTGGTGCTACGCCCCTGCACGCGGGCCCGCCACCGCCGCCACGAAGAAGCCTGAAGCTGCTGCCTCATCAGCACAATCACGTCGGCTTCGGGCAAACCGAACTGGGCTTCGATCGCATCGAAGGGAGTGCGGTCTTCCCAGGCCATCTCAATGATGCGGTTCGTGTCTCGCTCGCTTAGGTTGTGTTTCTTCACTACGTTGGCCATAAAGTTTTGGGTTTTGGGGGGATTTGGGGGTTAGGGGTTAGGGGTTAGGTTTTAGGAAGTGAAAGTACCTAAAACCCAATCCCCAACCCCCTTACCATCCCGAAAATTCCTAACCCCCTAGCCATCCTGAAAGTCAATTCATCGTCTCCAGCAGCTTCTCGTTGAGCCGAACGTAGTCTTGGTTGCCGTTTTCTTCGGCGAGCTCCATCGACTTTTGGGCGGCGGCGCGGGCTTGGTCGTAGTTCTCAGTTTTGGCGTGAATCTTCGCCTGCAGGTGAAGCACCCAGAACTTACTGTCGTCGAGCGACACTGCCTTGTCGATCCACTCCTGCGCCTGCTGTATATCTTTGTCCATGGCGAAGTAGTAATTGGCGGCCTGATAGTACAAGCCCGCATTGTCGCCCGCGCTGGCCATCTGCTCGTCAATCTGGGCCATCACCTTTTTGTCGACGTTGGGGTCTTCGAGCGGGAGGGCTACCTTGGTATCTTCCCAAGCCAGGTACATCGTCGCCTTGGTTTCGCTCAGGTCAGAAAAGCCGATGGTAAAGGTCTCGTAAGAGTCTTTGGTAGATGAGGCAGTTACCTCGGTATGCAGCGCGTCCTGGGCTTCATCGTAGCTGCCCGTGCCCGACTGCTCGGTGTTCTTGTTAAAGATAACCGTCCACTTCTCCTCGCCGGGAATGGTAAACAAGGCATAGTCGCCCGCCGGAACGGTGTTGCCCGCAATATTCAGTTCGCCGCTGAGTGATACCTTGGTGGCTTGGTTGGCCCCGGTGCGCCACAGTTCGCCGTAAGATTCCAGTCCCCCGAATATTTTCCGCCCCCGGGCGCTCGGACGGGAGTAGGTAACGGTTACATCGACCAAGCCCACCTTCTGGCTAACGGTAGCCAGCGGACTGGGCTGCGGAGTTTCTAGCTGGGCGAAGAGGGGCGAGGCGGCCAGCAGCAGCGCACAAAATAGTAAGGACAGGGCTTTCATAGGATGGGTTGGGTACGTGATGAATTAATTTCGTTACGAAAGTAGAGTTTCGGCGGGGGAAAACAAAAATCTACTTAGCGCATTTATTGGAGAAGACCTGCCGTACCCAACCATTTACCTATGAACGTACTTCCCAAATCTTTCTACCAGCGCAGCGACGTGGTGCAGATCAGTCGCGAGTTTCTCGGAAAATACCTGTTCGCTGACATTGATGGGGAACTGGCCGGCGGGAAGATCGTAGAAACCGAGGCATACGCGCACGTGGGCGACCAGGCGTGCCACTCGCACCTAAATAGGCGCACCACCCGCACCGAGGTGATGTTTCGTCCGGGGGGCGTGGCCTACGTCTATAAGGTATACGGCTTTCACTACTTGTTTAATATGATTACCAACGTGGTTGACAAGGCCGATGCGGTGCTGGTGCGGGCCATCGAGCCTACGCTGGGTTGGGAAACAATGCAGCGACGACGAAGCCTGACCGGGGTGGTGCCCCGCCTTACGGCCGGACCGGGCATGCTTACCCAAGCGTTGGGCATCACCAAGCAGCACTACGGGCTCCCCCTAACTACCGGTGAAACTATCTGGATTGAAGATCGGGGCGAAACAGTGGCTGACGAAGACGTACTGGCCAGCCCCCGGGTGGGCATCGACTACGCCGGTGAGGACGCCCTGCTTCCCTGGCGATTTCGGGTGAAGGGGAGCAAGTGGACCAGTAAGGCGAAGTGATCATCACTCATTATTGCATTTCTTGTCCTCTGAAGTACGATGGCTCAGCGTGACTCAAACCGCGAGCCTAGCTTCTTACTCCTTTGTTTCTTTGGTGCCGATCACTTTTTTTACTCCCTTAAAAACCAGCAGAGAAACTAACCCTACGGCCAAACCGACCAGAAACTCGCCTAGGATGGTGGGCAGGGCGTGCACCAGCTCGTGTACGTAATGGATATTGTGAACAAATATGCCCCCGGCAACCAGAATCATGGCCAGCGTGCCAACTACGCCCAGTCCCCTGATAATGTAGGGCAGTGTCTTTACCAGCGCGGTTCCGACGCTTTTTCTAATTCCGGGCTCGCCCTTGTCGGTCGCGATTAACTTACGCCCCAAATCGTCCATCCTCACCAGCAGGGCAACTAGTCCGTACACCCCCACGGTTGCCAACAGCGCCACGATGGTGACTACGACGATTCGTACGTCGAGGGGCTGCTCGATCACCGTGCTCAAGGCAATAATCACGATCTCTACCGAAAGGATAAAATCCACGATGATGGCCGACTTTATCTTTTTCTTTTCGTAGGCTTGGGCTTCCGCTTCCGTCATTTCGGTCACGGCTTCCCGACGTTTAGCGGTACCTTTACGGAAAAAATATTCGTAAATTTTCTCAGCTCCCTCGTAGGCCAAATATATTCCACCCACCAGCAAGATGGGCGTGATCGCCGCCGGAAAGTAGGCACTCATGAGAAAGACGACGGGCAGAATGATAGCCTTATTTAAAAATGACCCCTTCGTTATCTTCCACAGCACGGGCAACTCTCGGGCCGACATGAAACCCGACGCTTTTTCGGCGTTCACCGCCAGATCATCCGCCAGAAGACCGGCGGTTTTTCTGGTTGCCACTTTACTCATCATCGCTACGTCGTCCATGAGAATGGCAATGTCATCAAATAGTGCAAAAAATCCGGAAGGCATCTTGGGTAGGGTTGGTTTGGTGGATAGGGGTGTTCAAGGTTCTCTTAAAAAAAATAGAGCAAGAGAGTTTAAAACTCAAAGTGGCACTCGCTTATTCTGCCGAACAATCTACGTCATTTTATAAAGCCTTGCAAGCAAACGCCATGCTTGGCTTATGGGACCCTCGTAGCACTTTGTGGTTTGCTCTGGGTGCTATTAAGTCCAATCTTCTGAATAGTATACGAAATAATCCTGCTGAACGGACTGGCTAACAATGATGAATGTGTTAATACTTCAGCGTGCTTGAACCCTGTTAAATATCACAGAAAAGCATCAGAAAGAACTTGCCTTGTAAAGAGAAGCTCCCTTATACTTTTTTCTTCCGGTGATGTTGTAACCATTCTTCTCGAACAGACTTAGAATATATTTTTCTTCGTTCATCTCTTCTTGATCTTTACCCCAGTCAACGTGAGAAAAAAGAATCCAAACTGTGCCATCAGTTTGAGGTACATCTTCTTCATAGCGAGACCAGTCGTCACGATGATTATCACTACGTATGATATTTCTATTGTGCGGTTCAATGATGTTTGAATATCTTCTTTCATAAAACGTGAACGCATTGTTGGCGGCATAATAAATATACAGGTAATCTTCTTTACCTATATTTTCATCCAGATAAGATAGCGGCTTTTTTATCTCTTCTACTTCTATAGGAAACCCTCTTGCGTACAATAGAATTAAGTTTAAGATTAAGGGAAAGATAAGTGAATACAAGACTAGGGGGCGACTAGGATGTTTAACTAAAGTGGATAAGTAATAACATCCGTAAGTTAGAGCAATAATTAAGGAAGGGTACAAGTATAAAATCAGTCGCTCACTAAACGGATACATCTTAAAGTACGATAGCACAAGGTGCACGGCAATAGGAGCAGTAATAAGAAAAAGCAATTCAATTTTCGTTTTTCCGAGGCAATAGAGCCCAATTATAAAGACCGGAGCAAATACAACGGATAGCCAACTATACCCTAGTAAACTAAAAAAAGTTACTACTTTACGACCCAAGGCACTGATAAATTCTACACTGAGAATGTCTGTTGGAAGAAATGCTTCCCAGTAACTCCAGTACTCAACCATCACATCTTTGGTGGGATGGTTGTGAATAAACAAAAGATAGTATACGGTAAAAGAAATTACCCAGGAACCTACTACCCCTACAATTTTTAAATAGCCTCGGGGGTTACGCCGGTAAGTCTTATAAGCAAAGTATAAACCTGATGTAAATAGAAAAATGATAGAAGCGTTAGAAAACCAGATTGAAATTGCGCCGATAAGGGCGTATATCCAGGCCTTACTCTGGTTGTCTTCTTCTGTTTGAAGTATTGTGTAAAGTGTTATCGTCCAGCAAAATACAACATCCGACATATACTGCTTAACCTCAGACGAATAGAATATTACGTAGTACGAAAGACTGTAGAATGCTACACAAAAGAGGGCAAATTTCTTGTCATCAAAGATTTTAAGTGATACACTGTATACCAAGTAAATTGACAAAAAGAACGAGAACATCGGATATATCCTAAGCGCCCAGTCGGTGTTTCCAAAGAGGTAAGAAAAAACTTTCTCTACGAATAAAAAACCGATTGGAGCAACTTGATTATAGTCGAGTGGTTCTAGTAGTCCACTTACTGGCCTATCAATGATGTTTAGTGCTAAACTAGCCTCATCCATCCATAAACTTCTAAAGAAAAAGAAGTTGATTATAGATAGTATAAGTCCCACTATGATAAACGTGGGAAAGATATAATCTAATACCTTTGCATCAGCTTTCATGGTCCTGAGTTTAGCAACTCACTCTTGGTTAAACAGATGGATTCCAGCTCGCTGTATCGTCTTGTGCGCGTTTGCTATTGGTAAGAGTAACCCATCAGAATGTAATCTACCGCTCGGCGGTTTCTCGCCCGCGCACGATCATGGTGCCGCGCATTACGCGCGAGTGGCCGGGGAAGGTGCACACGTAGGTGTACTCGCCCGGGGCGGGGGCCGTGAAGTAAATTGATTCAGCGCTGCCCGGTTGCAGAATGCAGGTATGAAACAGCACCTCGTCTACCTCCGGTACGTAGCCCTGCTGGGGGCCGTCTAGCCCCAGATTCATCGCCAGCGTGCCTACCTCATCGGCAGTATTGGGGGCTACTACCACCAGGTTGTGCATCATGTCGTCATTGTTATTAAACTTCAGCTCCACCCGCTCGCCGGTGCGTACCTCAAAGCTTTTCAGGTCGTACTGCAAACCCGGTTCGGTGCCCACCGTGATGGTCACATCCGCCGCTTCCCAGTCGGTAGGCATCTCCAGCACGCGCTTGCCATCATCCCGGGCGCAGTCGCGTGGCTCGGTTAGGGTAGCGTCGGCAATCATCTCGTGGCTGGTGTGGTCGTCGAGCGTTTCGCCCTCGGGGCGATTATTTAGCGTGTAGTAGGCGTCAGCGTGCAGCAATGGCTTGCCCCGCCGGTTGCGCACTCCCGGGGCCTTTAGTTCGTGAATGTAGCCTTCCCGAAGTCCGCTCACGAAGAGCCGGGCACTCAGACGGTCGGCCGATACCTCTACCCGCTGCACCGGGCAGGGCTGCTGGTTGATGATCGGACTGCCGTAGGTGCGGTGGTACTTGTAGGTGAAGCTGGTCATCGCGTACGAGTCGGGCAGGGCCGCCGTAGCCTCATCCACCGGCTCGGTAAACTCCAGCAAGAACCCGTTGCTCTGGGCGCGCATCGTTTTGATCTCGAAGGGCGTCTGACCCATCCACCGCAGGCGCTGCAAACCGTAGGGTTCGGAACCCGTGGAGCGCCACCCCCGGCTGGTCATGCCTACGTACAGGGCATCGTCAGGACCCCACCGCATGCGCAGCAGACCGGAGGCGAAGCCCTCCTTAAAGGCGAAGCAGGCCCCCTGGTACTCTCCGTTTACCTTCTCTAAAAATACCCGCATAATTTTGCTGTGCCCCTGGTCACCCACGAATAGCTGCCCCGTAAACGGACCAAAACCCCCGCCGGTGGTATCAGTTACGATGTCGGAGGTGGAAATGCCCATGATGGTGTGCGGAAACCAGACGGTGGGTAGCTTCATGCTCGAGAAGTTCTGCGCAAACTCGTGCATCAGTCCTACCGAGTCGGGCACGTAGTTACGCTTCATCTTCAGCGGCGATGCGGCATCGTTCGTCCAGCGTAAACCGGCCGGATTGCCCGCAAAATCCCCTTCTTCCAGGTGAGTAATGCGCCCCGAGGCAATCCAGTCGCCTTGATTTTCGGCGTAGAAGACGTCGCCCTCGGCGTTGAACCCAAAGCCCGCGGGCGAGCGTAGCCCCGTGGCAATGGGCTTCATGGTTCCGTCTTCCGAAATCTTGAGCATCCAGCCCCGCCACTTGCTCAGGCTGGCCCCTTCACCCACCCACGAAAGGTTGAGCGTAACCAGCATATCGCCGTCCGGCAAAAAGAGGGGGCCGTACGAGTACTCGTGGTAGTTGCCCGACAGGGGCCAGGTGTAGAGCGTGCGAAATACGTCGGCGCGGCCGTCTTGGTTGGTGTCGGTGAGTTTGGTGAGCTCGGCCCGCTGGGCGGTGTAGAACGAGCCGTTGCGGTAGGCCAGTCCCAGTGGCTCATGCAGCCCCGCAGCGAAGCGGCGAAAGGTAGGCTGCCCACTTTGGGGGTTGTCGATGAGCCAAACTTCGCCCCGGCGGGTAGAAACACCCAGTTGGTTATCGTTGGTAAAGGCGAGTCCGCCCACCTCCAGGATCACGCTGTCCGGAATAGGTACGGTAGAGATGGTGTAGTAGGCTGCCTCCTGCTGGGCCTCGCTATCCTGCGCCCGAAGGAAGGGGTTGATGAATCCTAACAACCAAATAATTATCAGTAGCTTTTTCATGGGACTTTCCGGTTTTACCAAATGATCGTGTACGCTAAAGTAGCCGTGCCCCCCTGGGGGGTGAGGGCCGCCACCAACTGCTCTTTGCCCCGGTCGGTACGCTTTCTGACGGCGGCCCCGGCGGAGTTTACGGTAAGGTAGTAGCGTTTGCCATCGATGCCGTAACTACCGTCGGGTAGGACTTCTACCTGTTCTCCCTCGCCCAAAAGGCAATACACCGGGTCGGCACCAGCGTTGGCGAAGGAGCAACTGACTTTGCGGACCAGCGAACGCGCCTCTGCCCCCGGGCCAACCCGATCGCTTACCTGCGTGCCACCTAGCTGGTACTGGAATACCGGAGAACCCGCCGTATCAAGCATGTATCCCTGGGTTTGTAAGTAAGGATCATCGAACGAAACCGAATCGGGCCAGGCGGCCGACTGGTTGGAAAGTATGGCAAAGGCTGGTCGGGCCGATAGTTCCAGGGCGTTGCCCAGCGGCTGGGCCGTTTGGGGCTCGCCCCGCTCGTGCCACATTTGGGTGACGTCGATAAAGTCGCCGCCCCAGGCAGATATTAACGCGCCGCTTTTGATATCTACCGCGTAATTAATCTCGTTAGGTAGGCCCACCAGTACGCAGTGGGTTTTTTTCTGATCGCCGTGGTAAAAGAATCCTCGCTGCACCAGGGTTTGGCCGGTACTACGGACCAGCAGGGGAGTCGGCGGCTCGGGATTGTACTCCGAATCGCGAGCGTGTAAGGATTGCCGCCGTACCTGCGGCCCCTCGGCGTACAGTGATAATCCGTTTACCCACTTAAGCACCGACTTAGTATACACCAGGCGAAACGGATGCTCCCCGGCCTCTAGGGTAGCGTGGTGGTATCCTGGCGTATCCATGTACTCGGCCCGTTGGTTAGTGGTAGCTTCTTCCCCATCGATGTAGAGCCAGCTGGGGCCTGCCGTGCGAAGCGTAAACAGGTATTCACCATCCGTAGGAATCTGTAGCGTGCCGGCAACGTCCAAAGCAAATTCTTCGTGATCTTCTTTAAGGGTATAGCTTAGAGAATCAGCCTCCCCCTGCTTGGTGGGTTGAGCATCCGCCAGATCGTCTGGGCCATTGTAGGTGCCATCATAAAGCGCGTAGCGCAAATCCTGTAGCTGGATGGCTTCGTTGCGGTAGCTTTTGTAGGTGATATGCTTGAGGGCCAATGGATTGCCGTTTCCAGAAAACACCAGCGGTCCCTGCTCTCCCTCGTCGCTAAAGGGAGCTTCCGGAGTAGAAGTATCTATTATTACGTTTTGATGAATTAGCGATCCGTTCAGGACTACCTCAGTAAACTGAGCGTTGGCTACCTTTTTGCCCTGCTCGTTGAAGCGCGGCGCCCGAAACTTAACGTCCAAACGTTGCCACAGCCCCGGCGCCCGGCAAGCATTCAGTTGGGGCGCGTTCCGGCCGATGGTGCCGCAGGCGTCGGCCGTAGGGGTTGCCCCGCCCCAGCTATCGACGAGCTCCACGGCGTAACGCCCCTGTAAGAACAGGCGAGATCGGCCGCCCTGGGGTAGCATAAACTCCAGCGATAGGTCGATATCACCGTGCTCCCACGGAGTAGACAGGTCCGATGGCTGCTGGTCGTTAGGCAGGTGAACCAGCACCCCTTGCCCTTCGGTGAATTCTAAGTGACCCGCTTTGCGCCGGTCAGCGTAAACCGATCCTGCAGTTTGCCAGCTGGTAGTCTGAGCTTGCGCTCCGGTTATCTCGGATAAATTCAGCGTCTGGGCGGGTAATTCACCAGTAGTGAGTGCGGTATCTTCTGAGGAAGTGTGGCAGGCGAATAGGGTAATAAGTAGAACACCGCTGGTGAAAAGCGCGCGAGGCAGCATAAGGTAATTTAGGTTCGGAAGGTTGATTGGCTAGCGGGACAATATACGCAATCGGGCCGAACTAAGAAATATTTCGGCGTTGGGGGGCATTGTTTAGCACTTCGTTGATGCGAAGGTGCATTTGCTCGTCTTCGTAGCGGCTGATGAATGAAGAGGGGCGGTGTTGTTCTCGCTGGGCTTTGCGGTAACATAACAGGGCCAGCACCACCTGGGCGACCACCGGAAAAAAGCAGGCGATGGTAAACCACCCCCAGAACGAGCGGTCGTAGCAGTAAGCGAAGTAGCCAGTAATTGCCGGGATAGACAACAAAAATACCAGCATCAGCAGAGCAACATCTATTAACATACTTCGGGTCAGGATTCGGTTAGGGCTATAACCAAATGAATTAGGTAATAATTCTGCCTCATGCGCTATAAGAAAGAGGCGGAGATAATTGAACCAATAAAGACATTGTTAGAAGGACCAAAAACTTTGTTATTCTAATCTTTGTAGTTGAATAATTAATTTTTATATTTGTATAGTAACATGATGTACGTAATATTTGTGAGGCATATAAGCGATTTGTTCTATCTATTCTATATAGCTTTGAACAAAACGTATAGAAATTATGCATAAAATATGGTTCATCTTAAT
Organism: Tunicatimonas sp.; assembly: GCA_049650865.1. GTDB lineage: Bacteria > Bacteroidota > Bacteroidia > Cytophagales > Cyclobacteriaceae > Tunicatimonas. The sequence goes on from JBASAY010000014.1 coordinate 70,588, forward strand.
ACTAGTAGGAATCTTTGACCTGAAAGCTCAAGCACAAGAGTACAAATACCATCCAATATTTATCTACAACTTCAGCAAATACATAGAATGGCCCTCCCCCCAACCCAACGAAGACTTTATCATTTGGGTGGTGGGAAACGAGCAAGCTTATCAACAAATGTACGCTATCTCACAAAAGAAGAAAACGATAAAAAACCAGAATCTGATTGTTAAAAAGTGTAATTCACTCAGTGAAGTGCAGCAGGGCAATATCATTTTTATTACTAAAGATGCTCGGGTTACTACCAAGCAAATTGAGAATGAACTAAATAAAAAAGGCATACTGGTGATCACGGAACGTGAGGGAATGGCCGCTAAGGGGGCTCATATCAACTTCATCACCAATGCTTCTAAAATAGGATTTGAGCTCAACACCACATCCACCCAAAATGCCGGTTTGAGGGTAGCCAGTGCGCTGACATCCCTAGCCGTGAAAACTTACTGACGTAGCAGCCCAACGGATCGCAAGCGTCTCTAGTTTTACTTTGTGGTTTGAGCTAAAGCTCCGGCGAGTGGTATTTACCTCATTGCTGGAGCTTTTCTCATTATATAATTCCGGGTTTAAAGTTGAAGATTCCAGGTTCTGATTTTTTTTAGGTATTAAAACCTAGAGATCAGAACCTTTCAACCCCGAACCACTACAAGTCTCGATCTGCGTCGAACTTCTCCAGGTAGTCGGCCACCCGCTTCACAAACATTCCCCCCAGGGCACCGTCTACCACCCGGTGGTCGTACGAGTGCGACAAGTACATCCGGTGGCGAATAGCAATGGCATCACCACTGGGGGTTTCGATCACGCTGGGTTTCTTCACAATAGCCCCCAGGGCCAGAATGGCTACCTGCGGCTGCATAATGATGGGCGTGCCCAGCAAGTTGCCGAACGAACCAATGTTCGACACCGTATAGGTGCCCCGGGCCAGGTCGTCGGCGGTAAGGCGATTGGTGCGGGCCCGCTCCGAGAGCGAGTTTACCTGCTTGGCCAATCCGGTCAGACTCAGCCGGTCGGCCTGGGCAATCACGGGCACGATTAGGTTTCCGCTCGGCAGGGCCACCGCCATACCAATGTTTACGTCCTTGTGCCGAATAATTGAATTGCCGTCTACCGAAACGTTAATCATCGGAAAATCCTTGATCGCCTTGGCGATGGCTTCTACGAACAAGGGCATAAAAGTAAGCTTCTCGCCTTCTCGGGACTGAAAAGTATCCTTTACCCGATTGCGCCAGTGCACCAATTTCGTAACGTCGGCCTCCACAAACGATGTTACGTGGGCCGATGTCTGCTTAGAGGCCAGCATGCGGGTAGCAATCATCTTACGCATCCGGTCCATCTCGATCACCTCGTCGCCAGACTGCGCTGTCACGGCAGGGGAAGGGCTAGGCGCTTCCACAAACGCCGGTTGCTCCTCAGACTTCCGAAAACCGTTACCCGTCTTAAGGTAACTAAGTAGATCCTTCTTGGTGAGCCGACCTGCTTTACCGGTACCGGGAATCCGGGCGAGTTGCGCTTCGGAGAGCCCTTCCTCGCGGGCGATGCTCATCACCAGGGGAGAGTAGAAGCGGGCGGGGGCATCGCCGGGCGAAGCAAGCTCAGTCTTTGCTAGTTCAGAATTCTGAACCTCTTCAGTCTGAGGGTCACTGGTCTGAGTTTTAGGTTGGGGAGGGGCAACCGCGCGGAGGGCCTCCTCGGCTATCTCCTCCACGGGCGGCTCGGCCTCCGTTGCATCAGGACTGTTTGCTTCGTGCGGATCGGAGCCCTGCTGAGCGATAATGGCAATGGGCTTTCCCACTTCTACAACCGTGCCCTCGGGGGCTAGTATTTTCTGTAAGGTGCCACTGTGCGTAGCGGGCACTTCGGTGTCTACCTTGTCGGTGGCCACCTCCAGCAGCGGTTCTTCTTGCTCAATCGTATCGCCTTCCTGCTTAAGCCACTGCAAGATGGTGCCTTCCATCACACTCTCACCCATGGCGGGCATCACTATTTCTACCGTTGTCATTGGGGTATGAATTAAGAATTGGAATTTGCTAGACGGACGAAATTAGGAATTAAGAATTGAAAACTGTTTAATTCTTAATTCCTAATTCTCAAATTCTTAATTCTCAACTCCTTTCAGAAGATCGTTCAGGCGCAGCCTCAGGAGGTTCAGAACCGCTACGTTGGTACGTTGTACGTTCACCATCCGATTGTTAGTAAGGGTCAGCTTTTTAGCGTAAGTTCCTTCCTCGTCGGCCACGGCAATCCAGATGGTGCCTACCGGCTTTTCGGCGGTGCCGCCGCCCGGCCCGGCAATGCCGCTGGTGGCCAGTCCCACGTCGGCGCCTAACAGCGTTCTCACCTTGGCGGCCATCTCGCGCACCGTGGCTTCGCTTACCGCCCCGTGCTCGCGCAGCGTGGCCTGGGCCACTCCCAGGGGCTTAACCTTGAGCGCGTTGTCGTAGGGAATCAGTCCGCCCCGGAAGTAGCGCGAGCTGCCGGGCACGCTGGTGACCCGATGCGCCACCAAACCGCCGGTACAGCTTTCGGCCAGCGCCAGCGTCTTTCCGGCGGCCAGCAAATCGCGGCCAACGGCTTCCTCCAACGAAATGTCGCCGTAGCCAAAAATGTACTTTTTGATCAGCGGTTCCAGCGCCGTCACCTGCGTAGCCACTTCCTCTTCCAGGTCCAGCAGGTTGTCACCGGTAGCGGTAAGCCGAAGCTTCACCTTGCCAAAACTGGGCAGGTAGGCCAGTCGGATATGTTCGGGCAGGGCAGTTTCCCAGTCGGCAATCTTTTCGGCCAGCCACGATTCGCCGATGCCCACCGTCTGGATCATCTGGTGGAAGATCACCGGTAGCGCGAAGGTTTCTTGCAGGCGGGGCAGCACGGTGCTGGTCATCATGGCCTTCATCTCGTAGGGCACGCCGGGCATCGACACGAAAACTTTTCCGTCTTGCTCGAACCACATGCCGGGGGCGGTGCCCATCGCGTTCGGCACCATCTCGCACTTATCCGGGAGGGCGGCCTGCTGTTCGTTTAGGGCGGTGAGCGGATAGTTGCGCTGGGCGAATAGGGATTTCAGGTCGGCCAACGCCTGCGGGTGAACGCTGATCGGACTGTCAAAATAGTCGGCTAGGGTGGTTTTGGTAATGTCGTCCTTGGTGGGGCCGAGTCCGCCGGTAATGAGGATGATGTCGGCGCGCTGCTGGGCTTCATCCAGGGCGCTCACGATGTCCTCGCGGCGGTCGCCGATGGCCATCTTGCGGCTAATCTTGATGCCCACCCGGTTCAGCTCCTGGCCCATCCACTGGGTGTTGGTATCGAGGGTTTGTCCGTACAGCAGTTCGTCACCGATGGTGATCACCTCGGCAAAAATAATTTTCATAATTTTGGAGTCCGGAATCAGTGCGCGCGAAAGTACAAATATTTGGTAGCATACGCACTAGCACAGCCTCTTCACACAGGGCAATCGCATTTGAAGTCTGAAGACGTCATTCCGGAAATTTGTGCAGCGTAGCGAAACGAATTATCCGGAATCTCCTCCTTCGTATCGGGATATTTCGGCGGTCCCCGCGGGAATATTTTCCATTGGTAGTCGTTTATAAAGGTTTAACTAATTGCCTAACACGAAGTCTCCTTGATTGGGCGATTTATTCTAAAGTAGTAGGGAAGATGCGAACCGAACAATATTGCGGGCAATTTAGGGAGGTACTGTTGGTGTAACTGTGGGAGTGCTATATTGCTTACATGCGCCATGCGCATGTACAGATGTTGTGTGTAAGTTGAAAAAACAAGAAGAGATTAGTATGAAAGAAAGACTAAAAAATAAGATTGTACTCATTACAGGCTCTGCTAGAGGAATTGGAAAAGCGATTGCAGAATTATTTCATACTGAAGGGGCAATGGTTATTATAACTGATATTTTAGATAAAGAAGGTAAGGAACTTTCAAATCAATTAAAAGACAGGAATGAATATCATCATTTGAATGTAAAAAATGAAAATGAATGGCTACAACTAATAAATTATATAACAGAAAAATATGGGACTTTAGATATTTTGATTAATAACGCAGGAATAACAGGCTTTCTTGAAACGGAAGGACCGTTTGACGCTGAAAATATTGACACAAAATCTTGGAATGAAGTTCATCAAGTAAATTCCAATGGAGTAATGTTAGGATGCAAATACGCCATTAAACTAATGAAAGAAAAAGGTGGTGCAATTGTCAATATATCATCTCGAAGTGGGATGGTTGGCATTCCTATGGCAGTTGCTTACGCTTCAAGTAAAGCCTCTGTGAGAAATCACACGAAAAGTGTAGCCCTTTATTGTGCAGAAAAAGGATATAGAATTAGGTGTAATAGTATTCATCCCGCAGCGATAATGACACCAATGTGGGATATGATGTTAGGAAAAGGAGATGAACGTGAAAAAATGATTAAATCGGTGGAACGTGGAATTCCTATGGGACATTTTGGAGAGCCTATTGATGTAGCATATGGAGCATTATATTTATCAACAGATGAATCGAAATATATTACAGGAAGTGAATTGACTATTGATGGAGGGATTTTAGCAGGAAGTGAGGCAAAACCAAAATAAAACCTACATACAACAATGTATAAAAAAAATAGGCGGAATAGTAGTAAAATAAAGGGTCTTGTCTCTCATCAAGATTTTAGCTTAATCGAAAGTTTAGTGCTTCGAAATCGCCAACTTTTCATATATTAAACGTTAGGTGTAACTTAAACCACCTAGAATTATGAAATTAATTAAACTCGCTATTTTTGTAATTTTCTTCATGTTACATGAGCCTACGAATGCCCAGAGCAAATATTTTGAGCTTAACAATCGTGATGCCATTGTGCTCGATGATACAACACTGCATAAATTGACTTCAGGATATTGGAGAGTTTTTAAAGAGGATCTGGTAAACAAAGGAAATGTTAGATCGTCCCCCAAGAACATTTCAATTTGCTACTATCCGAATAGGACATTCTTATTCAATGGAACAAGGGGGACTTGGAAAATTATTGAAAATAAATATATAGAGCATGAAATGGACGAGGCGTCAGAAGCTAAGCTTAATTTTGGTGGTATTTTCTCTATCACGGAATTGAAAGACTCGACGTTAAAGTTGACGAAGTTATTGACGAGTTCGCATGACATGGAACGAACTCTTCATCTAAAACCATCAACTGTTTTGACAACGACAGAACAGCAAAATAATGGCTATCCATACCTCTACAATGGTATTCTTAATGAATCAATTATTGATTCACTCAGTCAAATGAACAAAGACGAGCTCTTTAATGTGGGGATCACTGTAAAATCACAAGAAGATTATAACATGATCCACATGATTGCCTTTGATACGCTATTTATTATTAAGACAAATGGATATAAATATCAATATGAAAAATTACCCTTAAAAGCTACGACTAAAGAATAAGTGGCTAAACATAACATAAAGCAGCTACAATTCCTCTGGAGTTGAGAAGGAAAATTAGCTGCTCTAAGTGGCAAAATTGAAACACGAAAACAAATTGCTAACAAATCGGCCCAATAGCTCGCTCAGGCCGTTAATTCTTGCTTACGATTTTTTCTTAAAAAGACCGCTTCCCCGTTAATACATCGCCACGGTCGCCAGCGTAGGACACGCCCGTGCCTCGCGGATAGCTACCCTGATTTTGCTGGTTGTCACCGGATCAATCCGCAGAATACGCTGATAGCCGATAGTAGTACCCTCGGCCACAATTTGCCAATCATCATTAACCCAAGCGTCAACCGAAAAAGAAGATACCCGTTGACCCAGTTTAATGTATTCCTTCAGCACCACGTATTTAATCTGCCGTCCTTGCCCTAGATCAATCTCCAGGCTTCCGCTGGTTACCCCATCGTCGGTGGCCCAGTAGGTTTCTTCGTCCTCGTCGGTGACCTGGCTGGCCGCAAAGGCTTCGTCGTTGCCCCGGTGGGTATCGGTGGTCGCCAATGCCCCGGCGACCAGGTTGGTTGCGAAGGCTTCGTTGAGCATCTGCCGCCACCCCCGCAGCGCGGCCACATCGTTTTCGTGAATCAGTCCGCGCCGGTCGGGAGGCACGTTCAGGAGCAGGGTAGACCCCCGCCCGACCGAACTAAGGTAGATGTCGAAGAGCTGCTCCGGGGTTTTTACCAGCGAGTCTTCCTCCGGATGGTAGAACCAGCCCGGCCGAATAGAAACGTCGACCTCAGCGGGAATCCAGGCGGTGCCGTCGGGTGAGCCGCTGGCCAGCAGGTCGTTAATACCGGCCATCCCCGCGTAGAGCGTATCGGGGGTGATGGTGTTCCAGTTGGTCTCGCCCGCGATGCCGCGCTCGTTGCCCACCCAGCGCACCCCAGGTCCGGCGTCGCTAAAGAACAGCACCTCCGGCTTAGGTTGCAGGTTGCGAACTAAGTCGAGCGTGGTGGGCCAATCGTAGTAGGTTTTCCGATCAATCTGCCGGGTTTCATTGTCCCCACCGTAGTAGCCATCGCCTCCGTTGGCTCCATCGAACCACATCTCGAATACCGGTCCGTAGTTGGTAAAGAGCTCTTTGAGTTGATTGCGGTAATAGGTAACGTAAGAGGCTTTGCCGTAGTCGGTCCGGTTGCGGTCCCAGGGCGATAGATACACTCCAAACTTAAGTCCGTGGCGGCGGCAGGCGTCGGATACGGCCCGCACCACGTCGCCCTGCCCGTTTTGGAAGGGGCTGTTGGCTACCGAGTGATCGGTGTAGGCACTGGGCCACAGCGCAAAGCCGTCGTGGTGCTTGCAGGTGAGGATCACCCCCTGAAAGCCCGCTTCCTTGAGTACCGACACCCACTGGTCAGCATCGAAGTCGGTGGGATTGAAGATGGCGGGGCTTTCGTCGCCGTAGCCCCATTCTTTGTTCGTAAAGGTGTTGGTGGTAAAGTGAATAAAGGCGTTCAGTTCCATCCGGTGCCAGGCCAACTGCGCTTCGGAAGGAAGGGGATAAACGGGTTCGGGAGGGGCCACTGCCTCGGTTGGTTTCTCAGAAAGGCAAGCCATGAGCACGAACAGCAGGGCAGTAAACAAAGAGGCACGGTGGAGCGTCATTAGCGAAGCAGTTTTAGACAAGATCAGAGCGCTAAACTCGCGCTTCGCATTGGGTAAATCAAATGGGCCATTAAGTTTCGTTCTAGTTCAGCGTTATAGGAGCACCAAACCCACATTTCGTTTAGCACTACCGGATTCCACGCTCCAACTGCTAAGGTCTTGAAAACCGACTTAATAAGAAGCACACAGGGCCTGTCGACCAAAAAGTTATTAGAGAAGCAGAATCTATAATTGTAATTATTTCGTAATTTTGTTAAGTTATTCTACAACCTAACCTATATGAAACATCGATTTTACTTATTATTAGGACTACTCGTTATGAGTTGCTGGGCTACTGCCCAAACCCAGCCTCAGCGTTCGGTAGCCCGGCAGTGGAACGAAGTGGTGCTAGAGGCAATCCGCAACGACTTTGCCCGCCCTACGGTGCACGCCCGCAACCTGTTCCATACCTCGGTCGCCATGTACGATGCTTGGGTAGCCTACGATGCCACCTCCCAACCCTATTTCCTGGGCCATCAACGGCGCGGTCATTTCGCCCCTTTCGATGGGGTGCCGATGCCCGCCGATGCGCAAGCCGCGCGCAATGAGGCCATCAGCTACGCCTGCTACCGCCTGATTACGCACCGCTTTCGCAACAGTCCCGGCGCAGCGCTTACCGCGGCCAACGCCGACCGCCTGATGCGCGAGCTGGGCTACGACCCCAACTACACCGGCGAGGACTACCAGACCGGCCCGCCCGCGGCCCTGGGCAACTACGTGGCCGCCCAGGTGATCGCCTTCGGACTACAGGACGGGGCCAACGAAGACAATGACTACCGGAACTTAAACTACCAATCGGTAAATCCGCCGTTGCTACTGAGTCGGTCGGGCAATCCGGATATCGTAGACCCGAACCGCTGGCAGCCGCTGGCCTTCAGTACCTTTATTGATCAGTCGGGCAACGAAATTCCGGGCGGTATGCCCGACTTCATTGGGGCGGAGTGGGGGCTGGTGGCTCCGTTCTCGCTGCAACCTTCCGACCGCACGACGTACCAAGACCGGGGCAACGACCTGTGGGTCTACCACGACCCGGGTGCTCCCTGTTACCTAAGCGACGAAGATCCGGAGAACGAGTATCAGTGGAACTTCGCGATGGTGGCCCGCTGGTCGGCACACCTCACTCCCGACGACGGCGTACTGTGGGACATCTCTCCGGCCAGCACGGGCAATTTGTCGCTGGATCAGTTTCCGGCCACCGTTGCCGGACTGCGTGACTTCTACCGGGTGGCGGAGGGCGGTGATCCCGGACAGGGATACGCTATGAATCCTAAGACGGGAGAGCCTTACGCTCCGCAGGAGGTGCCGCGGGGCGACTACGCCCGGGTGCTGGCCGAGTACTGGGCCGATGGACCCGATTCGGAAACTCCGCCCGGCCACTGGTACACCATCCTGAACTACGTGACCGACCATCCCGCCCACGAGCGGCGCTTCCGGGGGGAAGGCGAACTGATGGACCCGTTGGAGTGGGACGTAAAGGGCTACTTTGCGCTGGGCGGAGCCATGCACGACGCGGCGGTAACGGTGTGGAGCATCAAGGGGCGCTACGACTACATCCGTCCGATCTCAGCCATTCGCTACATGGCCGAGCGGGGCCAGTCAACGAACCCCGACCAGCCCCGCTATGACCCTAACGGGCTTCCTCTCAGCGAGGGAGCCATCGAGGTGGTGACCGCCACTGATCCTTTGGCCGGGGCTGATGGCGAAAACGTAGGCAAGGTCAAGGTGTACGCCTGGCGCGGCCACGACTACATTCCTGATACCACCGCTACGGCGGGGGTAGGCTGGATTCTGGCCGAAAACTGGTGGCCCTATCAGCGGCCTACCTTTGTGACCCCGGCCTTCGCCGGTTACGTGTCGGGCCACTCCACCTTCTCGCGCGCGGCGGCCGAGGTGCTTACGCTACTTACCGGCGATGCGTACTTTCCCGGTGGGATGAGCGAGTTTATGGCCCGGCAAAACGAGTTTTTGTCGTTTGAAGAAGGGCCAAGCACCGACGTGGTGCTGCAGTGGGCCAAGTACACCGACGCCTCGGACCAGTGCAGCCTGTCGCGCATCTGGGGCGGCATCCACCCGCCGGTAGATGATATTCGGGGGCGATTAATTGGCCAGCAGATCGGGCAAGAAGCCTTCGACTACGCCCGGCAGTACTTTGATAACACCGTGACGAGCACTGAGCCGGGAGTAGTGGCCGCTCAACTGCTGGTATATCCTAACCCAGCGGCGTCGGGCAGTACCCTTCGGATTCAGGTTCCTACCCAGGGTCAGGTATCAACGGTGCGCATTCGATCGGTGCAGGGGGCGCAGTTGTGGGTGGGCCAGCCGGAGATGATCGGCTCGGGCGAACTAGTGGTGCTTCCACCCACCTTGCCCGGGGGCATCTACTTACTATCGGTGGAGGGAGCAACGTCTCGGGCGACGCAGAAGGTGGTGGTAGAATGATAATGAGCGAACTGCTGACTACCAAAGGCTATTCTGATTTTATGATTGTACAATGAATGACCGAATTGCTTCGTAAACTAGGTAGTACCAAAATGAGGTGTCAACGGGAAATTTCTTTGATAACGACTTAACGGTCATCTTCTTGATTCTGATTGCCGTAGGGTTGGCGGATATCACCCCCTGGCTGGCAGCAGTACTTGCTCTGGTAGGTATCGCGGCAGGAGTTATAAAAATTATTACTTTGGTGCAGCAAGTGAAGATTAGCCGCCTGGAGCAACGAATCAAGCAAAAGCAGCTAGACGATGCGAACTCTGAATAGCTACTTGCCGACTGGTAGAGTAGTTTTGCTTTATTCGGCCAACGCCTGGTGCAACTGACTCACCGTGATGGCTCCTTCGCCCACGCCAGAGGCCACCCGTTTGGTGGAACCCGCGCGCACGTCACCGGCGGCGAACACGCCGGGCACACTGGTCTCCATCATCATCCGGGGGCGCTCCATCGGCCAGTCCTCCCCATCCGACACGTCGCGTCCGGTTAGGATAAACCCTTTCTCGTCCAGCTGTAGGCAGCCGTTGAGCCACTGCGTATTGGGCACGGCCCCCAGCATCAGAAAGATGTGTTTGATCGCTTGGGTTTCGGTGGCGCCGGTCTGGTTGTTCTTCCACACCACCCGCTCCAGGTGCCGCTCACCCTCTAGTGTATCAATCTCCGTGTGCGGATGCAGCGTAATGCGCGGCGAAGCCTCGATGCGCTGAATCAGATAGTTAGACATGCTGGAGGCTAGTCCTTCGCCGCGCACCAATACGTGCACGTGGCGGGCGTAGCGCGACAGAAATACCGCCGCCTGCCCGGCCGAGTTACCGCCGCCTACCACAATCGCTTCCTCATCTTTGCACAGGGTGCCTTCCATCGCCGTGGCGGCGTAGTAGATGCCTACTCCCTCAAACTTGGTCTCGTTGGCTACGTCGAGCTTGCGGTAGCGCGCCCCGGTGGCGATGATCACCGTTTTGGTCTGCACCGCGCAGTCGTCGGTAAGCTGCACCCGGTAGGGTTGTTCGCTGCAGTCTAGTCCTTGCGCGGAGTAGGGCAGGGCAATCGTTGCTCCGAACTTGTGCGCCTGCACCTGGGCGCGTCCGGCCAGTCCCTGTCCCGATACCCCGAGCGGAAAGCCCAGGTAGTTTTCGATCTTGGAGCTAGTGCCCGCCTGTCCGCCCGGCGCTTCGGCCTCAATCAGTAGGGTGCTCAGACCTTCCGAAGCGGCATAAACGGTGGCTGACAATCCCGCCGGACCCGCTCCCAGCACGGTAACGTCGTACACATGATTTTCCTCAATTTGCTCCACCAAACCGAGCGATTGCGCCAGTTCCAGGTTCGACGGGTTGCGAAGCACTTCTTCTTTGTTGTGCAAAAATACCATCGGCAGCTCTTCAGACGATACGTTGCAGCGGTTAAGCAACTGCTGCCCGGCTTCGCTCTGGAAGTCCAGTACCTTGAGGGGGTAGCCGTTGCGCTCCAGGAAACGCTCAATGCGTAGCGCCTGACTCGACTGCTGCTCGGCCACCACGGTAACCGATGCCTGCTGGTGCGAGATGAGCCCGCGACGACGCAGGATAAAGGCCTGCATGATGATCTCGTACACCTCGGGTTCAGCGGCAATCAGCTTGCGAAACTGGTCGCGGCTGATGCGGATCACCTGGCCGTTGGCCCCCATCTTGCCGCCCACCAGAATCTCGCGGTTGTTGAACAGGTCCAGCTCGCCGGTAAACTGCCGCTCGCGGTGCACGGTGATCACCCGGGTGCCGTCGGCCGCGTAATCGTAGATTTCTACGAAGCCTTCGAGTATCACGAAGAAGTCGACGCTGCGTTCGCCCCGCTCGAAAAGCATCGTTCCCGACTCGACCGCCTGCACCTCGCCAAAGGGCTTAATCAATTCGATGTGCTCTGGGCTGAGCGTCGGAAAGATCTGGTCGGTGCGGTTATAAGGATCGTTTAGGTCGATGGATTGATCGGAGGAAGGGGTATCCATAGCAATATGATAAGGGGTGACGCGCGGACTGATTAGTGACGGGGAAACCGGAAAGTACGCTCTATGTTATTTCAACTCCAGCAAGGCCACGTTCTCCACGTGGTGCGTATGCGGGAACATATCCACCGGCTGCATCTGCTTCACCGCGTACTTTTCGGACAGCACCGCTACGTCGCGGGCCTGGGTGGCGGGGTTGCAACTGATGTACACGATGCGGGGCACGGCAATAGTCAGTAATTGCTTCACCACATCGGGATGCATGCCGGTGCGGGGCGGGTCGGTGATAATAACGTCGGGCCGACCGTGCTTTTCGATCAACTCAGGCTTGAGCAAATCCTTGATATCGCCCGCCACAAACTGGGCGTTCTCGATGCCGTTGATCTCACTATTCACCCGGGCGTCGGCCACCGCGGTGCGCACGTACTCCAGTCCTACTACCCGGTCGCAGTGCTTCGCTACAAAATTAGCGATGGTGCCGGTGCCGCAGTACAGGTCGTACACGTATTCTTGCCCAGTGAGCTGGGCCATATCGAGGGCCACTTGATAGAGCCGCTGCGCCTGCTCCGAGTTGGTTTGATAGAACGACTGGGCACTAATGCGGAACTGCAGCTCGCCTAGGCGCTCGGTGAGGTAGGGGGTGCCGCTGTGGTGCTGCACGGTGAGGTCGTGGAAGGTGTCGTTTTTCTTCGGGTTGATCACGTACTGCACGGCCGTGAGATCGGGGAAGGTGGTGCGGATGTGATCGAGCAGGGCGGTGATAGCGGGTTGCGCTTCCTCAGCCTGGGCATCGCCCCCGAACTGCACCAGCACCAGCATCTCGCCAGTGCTCGTGCTGCGGATCATCAACGTGCGCAGCAGCCCCTTGTGCCGCCGGGCGTTGTAGTACGGAAGGCTGTGCTCCTTGGCGTAGCGGTCGATCTCGAGCCGAACGGCGTTCGAAGGGTCCGCCTGCAGGTAGCAGTGCCGGATGGGCAGCACTTTCTCGAAGCTGCCCGGCATGTGGAAGCCCAGCGCCCGCCGGTCGTAGGTCACCTCCTTTTGCGCTAGCTCGTCGCGGGTGAGCCAGCGCTGGTCCGAGAAGGTATACTCCAGCTTGTTGCGGTAGTAGGTGGTCTGCTCCGAACCCAGCGTAGCGGGCACCTCGGGTAGTGGCACCTTGCCGATGCGCTCAAAATGGTCGATCACCTGCTGCCGCTTATAGGCCAACTGCTGGGAGTAAGGCACGTGCTGCCACTTGCAGCCGCCGCACACTCCGAAGTGCTCGCAGAACGGCTCCACCCGCTCCTCGGCGTAGTGGTGAAAGGTGACCGCTCTTCCTTCCCAGTAGGCTTTTTTCTTCCGCGTGGTGTACACGTCGACGACATCGCCCGGCGCCACGAAGGGCACAAACACCACGCGCTCGTTGTGGCGCACGATGCACTTGCCCTCGGCGGCCATGCGCTCTACGGTGGCCCGTTCAATCAATTCGTTCGCTGTTCTTTTCATAATTTTCTGAATAGATAGAATGCTGGATGACTTGCTGTGATGGTCAGATACTGGATGATCTTCTGGGCGGAGAGGATACTCGATACTGGACGCTAGCCCATAGCCCCCAGTAACCAGCCCCCAGCATCCAGCGGCGAAAGTAGGGTTCTTTTCCGGGAGGATGAAGTACTTTTTCTGGAAATAACGTATCTTACGCACTGTAACACCCCCAACGGCCTGGGGCGATAGAACAAGGAGAGTGATCCGAAGGCCACCGCACGAACCTACCTTTTTATGCGAAAGATATTACTGCTAATCCTGCTGATTATGAGCGGCTTACCTGCCGCCCGGGCTAGTCATATTGTGGGTGGTGAGTTTGAACTGCGCCACGTAGAAGGCAACCGTTACGCCCTGAACCTCATTCAGTACTTTGATGAAGTGTTTGGCAACGAAGATGCCGAAGATCAAATAACCGAGGTGTTTATCTACCGAAGAAGTGACGACACCTTTGTGCGCTCGGTTCAACTGATTAACGCTGGGTCTACCTTTGTGCCCTATACCAACCCTGAGTGCAGCATCGACGAATTACAAACCCGCCGCATCCTATACACCGACACGCTTACGCTGTCTGACAACCAGTTTAACGATCCCGGCGGCTACTACGTAGTGTACGAGCGCTGCTGCCGCAACTACAACGTAAACAACCTGGAGTTCGACGGCACCGGGCAAACGTTTTATCTGGAGTTTCCTCCTGTGCAGCGCGACGGCCAGCCGTTTATTAATTCCACGCCCGTGCTGTTTCCCCCTCTGAGCGACTACGCCTGCGTGAACGAAAACTTTTACTTCGACTTTGCGGGTACCGATCTGGACGGCGACTCGCTGGTTTACGCGCTGGTAGCCCCCTACAACAGTTCGGAAACCGATCCGATTCCTGAGAACTCCAACCCGCTGCCCACGCCCAAGCCACGTCCGCACGAGCCGGTAAATTTTGTAGATGGCATCGACGCGAGCAATATGGTGCCGGGCAGTCCGCCCCTGCGCATTGATCAGCGGGGCTTCCTGACGGTGCGGCCCTCCCAAACCGGTTTGTTCGTGTTCGGGGTGCGGGCCGAGGAGTTTCGCGACGGGGTGAAGATCGGAGAGGTGCGCCGCGATTTTCAGATGCTGGTAATTGACTGCGACCCGGGCGACGCCCCGGAGATTACCGGACAGGTGAAAGGAGAAACCACGGCGTATCAAGAGGGTACGGTGCTCAACTTCGGGGTGGACGATGAGAAGTGCCTGGAGCTGTTCGTTACCGACCCCGACATTGTGGTAGACGGTAGCGAGCAGGTTTCGGTACGCGCCATCGGCGTTAATTTTGAGCAGGACATCCAGGAGCTCATTCCCTTGTCGCTCACCGAACTCACCGGTACCAACGACACGCTGGCCTTCGAATTTTGCTTGCCGGAGTGCCCCTACACCGCCGACGGCAGTCCGATGATCATTGATCTGGTGGCCTACGACGATGCCTGTAGCGTGCCCCTGACCGATACGCTACGCGTGACGGTAAACGTGGAGGGACCCGAGAACGAAGACCCATTTATTGTGGACAACCCGACGACCGTAAACGTGACGATTCCGGCTGGCGAGGACTACCAACTGCCAATTCAGGGCATCGACAACGATGGCGACCAATTGTCGCTTACCGCCGAAGGGGTGGGATTCGATCTGGCGGACTTTGGTATGGAGCTACAGGAGAGGCTGCTGGTGCCCGGCGAGGTGCAAAAAACTTTTGTCTGGAACACCGACTGCGCCGCCTTTCCGTTCGGTCAGCGCGATGACTTTGAGGTGATCATTCGGCTCAGCGACGACAGCGACTGTTCGTTTGGCCAGCCCGACGAACTGCGCCTGCAGCTTAAGATCAACCTACCCGAAAACAACCAGCCAGTCATCACCTTCGATGGCCTTGCCGACACTGAAATCGACGTGCGCGTGGATGACGTCCTGCGCTTCGACGTGATTGCCGAAGAGCTCGACGGAGACTTTATGACGCTCACCGCCGAAGGAATCGGTTTCTCACTGAATGATTTGGGCATTAATTTTCCGGGTAACTCCGGCATCCGCCGCATCAGTTCGCCCTTTAGCTGGGAGCTGTCGTGCCGCTCGCTGGAGGCGTTGGGGACCTACGAGATCGACTTTATTGCGCGCGACCAAAACCAGTGCGCGGTACCGAGTGGCGACACCGTGCGGGTGCGCATCAACGTGCTACCTCCCAATAACCGTCCGCCCGAAGTAACGCTGCGCAATGTAACCAGCGATACCATTGTGGGCACGGTGGACCGTCCTATTATCTTCGACGTGGTGGGTACCGATGCAGACGTAGACGTCATCACCCTGCGGCTCACCCAGGTAACGCTCGATGGCGAGCCGTTGGATGCCGAGGTGGTTAACTTTGGCTTCAACCCGGCGCGGGGGCGGGGGCGGGTATCGTCTCGCTTCTTCTGGACGCCCGACTGCAGTCTGCTGCCGCCAGATTTTGTGCAGGCGGAGTTTGCGCTCACCTTTGTGGTGGAAGACGATAAGTGCTTCAGTAATCAGCGGGATACGGTACGGGCCATTCTGGACATCGGGGTGTTCTCGTTGGGCTTCGAGGAGTTTGAGCCGCACAACGCTTTCACGCCCAACCAGGACGGCTTCGGTGACTTCTTCTTTTTGGATTTTTGCAACGACCCGGAGGGGGGCTGTGACCTACCCCTGGGTAACTGCGCTAATTCCTTCGACCGGATTGAGATCTACAACCGCTGGGGCAAGCGGGTGTACGCTACGCGCGACACTAATTTTGAGTGGTACGCCGAGGGGATGGCCAGCGGGCCGTACTACTTTCTGGCGTTTTACACCCGCGAAACCTACAAGGGGCGGGTGTACGTGCACGTGCCAGATACGGAGTAGCCCCAGTGCGGTGGTTTCACTGATATCAAATTCACCGCGAAGGCGCTTCTTCGGTAACTGCTTCTAACCATTCGGTAGGGCCATTCTGTCGGCCGGTAATGGCAATCTGAACAAACTCCTTGTCCGGACTGGTCCCGTGCCAATGAGGAACGTTGGGCGGACATTTTACCACGTTGTTTTTTTAAAGGATTCGCTTTGAATGGCCTTTTTCTTGATAGAACCTTTCGCCTCCGGTGGCCATTATGATCTGTCCGGCTGGGTGGAGGTGCCAGTTCGTTCTCGCTCCCGGCGCAAAGGTCACGCTGCCAACCGCATTAGCATTGGTGCTACCGGCGGTCACCAGGGAAGTAAGCCAGGCGGTGCCCGTAAAATTATCGTTGGTGATTTTTTCGTCTTTGGAAAATATCAGCTCTTGTTCACCGTCCAGATGGCTTTTGTACTGCTCGTCAGCACTGCCACAGGAGATCATAGCACCGGCGAACAAAGCAACTACCGGGGTTATCATCTTATTCATTTAAGCGGTATTAAGGCGAGGCTGTTGTTTTGATTCATAGGGATCACCAATTGGTTGGCCCCGGCATCGTAGCACATTGAGGCGGCATTGGGAACGTTGGTGGCGATCAACTCGGCGGACGCACCGGGACGAATGCGGGATACGCCTCCGTGCCGGACGCTGCATATATATTTCGTGCCATCGGGCATGATCACCAGTCCATCGCTGCCGGCTTGGGCCGCGCTTTCGGTTTTCAGCAATTCGCCGCTTTCCGAAAATGTCAGTACCTCCGCGTTTCCATAGTTAGCCACCACAATATTTCCGTCCGGGTCAAAGGCAATGCCGTTGGGGGCGTTGAGCGGCGCGCCCTGCACCAATACCGTGGCCTCCCCGCCGGGGGTCACCTTCCACACCTTCCAGGTGTCGGGGTCGGGATTCTCACCCGAATAATCACCCGTCTGGGTGGCGTAAACGGTACCGTCTTCCTTCACTTCAATGTCGTTAAGCCACGGAGCATCCTCCACGCGCATTTCTTTTACTGGCGCACCCGTCTTCATGTTAAACTGACGAATGACGGCCACACTGGGGTCATCATCACCGGTGCCGCCGTCGCGATCAGCTACGTAGAGCTGGCCATTGATGATGTCGCTACCGAACGGCTCGTTCAGTACGAGGGGAGGAGAGAGGGTTTTTCGTTCATCGGCACGCTGCAGGCCGATCCATCGTAGGGTGTGCACCGACCCGTCGTGGTTGATGAGGGAAACCCAGGCATCGTTGGTCTGGACGTTCTGCGGCACCCCCCGGTTGGGTACCACAATGACACCCCGCTCCGGGTCATACGAGCAACTCTCCGCTCCGTAGATGCCCCCGTAAACTTTCACGTTCGATGAGATCGGCTCGAAGGTGCCGTCAGCCGCGGGTAAACCGAGCGGATTTCCCACCGGATAGGGAGCTGTTTGCTGGGCTAATAATGGATTAACCAGAGTGCTCATCCCCGTCATGATGGTAAGAGCGAACGTGAACTGGTTTTTGAAGGCTGTTCTCTTTTTCATAAATTTATCAGTTACGGCTTTAGATTGTAGTTGTATCAGAAGTGATACTGCAACCCGCCTCTAGCGCCGAGTAATACTGCATCCCGTCTTCAAAATCATGAGCTTGCTTATTTTGCAAAGCTTCTTTGACAGTCTTATTATTCATTTGGTCTATTTTCGTTTTCGCTACGGCCTCGTTATGCTTTTTAGCGGAAAAGTAGAAGGCGGTGGCTGAGCACAAAGGCGAAGTTGCCAGTTCGTAGTCAGCCCGTTGCACCAGACTCGGGGCGAACAGGTAAATAATTGACACTCTTTGTTCAGTACCGAGACGAGCACGTTAGTATCAACGAATAGTTTCAAGGCCGCTCGTGATATTCTTTTTTCAATTTGTGGCGAGAACGTCGGCGGTAAGTAGCTTCCCCTTCGACTATCTACAATACCCAATCAGCAACAGGGAACTCTTCTAAGGCCTTATAGTCACCCGTAGTAACTTGCCGAGAAGAAACTCAGTGAGACGAGACAAACTGATGTTATGATTAGCGGCAAAAACCTTTGCTTGCTCAATAAGCTCGCGGTCAAGATGTAGGGTGACTTGGGCGTCCATTATCTCTTTCTATTTAGCATCACGTTAAAAATAAAAACTTATCACGTAAAGTAAAATCAATCAGAATACCTCCTGTTCATATAAGTCAGGCCACGCTGGTTGATTTTTAGAACGGTGAATTTGCTACAACCGAACAATCTTCAACCGCCGCTTCCCCCGAATACGGGTCTTGGTAGGAATAAACCACTTGGCCAACAGTCCGGCCCCGATGAGGGTGCCGCTTACCATTAGCGTCCCCCGGTCGAACTCTCGGCTGTTTACCACGTCGAGCACCAGGTAGCCTGAACCCGCGATAAGCAGTATCGGAGAAATCTTTTGGCGCAGCGTGTACCAGTTCTGCTTGTCATCACGGTAGATGTGCGTGATGTCGCTCACCCGCACCCGGTAGTGCTCGAAGAGAATCACGCTGTCTTGCAACTCCTGAATGCGTCCGGTGAACTTCTGGCGATCACCCTGCAACTGCAACGAAATTTCGTCACCCAGATAGTAGAAAGCCCGGCGGAACGGGCTTTTCTCGAACATCAGAAACGAGGATGATTGGCTGTAGCTGCTGCTATAAAGGGCAAGCGTTAGCAGGACTACTGCCAGGGTTTTGCACGCCCACCGCGCAGAAAACAAGTGGCATGAGTGCTTATTCATCTTGCCATCATTCGTCTAGCTGTACTGCCCGACTAATTTGGTGTGCACCTGCTCTAGGAGTTCTTTGGTAGCCCTAATTCCTTCTTCCTCACCCAGTTCGCTGCCTTCGTATTCCACCCCAACAAAGCCCCGGTAGCCCGCGTCCAGCACAATGCGCATCATTTTTTCGTAATCGGTCTCCGTTTCTAGTCCCTGATCGTTGAAGTTGTGCGTTTTAGCACTCACCGCCTTGGCGTAGGGCATCAGTTCGGTTACTCCTTGATAACGATCATATTCGTCGACGCACCCCGACGGTTGGGGGTTCTCGGCGGTAGGCGCTTCCCGTTCCAGGCAGAAGTTACCAAAGTCGGGCAGGGTGCCCAGGGCGGAGTTGTTCACCATCTGCATCACTCCGGCCAGCCACTCACCGTTGCTCGACAAACCGCCGTGGTTCTCAACAACAATGTCTACGCCCTGCTGCGCTCCGTAGTCGGCCAGCTTGCCAAGTCCGTCGGCGGCGCGCTGCTGCTGCTCTTCGTAGGTGCCGCTGCTTCGGGCGTTTACCCGAATGGAGTGGCAGCCCAGAAATTTAGCCGCATCCACCCACTTGTGGTGGTTTTGCACCGCCTGCTGCCGCGCGGCTTCGTCGGGATCACCCAAATCACCTTCGGCATCGCACATAATGATCAGGGGTTGCACGCCCGCCTCGGTGCACTTGTTTTTTAGTTCAGTGAGGTACGCCGTGTCTTCAGCTTTGTCGTAGAAGAAGGTATTGACAAACTCCACGCCCTCGAAGCCCATATCTGCCGCCTTCGCCGGAAAGTCCATGTTGGTCATCTTACTGTCGGCCACCAAGAACTGGTAGTCGTTTTGTAGCTTGTTACCAAACTCGGACCAGGGCATTTTGAGGGCGGCGGGGTTAAATAAAGACTTGTGGAACGACCACTCGGCCAGTGAAATACGGTAAAGGGGTTCGGTTGAGGTGCTGGCTACCGCGGTGGTGTCGCCTCCGGCGGCTGACTCGCTGGAGGGAGTGCTGCAGGCGGAGTTTAGGAGGCCCAGTCCGGCGGAGCCGAGACCCGCCGAAAGTAGGGTAGAGCGCTTAATAAAGATTCGTCTTTGCATAGTGTTTTTGTCGGCTAATGTACAACTTCTTCGGAACTGTTGCTCGAGTTGACCAGATCGCTGCTCCAGCGCAAATCAATTCGCGCCAGAAATCCCTTACTCTGCCCCCTTCTTCGTACTTTTGTCCATTGAGTCGATGGTCCATAGTCGATAGTCCACAGTTGATGGCCGATAGTAGAATTGGCTGTTGACTATGGACTGTTGACTATGGACTGATAACCAACCCAACCATCGTGATTAGCTTTTACCCCGGTCCTTCGCGCGTGTACTCAGCGGTGCCCCGCTACGTGCAGGAAGCCTACGAACAGGGCGTGCTCAGCATCAATCACCGCAGTCCGGAGTTCGTCGCTATCTCCCAACGGACCATCGCCCTAATCAAGGAGAAGCTGAACGTGCCAGACGACTACCGCGTCTTTTACGTGTCGTCGGCCACCGAGTGCTGGGAGATTATCAGCCAGTCGCTGGTGCGCCACCGGTCGTACCACGCGCACAACGGCGCCTTTGGGCAAAAGTGGTTTCGCTACGCCGGGCAGTTGCAAGCGCGGGCCGAGCAGTACGCTTTCAATTTCCAGCAGCCCCTGCGCGCCAGTCAGCTGGAGCCTTCGGCCGAAGCGGAAGTGCTTTGTCTCACCCACAACGAAACCTCGAACGGCACGGCGCTTTCTGCCGCCACGCTGGCCGACGTGCGCATTCGGTTTCCGAAGCCCCTCATTGCGGTGGATGCCACCTCGTCGCTGGCGGGAGTGGAGCTGCCCATTGCCCTGGCCGACGTGTGGTACGCCTCGGTGCAGAAGTGCTTCGGACTGCCCGCCGGGATGGCCGTGCTGATCTGCTCGCCCCGGGCGATAGAAAAGGCGCAACGGGTGAGCGAGAACGCGCACTACAATAGCTTGCTCTACCTGCACGAGCAGATGCAGCGCTGGCAAACCACCCATACGCCCAACGTGCTGGGCATTTACCTGCTGATGCGTACCCTGGAGGATCGGGCGGCCATCGGCGAAGTGGACGCGCAAACCCAGGAGCGCTACCAACGGTGGATAGCCTTTCTGTCAGACATACAAAATATTCGTTTACTAGTGGATGATCCGGCCCTTCGTTCGCGCACGGTGATTCCTATCGCGGCCGATCCTGAAACGATCAATACACTGCGAGAACAGGCCAAGCAGGCCGGCATCACGCTAGGCAATGGCTACGGTGATCTGAAACCCACCACGCTGCGTATCGCCAACTTTCCCGCTATTCTGGACGAAGAAATCGATCAGTTAAAAAATTTCCTACAAGCTTTTTAATCCGCCTATTTACGGTATGCTCAACTTTAAAGAAGTACTTTCGGTTACGCTCATCCTTTTCTCGGTCATCGACATTTTGGGCAGTTTGCCCGTGGTGATTGATCTGCGGAAGAAAACCGGTAAAATCCAGTCGGGTAAGGCGACGATTGTGTCGGGAGTGATTATGATTGCCTTTTTATTCTTGGGTGACCGCATTCTGCGCTTGTTCGGACTCGATGTCGCTTCCTTCGCGCTGGCGGGCGCGCTGGTGATGTTTTTAATCGGCATGGAGATGATCCTGGGCATCGAGCTGTTTAAATCTGATCCCGAGAGCGATTCGCACGCCTCGATTGTGCCGCTGGCGTTTCCGCTCATTGCCGGGGCGGGCACCATGACTACCCTGATTTCGCTACGGGCCGCCTACAGCTATCCCAATATTCTGATCGGCATCGTGATAAACTTAATTTTAGTGTATATTGTCCTCAAGTCGTCGGTGTGGTTAGAGCGGAAGCTGGGCAAGCCCGGCTTCACCATCATCCGCAAGGTGTTCGGAATTATCCTGCTGGCTATCGCCATCAAACTGGTGACGAGCCAGTTTGCCTAACCGCCGTCGGCCACTACGCCAGGTGTACTACCCCACCGGCCCAACAACAAAACGGACCCAAAAATAACGTTTCATGATTACCATGTACACCGACGGAGCCTCGCGCGGCAACCCGGGCCGGGGCGGCTACGGTACCGTGCTGATGTACGGCCAGCACCGCAAAGAACTCTCTGCCGGATACCGCAACACCACCAACAACCGCATGGAGCTGCTGGCGGTGATTGTGGGGCTGGAAGCCATCAAGAAGCCGGGGATGGAAGTGAAGGTTTACTCAGACTCGCAGTACGTAGTAGACGCGGTGAACAAGGGGTGGGTCTGGACGTGGCAACGCAAGAACTTTAAGGGCAAAAAGAATCCCGACCTGTGGCAACGGTTTATTTCGGTGTACCAGCGGCACGACGTGAAGATGCAGTGGATCAAGGGGCACTCGGGCATCCCCGAAAACGAGCGCTGCGACGAACTGGCGGTGGCCAGTGCCGACGGGCCCGATCTATTGGTGGACGAAGGCTACGAGCAGAGCATCCAAAACATCTGATCCGGACGGTGGTTACGCTTCTACAACTACCTGCTTACCAACTTATAGATTCCAATTTTTTATGAAAGAAGAAGATCAAGTTCACCTCACTAACATTGCCAACTATATTAACGAAATAGAAGCCTACGTGGCGGGTATGGATTACCAGCGGTTCGCCGATGAGGAAGAAGTGCGCATCACGGTGATGGAGAACCTGCAGCATATTGGGCAAGCCACTGCCCTGTTGTCGGATGAGTACCTGGAGAAGTACACCGCGGTGGACATTCAGGTTTTGGAAGTTTTTAAAGGGGCCAAGTTTAGCGACGGGCTGGAGGTTGATTTTCGCCCCACCTGGAGCATCATTCAGAACGATTTGCCCATGTTTCGCGACAAAATCCTGACCGACACCGAGCGTATGGACATTCCCAAGGGGGATGATATTAGCGATACAGCCTATAAAGCAGACCCGAAGTAATTTCGGTGCGCTAGTCAGGGCAGTTGATCGATAACCTTTTTCAGGTCGTTAATTTCTTGTTCGCTTAGCTGCTCTTCTTCTACCAAAAAAGACACCAGCGTAGCCGGAGAATCCTCGAAGTAGCCGGATAACAACTTTTTGAGATACATTTTCCGATAGGCCGCTTTGCTGATGATCGGATAGTACTCGTGGGTTTTTCCGTAGGCGGTGTAGCTTAGGTAGCCTTTCTTCTCTAGAATACGCACTACCGACGAGATAGTGTTGTAGGGCGGTTTGGTTTTGCCCGGCATTGCTTCAATAACGTCTTTTACAAACGCTTTCTTCAACTTCCAAAAGAGTTGCATAACGCGTTCTTCGGTCTTGGTTAGTTCTTCCATGGGTTTTCGCTAATTGTTTAACGGAGTTACCGTGAATTCAATCGCCACGGTATTGTTCAGCGCGTCGGGAATGGGGGTAATATTAACTCGTTTCGGATCAAAATAACCCATTTCGCTGATGGCCTGTTGCGCTTTGATCAATTTGGCACGACTAAATACTTCTCCCGGTTGCATCGCAATTTGTTCACGAATGCGCTCTGCCGGAACATCGGCATTTCCTCTGATGATAATTTCACCGACATTCACTACTTCCCCTTCGTAGATTTTCAGCAACAAATCAATCTTTCCTGCTTCACTAACTTGTTCCTCTACTTCCACATTAAAGTACAGGTACCCCCGATCCATATAAAGTGAAGAGATGTCGGGACCAGTTGGTTGATAGTTTAACCGGTCGTTCAGCCCCTGACGGTCAAGGACATCGCCCGATTGTATTCCCAATGCTTCGCTCAGCGTTTTATCATCGTACAGCGTGTTCCCCTCCCAACGAATCTCGCCGATGGAGGCTCCAGAAGCAAGGTTAGAAGAGGTTGAGTTTTCGGTATTAATGGTTTGGTTGGATGAGTTAGACCGCTGAGCCGGTTGCTCGTCGACGCAGGCAAAAAGCAGGAGTAGAGACGCGGCGGCCGGTACGAGTAGGGTAAAGAATAGCTTCTTGGCTTCTTGCGAACGGGTTCGGGCGAGCATCCTGATGCGACGGTTAATTTGTTTACCGGCGAAGGCCGTGGCCAAGGGGGCACTAGTGGAGCTACTCATTTTCAGCAGCAGGTGCGCGTACGCTTTTCGTTCGTCGCCCTGTCCGGCCACCGACGCGTCGGCCAGGTATTCGTGCACCTCGCGCAAGGCTTTTTTCAGAACCCCCAGTAACGGGTGAAACCAGAGCACCACCTCCGCGAACGCGAAAAATAACCGGTCTGCGCTATGATACTGACGAACATGGACTAGCTCGTGTTCTATGATTCGGTTCAGCTCTTCTTTTGGCAACTGCTGCGCTGTAGTAGGCAAAAATAGGAAGTGAAAGAAAGAAAAAGTTGGCAGCGGAGGTGCCACACTAACAATACAGTAACCGGATTTATTCTCTCGACGGTTGTTCAGAACGAGCTGTTGTAGGGACTTCAAATGGCTGACTAGTCGGTAACTTTTGTAGAGTAACCCAATCGTGTACCCTAAGAATATAATGTAGAGAATTAGGGTAAATATGCTAAAGGACGAGTAAGCGGTGGTGACTTCACTCGACTCACCCGTAAGCGTTAGCCAGCGACCAATATCCAAAGCAGCTACCGCCGGGAGGGACGAAGCTTCTTTGTTGGTCATAAAGGAAAGGGTAGGGGGTGGGATGAGCGGAAGCAGTAGACTAAGTGCTACACTTGCCAGAAGATACCACCGCATCCAGGTAAAATGCGTGGATCGCGCTAAAAAGCCTCGGTACAGCAGGGTGAACACGGCAAGGCATAAACTTGATTTTAGTAGATACAGAAGCAGATCAGCCATAGTGAAAGTGGTTAAACGTTTCAACAAAGCTAAAACTTATATTTCAGTTTTACAACTGAGTTATAAGTTATTGAACTGAAGATTAAGTTTACAGGCGGCGAAAACAAAAAAACTGCCAAGTACTTTGCCTGACAATGTAGAACAACTACAAAATATCGACTGCCTTTGGGTGGCTTGGGCTTGGCCTCCTCGCGCTCGGCAATAGTCAGCCTCAGCACTCCACCTTCGCACTTTCAGAGGTATAAACCACAAAAAAGCCCCTTCCTGACGCAGGAAGGGGCTTATCTTATAAGCGCACTCGTTAGCGCTCACCAGAACCTACAGGCCGATGCCGTAGAACTGGGTTTTGTCGGGCTGGTCCGGATAGATGCCCTCAATGAGCACCCCGCCGCTCTCTTTCTTCACCACCTCGGTCAGATCGTCCATCGACTTGATTGTTTTGTTGGCCACGCGGGTGATCACAAAGCCGGGGCGCACTCCCTGCTGCCGCAGCTTGCCGGGGTAGGTGCGCACCACCTGTACTCCGTAGTCCAGGTCAAGCTCGTTCAGGGCTTCTTCGTCTAGTTCCTTAAACTGGGCGCCCAGCGTTTCCAGCTCGGTGCTTCGCTCGGCGCTGGCCACCATCTCGTTGCCTTCCATGCCCTTCAACTTCATAGTCAACGTTTTCTCACTACCGTCGCGCATCACGGTCACCGCTACCTGGTCACCCGGGCGCTTGCGGCCTACGTACGACTGCAGGTCGGAGCTTTTGTTGGTACGCTTCTCGTCCACCTGCACGATTACGTCACCTTCTTTCAGGCCGGCTTCCGCTCCGGCGCCACCGTCCATCACGCCACTCACGTACACTCCGCGTCTCATGTCCAGATCGTATTCCTCAGCTGACGCTGCGTTCACATCCACAATCTGCACGCCAATCAGGGCACGCTGCACTTTGCCGTACTCCTTCAGGTCGTCCACTACCTTCTTCACAATGTTAGAAGGCACCGCAAACGAGTAACCCGCGTACGAGCCGGTGGGACTCATAATGGCCGTATTGATACCGACCAGGTCACCGTCTACATTAGTAAGCGCCCCACCGCTGTTGCCAGGATTCACCGCCGCATCGGTCTGGATGAACGACTCAATCGCGTACTGATTATCTTCGCGACGCAGGATGTTGATGTTACGCCCGGTGGCACTCACGATACCCGCGGTCACGGTAGAGTTAAGGCCGCGCAGGGGGTTGCCCGCTGCCATTACCCACTCGCCCACCCGCACGTTGTCGGAGTTGGCCAGGGTGAGCGCCGATAGGTTCTCTTCGTCAATCTTGATTAGCGCAATATCGGTGGTAGGGTCGGTGCCTACCACTTTGGCCACGTAACTGCGGTTGTCGGTAAGCACCACCGTCAACTCATCGGCATCGGCCACCACGTGGTTGTTGGTTACAATATAGCCATCGGAGCTGATAATCACTCCGGACCCGGAACCGGCGCGGGGGCCACGCTGCTGGGGCATACGGAATGAATCGCCGAAGAAGTCGCGGAACATCTCGGGAATCTGCTCCAAGCGTGGGTCGCTCTCTTCGCTGTCGTTCTGCGCGACGGCACCCTGCACCGAGGTAATATGCACCACGGCGGGAGTCACCTTGGCCGCAGCTGTGGTGAAATCAAATGCAACTGCCGCTGAAGTAGCCGCCGGACGGTCGTCATCCAGGTAGGTGGCAAACGCGGTTTGCGTGGCCGGTTTAACCTGGATGGTTTGTTGCTCTCTGAGCAGGAAGTGGTAGGCCGCCAGGGTTACTAAGCTGGCAAACAGCGCCGCCACAAACGGGGGAAGTATCTTTTTCATATTTCGTTAAATTATGGGTTATCTAAATGGTAACTTCTGTTAGTGATAAGTTGGTTCTGCTTGGTTTCTAGTACGCATACGACTCTCTAACAGTGAGGTTTACCGAATGATTGCGCGCGGTGCGTTAAAAGATGTTAAAGGGAATATTTTCGGAAAGCTGCAATAATTCGCTTCGGACGTATAACTTTGCCCTATGGCAGAAACCATCCTGATCATTGATTTCGGCTCGCAGTACACCCAACTGATCGCCCGACGCGTGCGCGAGCTGAACGTCTACTGCGAAATCCACCCCTATCACCACTTCGATAACGCCCCCCCAGGAGATCAACTCCGGGGAGTGATCCTGTCGGGTAGTCCCTGCTCGGTGATCGACGAAGATGCCCCGAGCATCGACTTGTCGCGGTTTATGGGGCAAGTGCCGGTGCTGGGCATCTGCTACGGTGCCCAGTTGATGGCCCACACCCACGGTGGCGAGGTGGTTCCCTCGCGCATCCGCGAGTACGGCCGCGCCCGCCTGTCGCGCGTTGATACCCACACCGGGCTCCTCAAAGAACTCACTCCCGAATCAGTGGTATGGATGTCGCACGGCGATACCATCGCCCACGTGCCCGACACCTTCGAGGTGATCGCCAGTACGCCCACCGTAGCCGTAGCGGCTTTTAAAGTGCGCGACCAGGAAACCTACGGTATTCAGTTTCATCCCGAGGTAACCCACTCGGTAGAGGGCAAAACCGTGCTGCGCAACTTCGTGGTGCACCTGTGCGGCTGCGCCCAAGACTGGACGCCCGATATCTTCGTGGAGGCGACGGTGGCGGGGCTGCAGGAGCAACTGAAGGACGACCAGGTGGTACTGGGCCTGTCGGGCGGCGTGGACTCGTCGGTCGCCGCTACGCTGCTGCACCGGGCCATCGGCAAAAACCTGCACTGCATTTTCGTAGACAACGGCCTGCTGCGCAAGAACGAGTTCGAAGACGTGCTGAACTCTTACCACGGTATGGGCCTCAACGTAACGGGAGTGGATGCCAAGGAGGAATTTTACGAGGCGCTGGCGGGCATCACCGACCCCGAGCAAAAGCGCAAAGCCATCGGCGGCACCTTCATCGAGGTGTTCGACCGCGAGGCGCACCGCATCCAGAACGTACGCTGGCTGGGGCAGGGTACCATCTACCCCGACGTCATTGAGTCGGTATCCGTGAAGGGGCCTTCGGCCACCATCAAGTCGCACCACAACGTGGGCGGCCTGCCCGAAACCATGAACCTGCGGGTGGTAGAGCCGCTGCGCATGCTGTTTAAAGACGAAGTGCGGGTGGTGGGTAAAACGCTCGACATTGCCGACGCCATCCTGCAGCGCCACCCCTTTCCGGGGCCGGGCCTGGCCATCCGCATCCTGGGCGAGGTAACCCCCGAGCGCATCCGCATCCTACAGGAGGTAGACCATATTTTTATCAGCGGCCTTAAGGCGCGCGATCTGTACGACGACGTGTGGCAGGCCGGAGCTATGCTGCTGCCCATCCAGTCGGTAGGCGTGATGGGCGACGAGCGCACCTACGAGCAGGTAGTAGCGCTGCGCGCCGTGAGTAGCGTCGACGGCATGACGGCCGACTGGAGCCACCTGCCCTACGATTTTTTGGGCGATGTGTCTAACGAAATTATCAACCGGGTGAAGGGCGTGAATCGAGTGGTGTACGATATCAGCTCCAAGCCCCCGGCCACCATCGAGTGGGAATAGCGCTACTGAAAAACTATTTTCACTAAAATCACTTTAGTTTCAGTTCAAGCAGAACCTCTATGAATTTACTACAACGAACAATCGGCTGGTGCCTGTTAATGGTAGCCGGGTGGCCCCTCGCTTTTGGGCAAACGGGTAACAATACCGCCGCCCTGTACCAAGAACGCTACGAGCGCGGGAAGCAGCAGTATGAGCAGGGTGATTATACCGCCGCCATTGAGGCGTTTCGCTCGCTGAGTCGCACCGAGGCGAACAACCCTTACACCACCTACGCCTCCTTCTTCTTCGCCCTGTCGGCCTTTCAGCAGCAAGACTACGCGCTGGCAAAAAATATGCTGCTGCAGATCAAGAGCAAGTATCCGAAGTGGAACAAGATGGGTGAGGTAGACTACTGGCTGGCGAATGCTTACTTCGAGTTGGGTGACTACGCGCCGGCGATGGCCCTGATCGATTCGCTGGACCAGCAGAAGGGTATCACCCGCGGTACGCTGGAAGACGCCCAGAAGATGAGAGCGTTCTACGTGTCTCGCCTTACCGACCCCGCGCGCCTGCAGAGCCTCCTGGAGATTTATCCCGAGGACAAAGTGATCGCTACGCAGCTGGTAGAACAACTGGTGACGAGCGACGACCCAAATACTGCGCTCAAAGACTCGCTGGTACAGGCTTTTCAGATTGACGAGGCCAGCTTCGGAGTGGCGTCGCAAGCTTCGTCTATTAAGAAAAACGCGTACAACGTAGCCGCCTTTTTGCCCTTCTTTTACGACAAGCTAACCACCGAGAACGAGCGCGTCGGCAACGAATTTGTGGTAGAGCTGTACCAGAGTATGCGCATGGCCGCCGACGATCTGCAAAAGGAGGGCATCAACGTGCGCCTGCACGCCTACGATACCGAGCGTGACTACGAGGCTACCCAGCGGTTGCTGGAGAAAGAAGAGATCCTGAATATGGACGTGATCGTCGGCCCGCTCTTTCCGGGCCCGTTTCGGGCGGTGTCGGAGTTTACCCAGGAGCACCAAATTTACATGTTCAATCCGGTATCTACTAATCCCCTGGTGGTGCAGGATAACCCCTTTTCGTTTCTTTCCAAACCCAGTATGGTAACGGAGGCCCGCCGCGCCGCGCACTTTGCCCGCGATACCCTGAACCGATCAGTAGCCATCGTGGTAACCGACGGTTCCAAGCAGGATACCGCCCGGATAGGCACCTTCGTTCGTACCTTTCGAGCCAAAGACCCGAGTCGTAAGGTTTACCTCAGAGTGCTCCGTGACTTTAATGCAAAAGTAATCGAGGGCTTTGTCGATACCTTGGTCTACTACGGAGAACGCAACGAAGCCGAGCCACCGGTGGTCTACGTGGCCTCCAACAACGAGTTGGTAATTACTAACTCTATCAGCGCGGTGGTGATGGCCAACACCCCGCTTACGGTGATCGGCAACGATAGCTGGTTCGACATCACCAGCATCACCTACGAACAGCTGGAAGAGCTCGGAGTACACTTTCTGAGTCCGGGCTACACCCAGCCGCGCCGCCGCAGCGTGAAGCGATTTGCGGAGGCCTACCGTAAGAAGTACAACGTGGTACCCAGCAAGTACGCCTACGCGGGTTACGACGCCATGTACTACATCGGGCGGATGCTGCAGGAGTACGGTACCTACTTCCAGGAATTCTACACCGGCGCGCGCCCCGTTAAGAGCCGGTTGTTTGCGGGCTACAACTACTACGAGGCGCAAGACAACCAGGTGGTTCCGGTGATCCGCTTTGAGGAAGGTGTACTCCGGGCGGTGCAGCGCGAAGAGGAGTAGTTCTCTGGTATTTCAAATTCTTATTCTTAGCTATTATGTCGGTTACCGAACGAAGTAGTCAGTTGTTTGCCCAAGCGCAGCGCGTAATTCCCGGCGGGGTAAACTCGCCGGTTCGCGCCTTTAAGGCCGTGGGTGGCGATCCCCTGTTTATCCGGTCGGCCCGAGGTCCCTACGTGTACGATGAAGACGGTAACGAGTACGTAGAGCTGATCAACTCCTGGGGGCCGATGATCCTGGGGCATGCCAACGAACTGGTGCAAGAGGCTATTCGCGACGCCCTGCCCGATTCGTTTTCGTTCGGAGCGCCCACCCAACGCGAGATCGCCATTGCCGAGCGGATTGTGGAGATGGTGCCGTCGGTAGAGAAGGTGCGCATGGTGAATTCGGGTACCGAAGCGGCAATGTCGGCGGCCCGTCTGGCGCGGGGCTTCACCGGGCGCGATAAGATCGTAAAGTTCGAGGGCTGCTACCACGGGCACGGCGACTCGTTTCTGATTGCCGCGGGCAGTGGCGCCATGACCACCGGAGTGCCCAACAGTCCGGGTGTTACCGCGGGCACCGCCCAAGACACCCTGCTGGCCACCTACAACGACCTGGACAGCGTGCGGGCCCTCATCGCAGCCAACCCTGACAATATTGCGCTGATCATGGTGGAGCCGGTCGCCGGTAACATGGGCTGCGTGCTACCCAACGAGGGCTTCTTAGAGGGACTGCGCGAACTCTGCTCTGAGCACGGCATCGTTTTGATTTTCGATGAGGTGATGACCGGCTTCCGCCTGGCCCCGGGCGGCGCCCAGGAGCGCTACGGCGTGACGCCCGACATGAGCGCGCTGGGTAAAATTATTGGTGGTGGCCTGCCGGTAGGAGCTTACGGTGGCCGGGCCGAGGTGATGGACTTCGTGTCGCCGGTGGGGCCGGTGTACCAGGCGGGTACGCTGTCGGGCAACCCCATTGCGATGGCCGCGGGGCACGCCATGCTGCAGCACCTGCACACCCACCCGGAGGTGTACCATCGCGTAGACCACGCCACCGGGGCGATTGTGGCCGGGTTTCAGGATAACCTGAAGAAGCTAGGCTTAAACTACACCATCAACCACGTGGGCTCTATGTTCAGCTTGTTCTTTACCGAGCAGCCCGTTACCGATTTCCGCTCGGCCAGCAGCTCAGATACCAAGCGCTTCGGGCGTTACTTCCGGGCGATGCTGGAGCGGGGCATCTACCTAGCTCCCTCGCAGTTTGAGGCATTGTTTATTTCTACCGCTATCACCGACGAACTGGTGGAGCGTATCGTACGGGCCAACTATGAGTCGCTCAAGGCGATTCACTAGCATAATTCCGGCGAACGGTACGTATGCAATAAGTTGCCGTTAACGCAATATTTGTTTTGCCACCCGTGGGTATTTTAGCAGCGATGAAATGCCAAAACCACATCGTTGTGAACAAATTACTGCTTGCGGGTATTCTGATTGCTAGTGCTCACGCAACCTCGGTAGCGCAGGGACTCTCGTCTAAAGCCGCTATTACCTACGAAGAACTCTACGACGACCCCTACGCCATCAATAAGCTTTTCCTGCATCTGCAGCCTATGTACGCCGAACTGTCGGCCACCAACGTGACGGCGGGCTTTGGCATCGGAGCTAATTACTATCTGGAAGACAAGGCCGACTTTCACGCCAGCTTTCGGCAGGCCTACACCCAAACTTTCGACTTGGCCCGCGACGCGGCGGTAAAGAACCAGATCGTAGTAAATGAACCTAACAACTTTACCTATGGCGAAGTGGGGTTTACCTATCACATTCAGGATTTTGAGGACGACGGCGACACGAAGCTACCGCTTTACTCACGCAAGTACGCCAAAGGCAACCGCTGGGCGGCCCACATGCCCGACAATATCGTTATCCCTACCAAGGTAAGAAAGGTGCGGGGCGTCCGGCTGGGCGGCTTTGCCTTTGATACCTCGCTTGACCTTAAGCGCATCGCCGAAGCGCAGACCGTGGTGCTGGAAGACGAACTGGGAGTTTTTCCGCAGGGAGCCTACGTGCACACCAATCAGATAGTACGGGGGGGCTTCATTGGGGGCTCGATGAGCTGGTTCCGCAACATGGCCATTAAGCCCGACAAGGGATACTCTATCTTATCATCGAGCGCTTTGCTGACTACCTTTGCCGACTTTATGTACGCCCCCAGCGTGGAGATGGAAGACGTACTGTACCGCGACCCTACGCAGGGCGGTACGCTGCGCACCTTTTCGGTGGAGCAGATTGAAACCAAAGCGTGGGGCTACCGGCTGGGCATTGAGGGCAAAACCAACCGTACCATTGGCTGGGCCTACGGGGCCGAGGTGGGTTCTCGTCCCGGAGTAAAGGGCAAGGGTTTCTTCGCGGTCATTAAGATAAGCCTGCCGGTGTACAGCACCAGCCTCAACAGCCGCCGCGAAGCTTTTGGGAAGTAGTTATAACGTAATTATCGAGTCCTACCCAAACAGAACGAGAGATTTTACTTATTCACACCTCGAGAAGGAATAAACCATACGAAGAGAAAAGTTATAGTTCTCAGAATTACCAACAGGGGATAAGCTTAAAGGCATTTGATGTTGTGTTCTCCATTCGTTACGTTCTAAATGATATAGGAACCCTATTTTAATACCTATGTCAAAGCTATTTCTCTTCTTTAAAATAGAATAAAGAACTTCAAAACTGGGCTGTAGTACTAGATCATTAGTGTTTGCAATTATCGTCTTTGAGTTGTTAAAAATACTATCCAAAGAAACAATATTAATAGTTGCGCTAGATAAAGTTAAAAAATAACGCGCGATATTTCCTTCCCCACTAACAAACAGTGATAGCCTGTCTCTAAACAATGAGAAGGCTTTTAGTCTAAGTCCTAAACCACTGTAAATTCCCTCAAAGGAAGTTGATCGAAAGAGTCTGTTTGAATCTACAGTTCTGGTGAAACTACTGCTAGATAAAAAGGAGATCGTAAGATATGGTTCTATACGCCCAAATCCTGCTAAAGCCTGAAAAGTAAAATTATTAAAATAAGGGTCTACAGCTAATAGATTTAATCTAGATGTATTGTCATTTAAAGATGAAATATCAAGATAATTGCTCCCTATTTCAAAACCAGTAGAAAAATGAGTGAACTGAAATTTTGACAATCCTTTGTTATAAATCTGGGCATTTGTATGGTACGTAGATAATAGTACTACGGTGAAAAAAAGCCCTACAATCTTTTTATCAAATAACTTCATTAGTTAATTCATCATCATGCTCAGCTGCTTTTTCAGCATATAATAGACCTTAAACAATATCTTCCTCTACTTACAAAATTCCTTTCGTACTCGGCAGCTTATCTAAGTTTTTTACATCGCGCTGCACGGCCATCCTGATCGACTTGGCCACCGCTTTAAAGATCGCCTCAATCTTGTGATGTTCATTGTCGCCGCTGGCCTGGATGTTTAGGTTGCACTGAGCGGCATCGGAGAACGACTTGAAGAAGTGATAAAACATCTCGGTGGGCATATCGCCTACCTTCTCCCGCTTAAACTCCGCTTCCCACACCAGCCACGGCCGACCGCTAAAATCAATGGCCGCCTGCGCCAGGGCATCGTCCATCGGTAGCAAAAATCCGTAGCGCTCGATCCCTTTCTTGTCGCCGATGGCCTGACGGTAGGCCTCACCCAGCGCCAGGGCGGTATCCTCGATGGTATGGTGCTCATCAATGTGCAGGTCGCCGTCTACCTTGATTTGCAGGTTGGCTCCCGAGTGTTTCCCCAGCTGGTCGAGCATGTGGTCGAAGAAGCCCAGGCCGGTATCCACCTCGGTGAGGCCCTGGCCATCCAGCGTTAGCAGGATGCGAATATCGGTTTCTTTGGTGGTGCGCGTTACCTGAGCGGCCCGTACGGGGAGAAGGAGGTAGCGGTAGATGTCGTGCCAATCGGTGGTGCTTAGCGCGGCATCGGTGGATGATTCTTCGGAGATAAAAATAGCTTGCGCTCCCAAGTTCTTCGCCAGTTGCACGTCACTCAACCGATCACCGATCACGAAAGAATCAGAAAGGTCGTAGTCGCCTTCCAGGTAGTGGTTGAGCAGCGCAGTACCGGGCTTACGGGTGGGGGCGTTGTCAGCCGGAAGGGTGCGGTCGATCAGAATTTCGTCGAAGTGCACGTTTTCGCCTTCCAGCACCGACAGCATCTTGCGGTGGGCGGGCCAAAAGGTGTCTTCCGGAAAGGAGTCGGTACCCAGCCCGTCCTGGTTGGTCACCATCACCAGGCGGTAGTCGGTTTCTTGGGCGATCAGGCGCAGGGCCGAAATAGCTCCGGGCACAAACTCCAGCTTCTCAAGGGAGTCGATTTGCTCATCCTCCGGCTCGCGGATGATGGTACCGTCGCGGTCGATAAAGAGTGCTTTTTGCATAGGTCAAACGCTCATTGGTTCGGATAGCGTAGCCAGGGCGGCGAGCAGGGCTTGGTTTTCGCCGGGCGTGCCCACCGTGATGCGCAACGCCCCCGCGCACCCCGGCTGGTGCGACTGGTTGCGCACGATAATCTTTTGAGACAGCAGGTGCTGGTACACCCGCGGCGCGTTCTGCACCCGCACGAGCAAGAAGTTAGCGTCCGAAGGGTAGACGTGCTCCACCACCGGCAACTTAAGCAGATCGCCTGCCAAACGCTCGCGCAGGGCCACCAGCTCCCGCACCGACCGGTGCATCTCTGCATCGTGCTCGAGTAGCTCCAGAGCGTGGGTTTGGGTAAGGGTATTCACGTTGTAGGGCATCTTGATCTTGTTGAGCACCGCCGTGATCTCGGGCGAGGCGAAGGCCATACCGAGGCGCAACGCAGCCATGCCCCAGGCTTTGCTGAGTGTGTGCAGCACCACCAGATTGGGGTAGTCACGCAAGCGGCTAACGAAACTTTCGGACTGGGCAAAATCGTGGTAGGCCTCATCGACCACCACCAAGCCCGTAAATTCTTCGAGCCAGTGCTCGATCACCGCCCGGTTGAGCAGGCTGCCGGTGGGGTTGTTGGGTGAGCAAAAGAAAATGATCTTGGTGCGATCGTCTACCGCCTCGCGCAGGGCGGCCTCGTCGATGGTGAAGGCCTCCGTAAGGGCCGCCTCGTGCACGGGCACGTTGTTTACCGCCGCCGCCACCCGGTACATACCGAAGGTAGGGGGAAGCGACACTACGTTGTCGTGCTCGGGCTCGCAGAAAGCCTTGATGAGCAGATCGATGATCTCGTCGCTGCCGTTACCCAGAAAAATGTTCTTGGGCGAAACGTGCTTTACCTCGGCCAAGCGCTGCTTGAGCTGCGTTTGGTAGGGATCAGGATAGCGATGAAACGCGTGGCCACGGGGCGCACCCGCGGTGCCAAAGGCGTTCTCGTTAGCATCCAAGAAGGTGCCCTCGGTACCCTGATACTCATCGCGCGCCGAGGCGTAGGGCTTCATGGTGCGGATGTGGGGGCGGATAAGGGAGTTAAGGTCGAACATAGTTTACGAAGAAAGTAGCTGTTGAAGGTACAGAAGAGCGGGATTTTTACGGTTTAGTAGGTCTTGAATTAGTCGCTCAAAATTGGGTAGACGGCTATTAATATTTCGGTGTAGAGTACTTGGGTTACCTGGTAGACTATGGGTGGCTACTTTAACTTTGGAAATTCTGGATGCTTTAAGTATCCAGCTTTCCAGATTGGGGCATAGTACGATAAGCTGGTTACCGTTGCTCTGATGATGGTAGCTTTTGATACCATGCTTGTGTTCTACTAATACAAACTCATTCATGGTTTTGGGCCGACTCTGGGTATTCTTCGGGTCTTGATCCACGATGCCAATCATATCTTTCGTTTGAGAGAGTTCTTTTAACACTCCGCTCTTGTGCCTGCCATCTTTTGTAGATTTTACCCCCAGGCACGCTATCAATGCCTTGTCGGGTGGACCCTCATACAATACTTTCAACCTCGGTGAATTTGTCTAGATTAAAGAAAATGGACGTGTCTAGATCAGTCACTTCTTCCAGGTCTTTCTTGGTTAACTGTTTCAGTTTGGTTTGATAATCATCTAAGTAGGTAACCGACACGGATAAGTCAGATAGTTTGGTTTTTTCAACTAGCGTTACCAAGAAGTAGGGGTTATGAGTTACCAGAAAGTACTGATTGTTAGTGTCATGGGCAATCCGGTTGGCAATGTCTCGAATGTAGTAGGGTGACATATGGCTTTCGGGTTCTTCTAATAAAATAGTTGAGTTTTTGTTAGTAGCGATGATAGCCGAATAAAAGATCACTCGCTGTAGCGAATCAGAAATGGTTTGATAAGGATACGAATAAAGTAGATCGTCTATGAGTTTTGTAGCTTCTATTTTTTTGTCGCCTTGCCGTAAACCTAATCGATATCCTTGCTTTGTAAAAAGACTAGAAACAATATTTCTGAGCTCCTTATTAGTCGACAAAACTTCAAACAAGTTATCACCGAAAGGAGGGTTAAGGAACTGACCGAAACCTTGATATTTTTTAAGAATTTTGAATTGATAGAGCCTAATAAAATAACGTGGTAGACCGTAAAATTCTTCCTCTTCGTTTATAAAACTTCCTCTTACTCTATTTTTAAGATCAAAGTCGAACATAGCTTCCTCTCCAGGGTCAGCACCTTCTCGTAATGTAGCAAACAAAGAAGTATGTCCAGATTGGTCATTGTGCGTTATTTGATATGAATAGTCATCAGCTTTTACATGAGGGATACAGTTGTAAACATCGTTGTCATAAAACAGATTGCTTGCGTCTTGATAGCGAATAGGCACTTCGTGTGGGCTCTTGCTGTAAACCAAAGAAAACATCCCCAGTGCCTCCAATATATTCGACTTCCCCGTATTTGGTTCGCCAATGAATACGTTAACCCGCCTGGCCTTAAAGTCCAGCTTCTTGATTGACTTGAAATTTCGAATGGATACGTTTTTGATCATAGCGATTTAAGTTAGCGAATAATAGCTGCACCACCTTTATCTTGGGCGCGTTTCTAACGCGTTCGCCCGCTGTTAGTCTAACGCCTCCAACCGCAGCGTTACCGCCCGCTGGTGGGCTACCAGCTCCTCGGCTTCGGCCATCACGGCTACCGACGGACCCAGTCGTTGCAAGCCTTCGGGAGAAATTTCCTGGTAGGTGATTTTCTTCACAAACGTATCGAGTGATACCCCGCTGTAGGCCTTGGCCATGCCGTTGGTGGGCAGCGTATGGTTGGTGCCCGATGCGTAGTCACCGGCCGACTCGGGGGTGTAGTGCCCCAAAAATACCGAACCGGCGTTGATGATGTGATCCACCGCCTCGCGGGGATTTTTTGTAGCGACGATCAGGTGTTCGGCTCCGTATTCGTTGAGTAGGTCGTAGGCGGTTGCCAGGTCAGGAACCACCAGGGCAACGCTGCCCGCCAGCGCCCGCTCGGCAATGGCCCGCCGTGGCAAATTAGCCAGTTGCTGCTGCAGTGCCGACTGTACCCGCTCTACCAGTCCGGCATCGGTACTCACCAGCACCACCTGACTGTCTACGCCATGCTCCGCCTGCGACAATAAATCGGCCGCCACGAAGGCAGGATTCGCCGACGCGTCGGCCAGCACGGCTACCTCCGACGAACCGGCGGGCATATCAATGGCCACTCCGTGCTGACTGACCAGTTGCTTGGCTACGGTGACGTACTGGTTGCCCGGACCGGCAATTTTGTAGACAGCCGGAATGCTCTCGGTGCCGTAGGCCATGGCCGCTATGGCCTGTGCTCCGCCCACCCGAAATATTTTTTTGATACCTACCAGATCAGCGGTGTAAAGAATGGCGGGGTGTACCTGGCCCCGGCGGTTGGGCGGCGTGCACAAGATTACTTCCTGGCAACCGGCTAGGGCGGCGGGTACGCCCAGCATCAGCACGCTGGAGAAAAGGGGGGCCGTGCCGCCCGGAATGTATAATCCGACGCGCTCGATGGGCACGCTGCGTCGCTCGCAGCGCACGCCCGGCATGGTTTCTACCGACAGCGGCTCGGTGCGCTGGGCGCGGTGAAACCGCTCGATGTTTTCTTTGGCTACCTGGATGGCATCACGAAGTTCAGGGCTCACTTGCTCGCCCGCTGCCCGCACCTCTGCTTCGCTTACCGACAGTTCGTCTAGCTCCACATGGTCGTACTCTAGCGAAAACTGACGCAGGGCGACATCGCCTCGCTTTTTAACCTTCTTTAGAATGGGCGATACGATCTTCTTGGTTTGCTTAAACTTCTGCGTGGGGCGCTCCAGCAAGCTTTTCCAGTCGCGCGGCGGTGGATTGTTTACTACCTTCATACGATCATCTTTTCGATGGGCACTACCAAGATTCCCTCGGCCCCGGCGGCCCGTAGCTGTTCAATAGATTCCCAGAACGCATCCTCGTTCACCACCGAATGGATAGAGTTCCAACCGGGCATGGCCAGGGGAAGTACCGTCGGGCTGCGCATGCCGGGCAAAATATCGATGATGCGTTTGGTGGCTTCCTCGGGAGCGTTGAGCAAGATGTACTTGTTATTTTTGCCCGCCTGCACGGCGTCGATGCGGAAGGTTAGTTGTTGCGTTAACTGCTGCTTGGCCGCTCCGGCCCCGGGATGACCGATCAGCACCGCCTCGGAGCGGAAGATCGTTTCCACCTCCTTTAGGCCGTTGCTTAGCAGGGTGCTACCACTACTCACAATGTCGCACACCGCGTCGGCCAGTCCGATGCTGGGAGCAATCTCTACCGAGCCGCTGATCTCGTGAATCTGGGCACTGATCTGGTGAGCCTCCAGAAAATCTTGTAAAATCTTGGGGTAGGAAGTGGCGATGTTTTTGGCCTCAAAAAACGATACGTCGGTATACGACACATCCCGCGGAATGGCCAGCGACAACCGGCACTTAGAGAAGCCCAGCTTCTTGAGTGCGTTCACGTTTTTGTGCTTCTCGGCTACCTCATTTTCACCCACGATGCCCAGGTCGGCCACGCCGTCTTCCACGTAGCCCGGAATGTCATCGTCGCGCAAAAAGAGCAGTTCGGCCGGAAAGTTAGCGGCCACCGCCCGAAGTTTATTTTTACCATTGCTAAAGTGAATGCCGCACTCGTGTAGCAACTCCAGCGACTTATCGCTCAGGCGTCCTGACTTCTGGACGGCGATTCTAATCTTTTCTTCCATTTATTTGCTTTCTTACGGGCACCACCGCTCTATCACTTCTGCGTTAGTTGCTTTGGTAACAGTGCGCAAATATAGAAAAAGCGGCGCCAAAGTTTCCTACGGTATTCGCTAGGCGGGGTTGGATATTTAGTATTCTCTTCTTTCTTTCGTTCTTTTCCGTTCTATTCCACGTATGCGCCACGAACCTATTCCCGCCTCATTATTCATCAGCAACCGCCAACGCTTGGTGAGTCTGCTAAAAAGCCAGTCGCTAGCAGTACTCAACAGCAACGATATCCCGTCTACCAACGCCGACGGAACGCTGCGCTTGGTGCAAAACTCCGACCTGTTCTACCTTACCGGCATCGATCAGGAAGAGAGCACTCTGCTGCTAGCGCCTAACTTCCCCGACGAGGTCTACCGGGAGGTGCTGTTCGTAAAGGAAACCAGCGAGCTTATTGCGATCTGGGAAGGGCACAAGTACACCAAGGAAGAAGCCACCGCCGCCTCGGGCATTGCCAACGTGTTTTGGCTGTCGGAGTTCGACCGGGTTTTTAATACCTTGATGGCGGAGGCGCAGCACGTGTACCTGAACAGCAACGAGCACCTGCGGGCCAGCGTGCGGGTAGAAACGCGAGACGCTCGTTTCATCGAATACTGCCAGGAGCGCTACCCCCTGCACCGCTACGAGCGCCTGGCCCCGCTCATGCACCAACTGCGGGCCATTAAGTCAGAAGCAGAAATCGCCCGGCAGCAGCAGGCCTGCGATATCACCGAGCAGGGCTTCCGGCGGGTTTTACGGATGCTGAAACCGGGAGTTAAAGAGTACGAGATCGAGGCCGAATACCTGCACGAGTTTGTACGCAGCGGCTCCCGCGGTTTCGCCTACGAACCCATCGTAGCCTCCGGAGCCAATGCCTGTGTGCTACACTACCTGGACAACCACGCTACCTGCCAGGCTGGTGAGGTACTGCTGATGGACGTTGGTGCCGAGTACTCCCGCTACTACGCCGACATGAGCCGATCCATCCCCGTGAGCGGACGCTTCACCGAGCGGCAGCGGGCGGTGTACGACGCGGTGTTGCGGGTGCAACGGGAGGCTATGACGCTGCTGCGACCGGGCAATACGATTAAACAATACCACAAAGAAGTGGGCAAGATTATGGAACGCGAACTCATCGGACTGGGACTACTCGACGCCCACGAGGTGAAGCAGCAGGACGAGAAGAAGCCGCTGTACAAAAAGTACTTTATGCACGGCACCTCGCACCACCTGGGCCTAGACGTGCACGACGTGGGTAACGTGTACCGTCCGTTTGAGGTGGGTATGGTGTTTACCGTGGAGCCCGGCATCTACATCCGCGAAGAAAACCTGGGCATCCGCCTGGAGAACAACGTGGTGATTACCGATGACGGAGTGCACGACCTGATGCGCAACATCCCCATCGAAGCCGACGAGATTGAGACGCTGATGAACGAATCCTAATGGCAGCCCGACCGCACAATCAGTGCGTATGAACTATCACGCACTACTTCATCATTCTGCATTCCTTATTGGACATTCGACATTCAAATATCTAACAAGATGCTAACATTCTAGGAAGAGCTGATTTTAAACAAAGCACCAAGCAGAACGGGTCGCAGTCGATGCTTACCCCCGGTATCCGCCGCCGCCCTGGGGCTTGGGACGGGCTTCGCTGATCCGTAAACTTCGTCCGCTAAAGTCTGTGCCGTCGAGGTTTTCAATGGCGGCCGCCGCATCTTCATCGCTGGGCATCTCTACGAAACCAAAGCCGCGGGACTGGCCCGAGTCGCGATCCTGAATGATTTTGGCGGAACTCACTTCCCCGTAAGCTTCAAAAAGCTCGCGGAGTTCGTCGTCTTGAACCTTGAAGTTAAGGTTCGC
The DNA here is from genome assembly GCA_049650865.1 of Tunicatimonas sp. Taxonomy (GTDB): domain Bacteria; phylum Bacteroidota; class Bacteroidia; order Cytophagales; family Cyclobacteriaceae; genus Tunicatimonas. The sequence continues at coordinate 111,602 of JBASAY010000014.1, forward strand.
TACGTAAATGTTCATGTTGTTGAATAGTTAACGCCCGCTGATCGTGTCAGTAGGCGGTATGTTAGGTTGAGGATAGTTTTGTTGTGCGGCAATATATCAATTCTTTTCAGATAACAATAAAAATCAAAGCGACAAATTATTGGCAGGCAGGTTAGGTCAGAAGGAGGGCTTGCTCTCGGGCACCGCTTCGGTAGCCTTGGTATATACCTTATCGCCGGAAGCCTCTTTTGCGGGCGGCTTCTCGCGGAAGAACAGGGTAAACAGCACCAAAACGACCCCAGCCAGCAACGCGGGTACCAGCCAAATGCTGTCCCACTGATACACCGGATTGCCGCTTACCTCATTCACTACCGAGTAGTTCTCGGCAACCACCCCCGACAGCGTCGAGCCGATAAACATGCCCACCCCGTAGGTGGCGAAGGTAATAAGCCCCTGGGCGGCGTTCTTGATATGCTTGGGTGCCCGCTCGTCTACGTAAATCTGACCCGTTACAAAGAAGAAGTCGTAGCAGATGCCGTGCAGAATGATGCCCCCGTAGAGCATCCAGACCAGCTCCGAGGGGTTGCCGTACATAAACAGCACGTAGCGCGCCGACCAGCAGGCCATCCCGATCATCAACATCACCTTGTAGCCAAAACGCTTGAAGAAAAAGGGCATCAGCAGCAGAAAAGCAATCTCCGACATCTGGCCCATCGTCATCTTACCCGCTGCATTTTCGACGCCAATGTTATTCAAGAATAGGTTGGCGAAGCTGTAGTAAAACGATAGCGGAATGCAAATAAGTAGCGAAGCGATGAACAATACCGCGAATGAGCGATCTTTCATCAGCTTTAGCGCATCCAGGCCGATAATGTCCTGCCAACTAGCTTTTTCACCTTGGCTTTTGGGCGGAGTATGCGGCAGGGTGAAGCAGTAAAAACCCATGACTATTGATACCCCCGCAGCAATCAGAATGGGAGTGGCCTGACTTTCAATACTGAGGTAGCCAACGAGCAGTCCTACTATAATCCAACTGATGGTACCCAATACCCGCACGCCAGGAAACTCCTTGCCCGGGTTGTCCATGTGATGAAACGACAAGGAGTTGGTCAACGCAATGGTAGGCATGAAGCACAGCGTATAGGCAATGATCACTGGGTAGAACAATGCAAACTCAGTGATTGTGCTGAGCCAGTAGAGTAACCCGGCGCCCACCAAGTGCAGCACTCCTAGCACCCGCTCGGTAGGGAAAAACCGGTCGGCAATCATTCCCACAAAGAAGGGCGAGATCATTGCTGCAATGGCAAAGGCGCTGTAGGCCAGCCCAATTTGAGTACCCTCAAACTTAAGAGTCGTTCCTAGGTACGTACTTAGGGTAACGTACCACGCGCCCCATACGAAGTACTCCAGAAACATCATGGTAGACAGTTGCAAGCGGATTTGGCCGGTCATGGTTGCGTACGGTTTATAGTTGCTGAGAAATATACTTATTCTTTCGGTTTATCCCGCCCCGACTCCGCTTCTTCTACCTCTATGCCGTCGGCCAACTCGCGCGATACCGCCACGTAGGGCCCCGACACGATCCGGTCGCCTTCCGATAGTCCGCTGATGATCTCGATGTTCTCGTAATCGCTGATGCCGGTTTCTACCACTACCTTGCTCACCGTATTGTCGGGCTGGTAGCGAAACACCACCTCGTCGGTGGTTTCTTGGTCGGCCAGCGAAGTAGGTTCGGTGGTCGCTTGCTCGGTAGAGTCGCGGGGGCGGGTGCTTACAGCCGATAGCGGTACGGACAGCACGTCTTCCCGGCGCTGCGTGATCACGTCCACGCTGGCCGTCATGCCCGGCCGAAAGGGGTAGGACCGCTTCTCGTCGAGCAGGTCTTGGTACGACGCATTGAGCAAACGGATGCGCACCTCAAACTCGGTTACGGCTTCTTCGGTAACCTTGGTGTTTGCGGTGTTTGCGATGGCCGTTACCACCCCCTCAAACTCCTTATCGGCGTAGCTGTAGGCGTCTACGTCCACCACCGCCGTGTCGCCGATTGACACCCGAATAATATCGTTCTCATTTACGTCGACCCGCACTTCCATTTGGTTGAGGTCGGCGATGCGCAGCATCTCGGTACCCGCCATCTGCGAGGTGCCTACCACCCGCTCGCCCTTTTCCACGTCCAGCTTCGACACGATGCCGCTCACCGGGGCAAAGATACTGGTAAGCGACAGGTTCTCGCGCGCCTCTTCGACAGTGGCCTGCGCGCTGCGGATGCCGTAGCGGGCCGCCTGCACGTTCTGCTTGGCCGACTCTACGTCCTGCCGCGCCACCTGGTAGCTACTCTCGATTTGCTCGAAGTCGGCGTCGGAGATTACCTGGTCTTCGTATAATTTCTTGTTACGGTCGTAGTTGGCCTGGGCCTGCACCAGGCGGGCCTCCGCGCTAGCTTGCGACGCCTGCATCTGCGACAGGTTGGCCCGCTGCTGGTTAAGCGACGCCTGCGTACGCGATAGCACCGATTCGAAGTTGTCGGGCCGGATGCGCACCAGCAATTGGTCTTGCTGCACCGAGTCGCCCTCTTCTACGTTGAGCTCGATAATCTCGCCCGGCACTTCCGGAGAGATTTTCACCTCTACCACCGGTTGCACCGTTCCGGAGGCGCTCACCCGCTCCACAATGGTTTGGGGGTTGGCGGTAGCCAACGTTATTTTCAGGGTATCTTTGCCCCCAATCCACTCGAGCTGCCGCGCTACAAACAGCAGTAGCAGGAGCACCGCAACCACAATGGCAATGATGAGTAGGGGACTGCGCTTTCGTTTACGGGAGGTTTGGGTAGCCATGGTAGCGAATAAGGTTGTCGGATAAGGTCAGCGGGGGTAAATTTATCAATTACTTTGGAGGGGACAAGGCCCCCCCTTGATTGAAAGTGAACGGATGACTAGCTTTGGCTATGCAAAAAATTGTGGTACTATCGGGAGCGGGCATCAGTGCCGAGAGCGGCATTCCGACCTTTCGCGGGGCCGACGGGCTATGGGAGGGGCACGACATTATGGACGTAGCCTCGCCCCAGGGCTGGGAAAAAGACCCGCATTTGGTATTAGATTTCTACAACCAACGCCGCAAAGCCGCTCGTTCGGTACAACCCAACGCGGGGCACCGGGCGTTGGTCGATCTAGAGGCTCATTACGACGTAACGGTGATTACGCAGAACGTCGACAACCTGCACGAGCAAGCGGGGTCGTCGCGCGTGATGCACCTGCACGGCGAACTGTTTAAGTCGCGCAGCACCGCCGATGAAAACTTGGTCTACGATGTGGAAGGTTGGGAGCTCAACTGGGGCGATACCTGCGAGAAAGGGTCGCAGCTGCGTCCGCACATCGTGTGGTTCGGCGAGATGGTGCCGATGATGGAGGTAGCGCAGCGGGCAACCGCCCAGGCCGATGTGTTAATTGTGGTGGGCACCTCACTGCAGGTGTATCCGGCGGCCGGACTACTCTACGAAGTGGCCGAGGGCACTCCGGTCTATATCATTGATCCCCACACTCCCAACTACGACCGTCAGCCTGCCATCCATGCCATCGCCGAACCCGCCAGCGTAGGGGTGCCCCGGCTGGTGCAGCAGTTGATTGAGGGGGTGTAGGAGTAGTGATACTGTGAGTTAGATGTAATCAGAAAGGGGCATGCCCATTTGATTTACCATCATGGATAGATACTCTGGCGCACATATATTTGCTACAGACAGTACAGAGGTCAGGATGAGACTCTATCTTTTTGGCTGAAAGACGCGGCTATCCCGCAGGGTAGCTATGAATTTCTAGCTGTTATGTTCTTTTTCTTTTTTATCAATCCTGACAACTCTTCAATTCGTTCTGGGTCAAGTTCATCCCAATGTGGCTGTCTAAATGATTTTGACCAAAACTTTTTTAATGCTCTGTAAAACGGAAGAATTATCTTTTCAAAAGAACCTGTAATCTCAATTGTAGCTTTTGTAGGACTGTCAAATTCGTCTGATTCCAAAATTGTAGCTTTATAGCAATCTTCTAGTTCTTCTAATTGAAGGTAGTAACAATACGGTTCCAAGTGCCAGATAACTCTACGTGGTTCTCTTATTCCTCTATTGATCCCAACTAAAGCGTCACATAGCTGAACCATGGGGTCGAGCGGAACATTCGAAATGTCTAGCTTTAATTCAAAGCTTTCATAACTCAAACTAGTAGGGAGCCAGCCATATTCAGGTATTCCGAATTCTATTACTATCTTACTTTCTAGAGTCACTAAGTAAACATTGAGATGACTAGGGAAGGCTTTTGATTGGATTCAGTTCTCCTGTAATTGACAAACGCAGAGCATTCACTTATTGCTTCGATGATTTCAGGCTTCGTTTTTTTTAAAGCTCTACAGTCTCCTAATTCAATTAGTGTAAGTTCGTCGACGAACTCATCCATACAGTCAATCCAAGCATTCATATTCTGTAACTATTTAGGTAGTCTTGAGATCACGCAGGAAGGACTCACCGTTGACCATACGGCAGAGTTCAGCAAAGACCTGCTTTTGTTGTTTTCGGGCCGTGGAAATGAAGCTACGAATACGTGCATA
>JBASAY010000015.1:0-2721 GCA_049650865.1 Tunicatimonas sp.
GTCCACAGTGCTTGCCGCTTGCCTTCGGCCAGCCGAGTTTTGCGACCCAGGCGACGCACGTCCCGGTATTCTTCCCAGCTTTGAAGCTGCCAGGCGTCCACCACCTGCTCCCATTCCATCATTAGAAAGCGGGTGGTGAAGTCGTATTCACGCTGGTTGGCGTCTTCCAGCAGTTGTCGTACTTTTTCTTGGTCGACTAACTGCAACGAACCAATCCGCAGCTCGTACAAGCGGCGGCCGATTTCGTTCATGGCATACACTTCAATGCGTTCGGCCAGGCGAGGTTCGTGCTCCACCAAACGTATCAACTTGGTGCGCAGGGCGTTGGCTAGGGCCGCAGAGAAGGTAGTAAGCAGCACGCGGTTTCCCGGGTACGTACGGGCCAAGTGTACCGCCCGGTGCAGGGCTACCACCGTCTTTCCCGTACCCGCCGAGCCAGCGATACGGACCGGGCCGTTGTAGTCGCGGTTGACCAGCGTGCGCTGTTCGGGATGCAGGAAGAGTGTCCACTTTTCCCAGGGGTAGTCTAACGCGCGCTTGAGTTCGTCGGTGTCCTTCATCACGCGGAAGCGACGCTGCGCTTCGGGGTGCTCGAAGGGATCATCTTCGGGCAGCGCCTGGTAGACAGCGCGGGGAGTAGCTCCGGTGGCCAGGTCGAGCAGTGCCTCAGCCGCTTCCTGCGGTAGGTGTGGCGTGAGGTGAAACAGCGTATCTTCGGTCACTTTTTGCACGTCGGCCACCCAGTCGGCGGGCACGCCGTAGCTCAGCAGTTCTTCGTCAGACACGTCCTCAAACAACAGGGGCAATTGCTTGGTCTGAACTTCTTCTACGTACTGCGGAATGATGATCTCCTTGATTGTCTCCCGTACCTCCACCAGTTGGGCGGCTCCGGTCTTGGGATGCTTCTCCAGCCGACGACGTTCGGCCCACTGGTAAGCTTGGTCGTGGTGGTCGACGTAGCAGAGCAACATACTGGATTTCGTCTTGTGAATGACCAAACGAATGTCACGGTTAACGCGAATGGACCAGAAGTTGGGGTCTTTAGAGCGGTCGATGCGATGAAACTGCATGCTAGGGTTCGCCGGATTCATCTGCAGATCGAAGGCAGTGGTTTTGACGATCTTTTGCACCTGACCAGTAAGTTTGGTCAGGCTGTCGGTGAAAGTATCAGCAATGCGAAATTCCATGGTAATAAACTGATTATAGTAAGTCGTCTAACAATCGGGTGGTGAATGTCGGTAACGATTTCCCCAGCGTAATCAGCACGTCTTCCGGGTCCTGACCACGCCGGGCGGCAATCGCAACGATGCGATTCATGACCTGTCGAGAGTCCATATCGTAGAGGGTGAGCAGGTAAGCCTGTGGGTGTAGGGCTTTGATGCCCCACGGGGCGAGGGCTTCGTCTGGGAAGTCACGCAGGTTGAATGTCAGAATGATGCTAGCTCCTGCGTGAATAGCGGCGGCCAGTACGTGATGATCTTTGGGGTCATTCTTTACGGCGGGCAGCAGGTGCTCGTATCCGGCCGACATGGCTTCGGGAAAGTTCGCTCGCAGCGCATCGCCGAACGAGGTCGCCAGTTTTGGGGGCCATTTTCTTTTGAGTTTCTGAGTATGCACCCGGTACACTTCGGTCAGTACCGCTTCCGACCACGCGGGTAGGTACTGACGAGGCTTCTCGGCCAGGCGAAGCAACAGGTCGCAGACGCCGTAGTTCGCTAAGACGCAGGCGTCTATGAAAACCTTGAAGTCTGCGCTCATTCGTCACCGGTGTAGTCAGCGTCGTACAGACCCGCCTTGTCAACGGCATCCATTAGGTTATCTAGTCCGGTTCGTCGTGCCTGGTCCCGATGTTTTTCGTAGGCTAGCAGGTCACGGAACACCACCCGCCGGTGTGATCCCACCTTATGAAAAGGAATCTTTTCGCCCTCTAGCAGGTCGACCAGGTGCTGCCGGGAGACGCCCAGGTAATTGGCGGCCGCCTGCGTAGTAAAGGCTTCGTCATCCGGAATGGAGATGACGGCCCGCCCTTCGTTCATCAGCCGTACGAGGCGCGTCAGGTACCTGAAAAGAGCCTCCGGAATCTCGGTCCGTTTTCCTTGGTCGTTGATGAGGGCGATGTGCCCCGGCCGGGCGAAAGCAGTGGAGAGTTCTTCGAGCTCACTGGGAGAGAGCAGGGATGGATCGAGTCGGTTCCGGTTCATGACGGTCATACATTTGAAGTGCCAATATAAACGCTATAAACGCTAAAATGCAAATTTAGTTCCCCGATTAAACCCGGTACACCTTCATTATCTCATCTCCCAAATGATTAATCACCTTCACGGCAATCCGGCCGGAGGCGGGTTTGTCGAAGGGGCGCGAGGTGTCGCTGTGCAGGGTGTCCCAGGCTTCCTGGTTGATCTCGGCTTTCAGCGTTGTCTTCAGGGCTTTGTAGGGATCGTTGGCTCCCAAGAAGTAGGCGTGACGTACGAAGAAGCTTTCTTCGTTGTAGTCGGTATCCAGAAACCAGCAGGCAATGCCGTCCACGCCGTCGCTTTGCACTTTGCCGCTGTTGGGGTGAAACACGTCTACGCCGTTGATCTTGACCTGAAGCTGATCGCTGTCGGCTTCCAGAACGTCGATGTCCGGCTCGCCGAAGATAACGAACAGGTTGCCCTTGCCGGTATTTTTGAGGTCGCCCGCCATGTGCAGGTCGGCGTTCATGCGGGCTTTGAGCACCGG
>JBASAY010000016.1:0-27620 GCA_049650865.1 Tunicatimonas sp.
CGCGGTTAACCGCGTCTCTACGGATGATTAAAATACCATGCATATGATTGGGCATCACCACCCAGGCGTCCAATTGGGCGTACGGGAAACGGCCCGGTATTTCCTGCCAATATTGATGGGCCAACGCCCCAACGGGCGATAATTGCATAACGCCACCCTCAATGTTCCCAAAGAAATGTTGCCGGTCGTGCGTACAAATGGTGATAAAATACGCCCCTTCCCAGCCGTAATCCCACCAAGGTGCGCGGGCTGAGGCAATGCGGTATTTGTTCTGATATTTGTCTGCCATACCGCCCTTCGGCACAACAAGCAAACCCGACACTCATCCGCAACGGGCATTCTAGCTCAATATCGCACTGATGTCATCCTTCGTTAGCTTCTTAACGAAGCTCTCTTCGGTAGAGATCAGGTCGGTGGCTAATTTGAGTTTGCTTTCCTGCAGGCGCAAGATTTTCTCCTCTACGGTATCGCGGGTGATAAACTTGTAAGTGAACACCCGGTTTTCCTGCCCAATGCGGTGCGCCCGGTCTACCGCCTGCTTCTCTACGGCGGGGTTCCACCACGGGTCCAGGATAAACACGTAGTCGGCCTTGGTGAGGTTAAGCCCTACGCCCCCGGCGCGCAGCGAGATCAGAAATACCCGCAGGCGCTGGTCTTCCTGAAAACTTTCTACCTGCTCCTGCCGGTTTTTCGTGCTGCCGTCGAGGTAAGCGTAGGCAATGTCGCGTTCCTTTAATTGCTCACTTACCAAAGTAAGATGCTTTACAAACTGACTGAATATCAATATGTTATGCCCCTCACTGATGGCACTGGTGAGCATGTGCAGCATGTCTTTCATCTTACCCGATTCTTCGGCGTACTGCTCATCCACCATGCGGGGGTGGTTGGCAATCTGCCGCAGTTGGGTAAGCCCCTGTAACAGCAGCATCTGCGACTTCTGTATTCCCTTGTGCTCAATAAGGTCTAGAATCTCGTTGCGGTAGAACGACTTCGTTTCTTCGTAGCGCGCTTCCTGCGCTTCGGTCATGGCGCAGTAGGTTACGTTCTCTATCTTTTCGGGCAGTTCGGTGGCCACTTGCCACTTCTGCCGCCGCAAGATAAAGGGCTTGATGATGGAGTGGAGCTTTTCTGACTTACTCGTATCCCCCTTCTTCTCGATGGGAGTCACAAACTCATTCTTAAAAAACGTTTTGGTGCCCAGCAGTCCCGGATTGATAAACGTCATCTGCGACCATAGATCCATGGTACTGTTCTCGAGCGGGGTGCCGGTAAGGATCAGGCGGTGGCGGGTATTAAATTCTCGCACCGTTTTGGCAATCGCGGAGTTCGGATTCTTGATCGCCTGCGACTCGTCCAGGATTACGTAGTTGAAGTAGTAATCGCGCAGGATATCAATATCAATTCGAGCGATGCCGTAGGAAGTGAGCACCAAATCGTAGTGGGCAAACTGCTCCACGTTCTTATCACGGTTAGTGCCCGTGTAGATAAACACTTTTAGCTGCGGGGTAAACTTCTTGGCTTCCATCTCCCAGTTGTAGATCAGCGAGGTGGGCATCACCAGCAGCGAGGTGCGGGGCCCTTCGTTCGTGAGCTCCTGTTGTTCTTTTTGCCGCTGCAGCAGGGCCAGGGTCTGCACGGTTTTGCCCAGTCCCATGTCGTCGGCCAGGCACCCTCCGAAGCGGTACTGGTTCAAGAAGTGCATCCAGTTGTAGCCCGCCTTCTGGTAGGGTCGCAACTCTCCCCGAAAGTGCTCCGGCATCGGAAAGTCTTCAATCTTACTGAAGTTACGCAGGCGCTCCAACTTGCGGTCCATGGTTACCTGGGCCCGCTCACCGTGCTGTAGGTCTTGCACCAGGCTCAAGTGATGCTTCTTTAGGCGCACGCTGTCGGCACTGTCGTCGCCCGCCTTCTCGGCCAGGGCGAACAATTCTGAGTACTCCGTAAACCAAGCTTCGGGAATGATGGCAATCTCGCCGCTAGGCAGCAACAGTTCGCGCTTTTTGGCCAGGATCGACGAGCGAAGCTTCTTGAAGGGAATTTGGTAGTCGCCGAAGCATACCACCGCGTGGATGTCGAACCAGTCGATGTTTTCGCGCACCTGCACGTTGATCGACGAAGGGCCTAGAAAGTATTTTTTGCTGCCGGTATGCTGCTGGTGCACCACCACGCCCGCCTCCTCTAACTGCGGCCGGTGGCGGTTAATCCAGTCGATGGCCTTGTTCTTGTCCAGCACCGCGGGCCACTCGTGAAAGTCGAGACTCTGATCCTTAAGCAAGTGCATCACCCCAATCTCGCGGGCCATATCGCGCACAATTCGGCGAAAGGTGTACTGGTCATCTTGCTGCTCTACCACCACGCTTACGGTTTCCTTCTGGTTAGGGATAAGTCGGTGCTCTCCGTACGCGAAGGTCAGCTCAAAGGCAATGTCCTCGGCTTCTGAGCCGGTTGAGGAAGTTGCCGTTGCCCCGCGGGCCGGGTTGACGGAAGCATCCGCTGCGTCGGGATGCACCTCGTAAAAGGTAAGGTGCGGTTTGGGACGGTGGCTCTCTGATCGAATGTCGAAGCCTTTGGCGTACACGTCGAACGAGGCTACCAGGGGCGCTACAAATTTGCGGTAGTACGAGTCTTCTACCTTACGGGGGATTACGATGAACTTCCGCTTCAGGAAGGGGGCCAGTTTGTTGCCGTCTACGTCTTTCTCAAAGGTGTATAATTTGCCCTCTAGCACCATCCAGGCGGGCTCCCGGCACACGATGTAGGCGTTTTTGTACTGAAAGTCCAGCTTTTCGCCCCGGTGCTTGATGGTAGGAAAGTAGTGGGTATTTTCTTCGTTGCGGCGAAAGTGAAACAGCACGGTCGCCTTCTCTTTCATCACCTCGATGGGGTTGCCCACCGGCTCGCCGTCGTTGCTCATCTCGAACAGGGGTTTTCCTCCTAGCAACGGAAGCACTTGGGTGCGAATGTCTTCTAGGTAACGGTCGATCTCGTTGCGCACCTGCTGCTGCCGATCGCTATCGCCCTCGAACACCTTAAAGAAGAACTCGTGCGGTTTGATTTTCTTTTTGTGAAACTTCTGGATGACCACCTCCTGCTGCATGCTGTCCATGAGTTTGATGAGTCGGTAGTCGTCCTCGTCCAGATCCTGGGCAAACTCGTGGGCGTTAAGGTACGAGATGTTCTGGTGCTCGAAGGTGAAGCGCTGCTCATCGTCCAGTTGCACCGCAAACGACTCAAAAAGGTACCCCAGGTACTCGTGCGCGAACAGGGAGTAGATTACCTTAAAGGGTTGGTCGGTAGACACTTTCATGCGCCCAAAGGGTTGATTGTGGTATCAGCTAGGTTTTGGCAGGGTACAATGTAGACAAAAAACCGAACTTACAAAAAGTCTTTCACGTGGGTGCGGGCGGCAATTACCGCCGGGCGATAGGTAGCCAGCAGGGCGATTACGGTGATGCTTAGGGCGGTATACAGAAAGTCATTCAGCTCCATCTTCACCGGGTAAGCATCCACGATGGCGGTTTGCATTCCCATCGACACCACTCCGAAGGTTTGCTGCACCCAGCAGATCAGAAACCCCACCGTGAGGCCGGTTACCGTGCCCACCAGGGCGATGATGATGCCCTCCCACCAGAAGACCCGGCGCACGGTGCGGCGGGTGGCCCCCAGGGCGTAGAGCATGGCCACATCCTTGCGCTTGTCAATGGCCAGCATCGACAGCGAGAAGAAGATGTTAAAAGAAGCTACCGCCAGAATAAAGCAAAACGTGATGTAGGCAAACAGCTTCTCGAACCGGATGGCCCGCAGCAGGCTGGCGTGCTGCTCATCGCTGTTAAGCACCTGAAAGCTATCGCCCAGTAGCTCCTGGATCTGCTGCTCTACGCGGCTCGGATTGGCATCGGACTGACTTTTTATCTCGAGCGCGGTAAGTTCGCTATCGTATTCGAATAGGTCTTGGGCGAAGCTCAGGGGCACAATGACGTAGTTGGCGTCGAACTGCTTCTCGATGGCAAACACCCCGCCGGGCATGATGTTCTTCCGCCGCACGTAGCTGGCCATCGGGTTGGGGTTGAAGCCCGAGCCACCCGACGTGCTCCTTCGGGGGCTGTATATTTGTAGCGCGTAGAAGTCGTTAGAAGGAGCGATAGAAAGATCATACTGCACGCCCTGACCCAGGATGGCGTAGCTCCGCTGCTCATCTTTGAGCACCACGTCGCCGTAGATCATGGCGCGGTCGAGCCGGTTTTGCTCCACAAAGTTATCGCTTACGCCCTTGATGGTAACTACCTTCGAGGCGTCTTGGTAGCGGGCCAGGGCATTGTCTTCGATCACCTCGGTAACCAGCCCCACGCCGGGCAGGGCCTGCAACTGGGTGCGAAGCGAGTCGGTGAAGAGAAAGGTCTTGCCCCGGGTGGGCGTGATCCTTAACTCCGGATCGAAGGTGTTGTACGAGGCGCGGATCAGCTCCTCCAGGCCATTGAACACCGACAGCACCACAACCAGCGCCATAGAACCGACGGCCACCCCTACCATCGAGATGTTCGAGATTACCTGAATGAAGTTCTTGGTGCTCTTGGAGCGGAAGTACCGACGGGCAACAAGGAAGGGAAAGTTCATGGGGTAGTCGATAGTCGATGGTCGACAGTCCATAGTCGATAGTCCACAGTCGACAGCCTACCGTGGACTATGGACTGTCGACTGTGGACGCTACTGTTCATCGTCGGCGGGGGGAATATCCAGTTCGGACAGCAGTTGGTCGATGTGGCTGGCGTAGTCGGCGCTCTCGTCGAGATAGAAGATCAGTTCGGGCACCACCCGTACGGCTTTGCCGATGCGGTTGCCCAGCACCCGGCGCACGTCGCTCTTGCGCTGGTTCAGGGTATCCATCATGGCCTGGCGGTTGTCGTCGAGCACAAAGCTCAGGTACACCTTGGCCACGCTCAGGTCGGGACTCATCGTTACGTTGGTGACGGTAACAAAGGTGGGTTTGCCCAACCAGTTGGCCGCGTTCCGCTGGAACAGTTCACTTAGGTCGCGCTGGATAAGGCCAGCGGCCTGCTTTTGTCGCTTACTCTCTTTCATAGCGTAACAAACTTACCATTGCCCCTGCACAAATCACACTAATCAGGATAAAAAAGTACAGGACGTTGTTTCCTGGCGCCCAGAGTAGTTCTTTTGCGCTTCGTATGCTAACCTTCTTTAGAGTCAACGACCCGTACCGAATGCTGGGCGTATGCGTGCTGCTGCTGCTAATTCGGCTGCCCTTCTGGCTGTCGGACACCCCGCTTACGCTGCCCGAACTTAGCTGGATGCTCCTGGGCGAGCGGCTGGCCGAGGGGCACCGGCTGTACGTGGGAGTATGGGACGACGTTGGTCCGCTGTCGGCGGCGGTGTACGGTACCCTAGAGATGTTGCTCGACCGGCAGCGGTGGGTGTATACCGGGCTGGCAGCTCTGCTCACCATTTACCAAAGTTTGGTGTTCAACGACTTTCTGCGGGCCCGCAAGGCCTACCGCGAGAGCACCTACGTGCCCGCGCTGGTCTACGGACTGCTCATGAGCCTGTCTTTCGACTTCTACACGCTGTCGCCCGTGCTGATGAGCCTTACCTGGGTACTGCTGGCCTTTCGCAATACCTTTGATAGGATTGAGGGCACGCTGCGCGACGGACAGATCCTGCGGTCGGGAATCTTTGTGGGAGTGGCCGCCCTGTTTCATCTGCCCACCCTGCTGTTTATCGTCCCGATTTTCTACGCCTACATGCTCTTCGCCAGTTTGTCGCCCCGGCGATCGCTGCTGCTGCTCTACGGGGTGGTGCTTCCGTTTGCGGTAGCCCTTACCTACTTCTACCTCACCGAAACGGCGGGCGCTTTCGTGTACCAGTACGTGCTGGCCTTTGGCCACCTGGCCAGCCACCATTACGTAAACGGAGTAACCCTGCTCATCATCCTGGCGGTGGCCCTTGTATTCTTCGCGCTGTCGCTGTACCACGTAACCCAGTACCGGCGCTTCACCATCCAGCAGGCGCACCTGCAGCAGGTGATGTTCGTGAATACGGTGGTGGCGCTGCTGGCGCTGCTGTGGGTCCAGGAGTTGGCTCCGTTTCATCTGCTTCTCTTTGTGCCGCCGTTTGCCTTTTTCATCACCCACTATCTACTCATTATTCAGCGGATGTGGCAGGCCGAACTAGCCACTGCCTTGCTGGTGATTCTGCTACCGCTAAGTGGCTACGCGCTGCTGTTCAACTACTTTTCAATCAACCAAATAGCGCATACCGAAGCATTACTGGTGCAGCCCACCGCCTACGATGCCTTAGTAACCAACAAGCGGGTGTTGGTGCTGGGTGACAACCTAAGCATCTACCAAAACGCCAAACCGGCCACCCCCTACCTAAACTGGCAGATTGCCTCCAACCAGCTCAACCAGATGAACTACTTCGAGAACCTCTCGGAGGTTTACATCAACTTCACCGCCGATATGCCCGACCTGATCATCGACCAGGCGAACCTAATGCCGAGCATCAGCGAACGAATTCCGGTGATCCGCAACGCTTACCAGCGCCAGCAGAACCAGGTGTACGTGAAGCAGTAATATTTCTTTTATATTGCCGACTTCACCCCCCTGCCCCATGAAGAAGTCGATTCCCCGCCGCCGCTTCCTTACCCAGGCCCCGGCCGCCCTTACCGCACCCGCGCTGCTCGCCGCTGGGTGCGCGCCTAAGCAAACCACGGCCCCGGCCGAAGCCCCCTACCTCAACTTCAACGAGACCTACCGGTGGAAGATGATTACCACCTGGCCACCTAACTTCCCCATCCTGGGCGAGGGGTGCAACAAATTTGCCGAGTGGGTGAACGAGATGTCGGGTGGGCGGCTCGAGATCATCGTGTACGGCGGGGGCGAACTGGTGCCCTCGCTCGAGGTGTTTGATGCGGTGAGCAACGGGGCGGTGGAGCTGGGGCACGGGGCGGCCTACTACTGGGCGGGCAAGGTGCCGGCGGCCCAGTTCTTCTCGACCGTACCCTTCGGGATGAACGCCCAGCAGATGAACAGCTGGCTCATCAGTGGTGACGGCGGCACACTATGGCGCGACACCTACGCTCCTTTCGATCTGCTGCCCTTCCCCGGTGGCAACACCGGCATGCAGATGGGCGGATGGTTTAATAAAGAAATTAGGTCTAACGAAGATATTAAGGGGCTCAAGATGCGCATTCCGGGCATCGGGGGCAAAGTATTCGCCCAGGCGGGTGGCACCGCCGTGCTGTCGGCCGGAGGAGAGATTTATACCAACCTGGAGCGGGGCGTGATCGACGCCACCGAGTGGATCGGCCCCTACCATGACTACCAGATGGGCTTTTACCAAGTGGCCAAGTACTATTACTATCCCGGTTGGCACGAACCGGGCACCGCCCTGGAGCTGTTCGCCAACCGCTCGCGCTACGAAGCCTTGCCCAGCGACTTACAGGCCATTGTGCAGGCCGCCGCCGCCCGCCTCAACAGTTGGTCGTTTGCCGAGTCAGAGAAGTTGAATAGCATTTACGCCCAGAAGCTGGCCGACGAAGAAAGCGTACAGTACCGCCGGTTTCCTGAGCCGGTGCTCAGCACGTTTAAGCGGTATACCGAAGAGATTCTGGACGGCATGGTGGCCGGTGACGCGACTAGTCAGCGCATCCACGACAATTATCGGGCGTTTCAGCAGAGTGTGGGGCAGTACGCCACCTACAACGAGCGCATCTACTACGGCAACCGCAATTTCGGGGAGTTTGCCTGAAGGGAGGGTGAAAAATTGAAGCGGCGCAGGCGGCATAAATTCACTTTTTGGTTATCTTGGATTGATTAAACTTAATTTATTGCACTATGACGACTGACGTAGCCCGACGCTTATTCACTATCAATGAGTACCACCGGATGGCCGAAGCGGGCATCCTGCACGAAGACGACCGTACCGAACTGATTCACGGAGAAATTATCTATATGAGCCCTATAGGAAACTACCATGCGGCCGTTGTTCGCCGCCTTAATACATTATTATCCCCTCTTGTGGCACCGCAAGCCATTGTAGATGTACAAAATCCAGTAAAGATTGGCGACCACTCTGAACCTGAGCCAGATATCAAAATCTTGCCGTTCCGTGAGGATTATTATGCTGAATCCGGAGTCACTCCCCAAGACGTACTGCTTCTCATTGAGGTATCCGATAGCACGCTGCGCTACGACCGCAATACCAAACTTCCGCTCTACGCCACGGCGGGGATTCCCGAAGTGTGGATCGTGGACGTGAACAAGCAGCAACTGGAAGTGCATCGCCAGCCCAACGAAGAGCGCTACCAATTTATGGAAACTTTGACACGCGACGATAGCGTCACTGCTACCCAACTGCCGCTCAACGTGCGGGTGCGCGAACTAATTGGGTAGAACTGCTGCACCCCAGTAGCATACTCTTTTCACGGAGTCGCTGATTGTCCACCTTCAAACCTGTTTCTGAGTTTCTTTCTAAAATGTATAGCATATACAAAATTGTTTCATACATTAGATCTACAATCTAGTAGGTTATGAAGGAAACTCGTTTAGGCGACTTTGAAGAGACTATCCTGCTGCTGGTCGGTATCCTGGGCGAGGCGGCCTACGCCCTGCGAACCGCCGGCGAATTTGCTGCCCAAACGGGTCGGACGGTGTCCATCGGAGCGGTGCACTCCGCGCTAAGTCGCCTGGAAGATAAGGGTTTTGTGACTTCAGAGATGGGGGCAGCCACGGCAGTGCGGGGCGGACGGCGCAAGCGCATCTACACCATCACCGCCTACGGGCAGCAAGCGCTGGTGGCCTCGCGTGATTTCAAGCTGTCGCTGTGGCAGCAGTATCCATCGTTGGGGTTGGGGTAATTGTTTTAATCAGGATTTACAGGATTGGTGCCGCCGGGGAACGGGATAGACAGGATGAAATATACGAAGAGTAATAGTATAAGTGCACAATCAAGCAAATATGAAATCTAGTCGCGTAAAAGAATCTTGTCAACCCTCATCATCCTATGCATCCTGACGCTTCGCCGCGCGATTCAGACAACATGCCACCCCGCCTGGCCCAACGCTTTCTGCGCTGGTTTCTGCGCGATGACTTGTTAGAAGAGGTGCAGGGTGACCTAGAAGAGAAGTTTTATGCGACAGTGAAAGACCGTTCGTTGCGCCAAGCCAAACTCAACTATTGGTACCAAGTGCTGCACTACCTACGTCCGTTTGCTATTCGCAATCTTGAATCTCTGTATTCTCATTCTAATCACTACGCGATGTACAAAAGTTATTTCAAGATCGGCTGGAGAAACCTGTTTAAGCACAAGGGCTATTCCTTCATCAACGTCAGCGGACTCGCTGTCGGTATGGCCGTTGCCATCCTGATTGGCTTATGGGTTTACGACGAATTGTCGTTTAATAAGTACCATAAGAATTACGACCGGCTGGCCTGGGTAATGCAAAACATAACGTTCAGTGAGGGTATTCAAACCGAGGACTCACAGCCAATGCAGTTAGCTCCTGAACTGCGTAGTAACTACGGCGCACACTTCAATTGTGTAATCACGACGAGTTTTCCACAACGACGAACGCTGCGACAGGGCGACAAAGCGCTAGCTAGAAGAGGACTGTTTATGGAACCCGCTGCCCCGGAAATGCTCTCTCTGCGAATGATAGCGGGCACTCGAGAGGGACTAACTGAACCTAACTCGGTATTGCTTCCCAAGGCGACGGCCCGAGCATTTTTTAGTGATGAAGACCCGATGGGCCAAATGCTACTGCTGGGTAAGCAGGAGGTGAAAGTAACTGGGGTATACGAAGACCTACCTCACAATTCAAGCTTCACCGACGTAGCGTTTATCGCTCCCTGGGAGTTGTATGCGCAAGAGCTATCCGGCGAACTCGGGTGGGGCCATATCTGGTTCCAGACCATCGTACAGCTTACCGACCACGCGAAAATGGACCAGGTGTCGGCGACCGTCAAAGACGCGGTGATGAAGCGCGTTTTGGAAGAAGACAATGACGCGCCTGTCAGAACGGAACTCTTTTTACAACCTATGGTTAAGGCGCATTTGTACAGCGATTTTGAGCAGGGCGTTAACGTCGGCGGCCGTATTCAGTACGTCTGGCTGTTTGGCACTATTGGGGTATTTGTACTACTGTTGGCTTGTATCAATTTTATGAATCTGAGCACCGCGCGCTCCGAGAAGCGAGCTAAGGAAATCGGAGTGCGCAAAGCTATTGGCTCACTGCGAAGTCAGTTGGTGCGCCAGTTCTTCACGGAGTCGCTGCTGGTAGCTAGCTTAGCTTTTGTGGTAGCTCTGGCACTAGTGCCGTTGATGCTGCCCGCCTTCAACGAGGTAGCTGGTAAGGAAATTAGCCTTCCGTGGCTCAATCTAGAGTTCTGGCTGGCCGGACTAGGATTCGTACTGCTCACTGGCACGCTGGCCGGAAGCTATCCCGCCCTCTACCTTTCTTCGCTGCGCCCGGTTCGGGTGCTAAAGGGCACCTTTCGGGCGGGCCGAACGGCGACCTTACCCCGCAAGGCACTTGTGGTGACTCAGTTTGCCGTTTCGGTTAGTCTGATTATCGGCACTTTGGTGGTCTTCCAGCAGATTCAGTTCGTCAAAAATCGTCCGATTGGGTATGATATTGATCGTCTGATTGGAGTACCTATTCGAAGTGATGAAGTGAATGCCCATTTTATGGCATTTCGGAACGATCTGTTGCAGACGGGCGTGGTAGAAGAAGTAGCCAAGGCAGACTCACCAGTCACTGGGGCATCTGCCCTTCGCAATGACTTCGTCTGGAAGGGCAAAGACCCCAACCTGCGAGACCAATTTGTCACCATGCGTGTTTCTCACGAGTTCGGCCAAACTGTGGATTGGAAGATCGTCGAGGGGCGGGATTTTTCTCGCGATTTCACAACCGACACGGCGGGAGTGGTTATCAACGAAGCGGCGGTAAAGTACATGGGGCTAAAGAACCCTATTGGGGAACAAGTGAAGCGGGGAGACAACAGCACGTATACCATCATAGGAGTAGTGGAGGATATGATTACGCAATCACCCTACGCGCCAGTACGACCAACGGCGGTTTTCATTGATGAAGTAAATTCCCGGGGAGTTCATATCAAGTTAGCGTCCGATGTTAATACGCAGACGGCTTTAGCAGCTATTGAAGCAGTCTTCAAGAAACATAATCCGGCTAATCTCTTTGAATACGAGTTTGCCGACGAAGAATATGCTCAAAAGTTCGCTACCGAAGTGCGCGTGGGCAAGCTATCTAGCTTCTTCGCCCTGTTGGCCATTCTCATCTCCTGCCTCGGCTTGTTCGGACTCGCCTTGTTCGTGGCGGAGCAGCGCACCAAAGAAATCGGCATTCGCAAGGTGCTGGGAGCGTCGGCCGCGCAGCTCTGGCAACTGTTGTCGCGCGATTTTGTGGTTCTGGTGGCTATTTCGTGCTTGATGGCTATTCCGGTAGCTTACTACTTCGCCCGCGACTGGTTGCAGCACTACGAGTACCGCACCGAACTGCACTGGTGGGTATTTGCCGGAGCCGGTTTGGGGGCAATGTTCATCACACTGCTCACCGTGAGTTACCAAACCGTGCGGGCGGCACTGGCCAATCCGGTGAAGAGCCTGCGCAGTGAGTAAGCGTTCGGATACTAAGACATTACACGCACGCTAACTCCTGCTAATTCCGCAACGGCTTACCGCCCTGCAGAATAGACTGGATGCGCTCCAGCGTTTTCTTCTCTCCCGAAAGCGACAGGAAGGCTTCGCGCTCTAGGTCCAGCAGATACTGCTCGGATACCATCTGGGGGTACGACAGCGGGCCACCGCACATCACGTAGGCAATTTTCTCGGCGATCTTTTTGTCGTGGTCCGAGATAAAGCGTCCCTGGTGCATGCCGTAGATGCCCGCCAGGAACAGCGCCATACCGGTTTTGCCCTGCACCTTCACATCCTGCCGCATCACGGGTTGCGAGTAGCCCTGCTCGGCCAGGTCTAGTACCGCATCCTTGGCATCGGCCAGCAGCCGGTCTTTATTCAAGCTGACGCGGTCCGACGAACGCAAGTAGTGCAGGTCGTAGGCTTCGTGGGCCGAGGTAGATACCTTTGCCGTAGCGATGTTCATAAAGGCGTTCTGCAAAGCATTCAACTCCACGTCGCCTTCTTCGAGGCTGTCCGACACCCGCAGGGCCATTTCTTTGGTGCCGCCCCCGGCCGGAATCAGGCCGACGCCTACTTCCACCAGGCCGGTGTAGGTTTCGGCGGCCGCCTGTACGTGGTCGGCGTGCATGGTCATTTCGCAGCCGCCGCCCAGGGCCATGCCGTGCGGAGCCACCACCACCGGCACCGCCGAGTAGCGCACCCGCATAATGGTGTTCTGAAACTGACGGATCATCATATCCACCTCGTCGAACTCCTGGTCTACGGCGTACATAAACAACATCGCCAGGTTGGCCCCCGCCGAGAAGTTCTGGCCTTCGTTGCCAATCACCACGCCTACGTATTCTTGTTCGGCCATGTCGATGGCACGGTTGATGGCCTCTACCGGTCCGGCCCCCAGCGTGTTCATCTTGGTGCGGAACTCTACGCCCAGCACGCCATCGCCCAGATCAAAAATGTTGGCTCCGTCATTGCTCCACAGAATCTTGTTTTCGCGTAGCGTATCCAGCAGCACCAGGCTGTCGGTACCCGGAATCACTTTGTACTCCTTGCTGTCAATGTCGTAGTACTGCCGCTGTCCGTTTTCGGCGCGATAGAAGCTTTCGGCTCCCGTGTCTAGCATCTCTTGCACCCAGGCCTTGGGCTGGTGGCCAGCTTCCTTCATCTTCTCGAGCGTCTCTTTTACGCCTAGCATATCCCAGGTCTCGAAGGGGCCGTGCTCCCAGCCGAAGCCCGCGCACACGGCTTGGTCGATGCGGTACAGTTCGTCGGCAATTTCAGGAATGCGGTGCGAACAGTAGGCAAACACCTGGTAAAAGTGCGCCCGGAAGAACTCGCCCGCCTTGTCCGACGCGTTCAGCAGAACATTGAAACGCTCTTTGATGTCATCCTTCGCTTTAGCTGCCTCTAGCGAGGGGAACTTCGCTTTGCTGCGCTCGCCGTACTCGTAGGTGCTAAAGTCCAGTTCTAAAATATCTGTTTTCCCCTTAGCATCCTTGGTCTTTTTGTAGTAGCCCTGTCCGGTTTTATCGCCCAGCCACTGGCGGTCGTACAGTTCTTTAACAATGGTCGGTAGCTTAAACGCTTCGCGGGCTTCGTCGTGCTCTAGCGCGCCGAACAGGTTGTTGGCTACGTTCACGGTGGTGTCGAGGCCCACCACGTCCATGGTGCGGAAAGTGGCGGACTTCGGACGGCCGATGAGCGGACCAGTCAGGCTGTCTACCTCGCCCACGCGCAAGCCCATCTCCTCGATGGTGTGCATGGCCGACAGGATGCTGTAAATCCCAATGCGGTTAGCAATGAAGGCGGGGGTATCCTTGCAAAGAACCGTTTCTTTGCCCAGGTGCAGATCGCCGTAGTGCATAAAGAAGTCGACCACCGCCGGATCGGTTTTGGCCGAGGGAATGACCTCAAGCAGGCGCAGGTAGCGCGGGGGGTTAAAGAAGTGCGTACCGCAGAAATACTGCTGAAAGTCATCGCTCCGCCCCTCAAGCATCAGGTTAATCGGAATGCCCGAGGTGTTGGTGGTGATGAGCGTGCCGGGCGTACGGTGCTGCTCCACGCGCTCAAACAACTGCTTCTTGATATCTAATCGTTCTACCACCACTTCAATCACCCAGTCGCAGTCTGCAATCTTGGGCAGGTCATCGTCGAAGTTACCCAGGGTGATGCGGCTCGCGAACGAGGCGTCGTAGAGGGGCGCGGGTTTAGACTTGATGGCGGTTTGGAACGAGTCGTTCACGATGCGGTTGCGCACCGCCGGACTATCCAGCGACAGCCCGCGCTTCTGTTCGGCCTCGTTGAGTTCGCGGGGCGGAATGTCCAGCAGGAGTACTTCTAAGCCAACGTTGGCAAAGTGGCAGGCAATGCGCGAGCCCATAATGCCCGAACCGAGCACGGCAGCGCGTTTGATGTTGAATCGATTTTTCATGGGGTGGTTAATGTGGTAGGATAAAAAGCTTCGTCGATAATTTTGTTGATATTGCTGATCACCTCAAAGAATACGTCGAGCTTGTCGGAGGGAATCAGGTTGGTTACCGTTTGGTTAAAGGCCAGTACCGCCTGTCGCGATATTTCCCGCTTCTCTTTGCCGAGCGGCGTAAGCCGGATGCGCACCGACCGGCCGTCGTAGGGGTCGGGCTCCTTCACGATCAAGCCCTTCTCGACCATGCTCTTGAGCATGCGCGTCAGGCTGCGCGACTCGAGCCCAATGGACGGGGCAATCTTAGTAGCGGGAGTACCTTCCTTGGAGTCGATATTCAGCAGAACAAACCCAATGGAGGTTGTAAAGTCGTTCTTCACGGCCGTTTGGTTGTACATGCGGTTGATGGCGTGCCAGGCGGCTTTTATATTATAGTCAACGGTTTCTTCTTTCTTCATTGTGGGCCCAATATACGGAAATTATAGTAGGCATGCCTAACATATCCGTTCTTTGCGACGCCGCGGTTTACCAATGGGCGCTACGGGCGATACTTCATAAACCGCTCGTCTTCGTAGCACCATGCCCAGTACTCATCCGGCTCGGCCGAAACAACCACCGGATGCCCCGTTTGCTGAAAGTGCTTGGTCGCGTGTTTGTTCTTGGAGCTGTCGCAGCAATGTACGCCCCCGCAGGTTTGGCAGGTGCGCAAATGCACCCAGGTGTCGCCCATGGCTACGCAGGCCAGACAAACGTACCGATCATAAGAACGTACCTGGGTAGGGTCGAAGTGAGCACAAGTTTGGTAAGCATCGCTCATTGGCAGGAGGTAAGGAGGTAGGTTCGTTAGGTGTTCAAGGCCAATGGCGTGCGAGTGCAAAACGCCCTTTGCATTTCATTCTATTTCTCGAGCACTCTACGAACTAATGTAAACTACATCCTTCTTTTTTGCAATTTGGGGGGAAAGTTAAACGGTGACAGGTCTTTTCATGAAAATGCGTTTGCGCACATCTAAAGGGCGTCCCCGTAGGGATCTTTTTACAATTTACCAAGATAGTGCTACCAATGTAAAAGGTTCCATACGGTATGACAGGGGGATTACAATAAGAAGGGCGTACGTTTAACTGTTTCGTGTTTTATGAAAAGGCCGTAACAAACGGTGGTAATCCGCTGGCCGGTTCGGCAGATGTTGGTTATGTACGGAAGGGGTTGAGCGTGATTTAGGGGTCAGCCACGGCTGGGGTTTCTCTCCGCAGCCGCTGCCACCAGCGTTGGAGGCGGCGGTAGAAGAAGAACAGCCCCACCAGCAGCAAGATTACCACTACCGCCGCCACGGGCCACAAAAATACCGACAGCGCCGACAAGCCGGTGGCCGCCATCGTTTCGGTGGCCGATACAATCGGATTACCGATTCCGCCGGTGGTCGCCGTGGAGGCCAAACGGGTTTGGGCGCTCACTCCTTTTACCAGTCCGGCGGTGCCGCCCCCGGCAATAATTGCCAGTGCCCAGCGCCACAGCGGCTCCATATCCACCACGGTAGAAGCCATTACGGCCGTTCCGGCAATGGTGGCGCCGGGCAGGGCCACGGTATCCAGCAGATTGTCGAACCAGGGGATAAAGTAAGCCAGCGTTTCCAGCACGGTGGCTACGGCAAACACCGTCATGGCGGGGTAGCCCCCCACCCAGGTCCAGCTATCGTTGAGCGGCACCAGTCCGAAGTGGTGCGACACGCTGAGCACGAACAGCGGCAAAAAAACCCGGAAGCCCACCGAAGCGGCGAGTCCGAGTCCGATAAATATGCTGGCGACGATTTCCACAATAGCAGACGGTTTATGAGATTAGTTCCTCCCAACTGCTAACGATGGTGCCGCCTGTATGGTTAAACGGGGTGCTTACAAAGTACTCATCCCCCCGTCGGCCACCAGTTCGGCCCCAATGACGAACGAAGAGTCGTCGGACGCTAAGAACAGGGCGGCTTTGGCAATTTCTTCGGGACGGCCGAAGCGGCCCATCGGTACCTGCTGCTGAATGCTGGAGGCGGTGGCCTCCAACTGCTCAGGCGACATGCCCATTTTGCCAAAGATTGGCGTATTGATGGGCCCCGGACTCAACGCGTTCACTCGAATGCCGCGGCCTACCAGTTCGCCCGACAGGGTGCGGGCCATACTGATTACTGCCGCTTTGGAAGCCGCGTACACGCTGGAGTTGGGCATGCCGATGTAGGCGTTGATGGACGCATTGATGACAATGGAGGTGCCTTCGCCCATGAGCGGCAGCAGGTGTTTGACGGTGAAGTACAGTCCCTTCACGTTGATGTTGAAGGTTTCATCGTAGAGCGCCTCGCTGGTTTGCTCGATGGGAGCCAGTTGGGCGATGCCCGCATTGAGGAACAGCACATCGATTTGTTTGCCCTGCGATTGTAGCTGGGCGGCGAGTTTCTCGATGTCGGCCAGTTGGGCGGTGTCGGAAACTATTCCGGTAACCTGATGGTCTAACTCACCTACGGCCTTGTCTAGCGACTCTTGGCCGCGCCCGGTGATAATTACTTCGGCACCCTCTTCGGCAAATACTTTTGCGGTGGCCAATCCGATTCCACTGCTTCCGCCGGTGATCAGGGCTACTTTGTTTTCTAGCTTTTTCATGTTGGTTATTTTTGTTTTGGAACAAACGTTCTAAATTGATTACGTAGCATTGGAACGTTTGTTCCAAAATAAGTAGAAAACTTTTGCCTGCGCAGATGCCTTGCTTTCCTTTAGCTATTTAAATTGAGCAAGTTCCGGGTTTCTGCCCCTCACCCAAACAGCTATCTTTACCGCACAACCAAGCTGAGAATCATGCAACCTGACCCCAATTACCAGCGCGTAGCCGACGCCATTGCCTACCTCCAGCAAAATCTAAAGTCGCAACCCACGCTCGACGAAGTGGCCGAACGGGTTTGCCTGAGTCCGTTTCACTTTCAGCGTCTGTTTGTTGAGTGGGCCGGGGTGAGTCCGAAGAAGTTCTTGCAGTACATCAGCCTCCAGCACGCTCGCCGCCTGCTGGCCAACCCATCGGCGACGCTCTTCGACGTGGCCCACGAAACGGGGCTTTCCGGTACCAGTCGCTTGCATGATCTTTTTATTGGCATCGAGGGGATGACGCCCGGAGAGTATAAGAACGGCGGCGAGCGCCTAACTATCAACTACCGTTTCGCTGCGAGTCCGTTCGGAACAATTCTGGTAGCCTCTACGGCGAAGGGCGTCTGCTACCTGGGTTTCGCCGACGATCAATTAGCCGCTCTGGGGGAACTACGCCAGCAGTTACCCAAGGCGCAGTACCAGCAGCGAGCCGACGACCTTCAGCAGAACGCGCTATCGGTATTCACGCGCGACTGGAGCTGCCTTCCTCAGATAAAGCTACACCTGAAGGGTACTGACTTCCAACTTCGGGTGTGGGAAACCTTGCTGAAGACCCCGGCGGGGCGGTTGACTACGTACGGCAGTATCGCCCGCCAAATTAGCCAGGCACAGGCCTCGCGGGCCGTAGGTTCGGCGGTCGGGAGCAATCCGGTTGCCTTCCTGATCCCGTGTCACCGGGTGATACGGTCGTCGGGTGCTTTTGGGCAGTACTACTGGGGGAGCGTGCGCAAAACCGCAATGATTGGTTGGGAGGGCGCTCGGGCAAAGTCTGCTGGCTTAAGTTAGCAAGATTCGGGTGTTTGTGAGGCTCCTTGCCCCTTATCTTCGCTAAAAATTAGTCCCGTTAATTCTATCGCCCTATGAGATTTAAGATCGTGCCCCTGTCCGAAGCGTACGCCGCCCACATTCGAACAACTAAAGAAGATTTGTACGGCCACAAAGTAGTAGAACAATGCGCCACCGGTTATGGCCCGTGTCGTGTGTCGCTGAAGCCTTTCGTGCCGGGTAAAGACAACCGGCTACTGTTTAGTCACAGCCCCTTCGAGATAGATAACGCCTTTAACCAACCGGGCCCAGTTTTTATTCATCAAGAATTAGTGCCTGCTTACCAAAATATCCACCGGTTTCCCCCTGAAATAGCCGCCGATCGGGTTCATTTCCCGCTATCTCTTATTGGATACAACCCCCGGCAGGAAATGACCTTTACTCAGTTAGTAAATGATAAAGACATTGATGAGCTAATTGTGCAAATCTTCAAAGAACGCACGGAGGTCGAGTATCTACATGCCAGAAACGCAGAGGCAGGCTGCTTTATCTGCAAGATTGAGCGAGTTAGATAAACAGCGCCGATAAGATGGTTTTCTTCACTTGCCGCAATAGCGTCGCGTCTGAGTTGGTAACGGCTAGCACCCGCAACCCCTGAAGAGAAGCGAACAGATAAGATGACAACGTTCGCGCGTCGCGGTTGGCTCCAATCTCTCCCCTTTCTTGTCCTTGCTTGATCAGGCCCGCGAAGGTTTCGGCCACCTGCTGTTCATTGTCGCACACCAGCCGATTAACTTCCTCGTAGCGATTGGCCAACCCGGTGGTGGCGTTCACCACCAAGCAGCCCTTCCTTTCGGGGTCGTTCAGACTGTCCTGAATCATTGTCTCCAGCAGTTCGTCTAAGGCTTCGCGCACCGATGTGTGACGCGCAAGAAGCTGCCGCACCTGCGCTTGATTCTGTTGCTGGTACCGCTGTAGCGCCTCCAAATACAGCGCTTCTTTGTTGCCGAAGGTATCGTACAGGCTGGCCCGGTTGATCTGCATGCCATCGACCAAATCTTGCATAGAAGTGCCCTCATAGCCTTTGCGCCAGAAGATGCGCAGTGCCCGGTCTAGGGCTTCGTCGGTGTCGAATGCTTTGGTGCGGGGCATAAGTCAACTAACAAGTTCAAGTATCTCTTGATGAAAAAGGTTATCCGCTCTCAAGGGCCGTACTCTTATTCAAGAAAAAAGCCGAACGAGGCAGTTGCTAAATTAAGTTTATTGGCGGAAAATCAAGCAAGCGGGTGGTTAATATGCAAGAGGAAGTCTTCTTTACATTCTATTGTTCATCACCTTGCTTTCACTACTTCGGCAACCTATCTGCCGCGAATAACTGTTAACTTCAGCATTCGCTTGTGCCTTAGTGGTATCCTGACTACTTTATGCAGCAAAACACAATCTATGCAAATTAAGGAGAGTGGCACCCAGTACGACGTCTGCGTGGTGGGTTCGGGTGCCGGAGGAGGGATGGCCGCTAAGGTACTCACCGAAGCAGGAGCCAAGGTCGCATTGCTAGAAGCAGGCCCCATGTTCGACTCAGCCCAAGCCGATATGTTCGCCTGGCCTTATGAGTCACCGCGCCGGGGGGCACCCACGCACCGCCCCTTCGGAGAATTCGATGCTGCCTACGGCGGTTGGGAGATTGAGGGCGAGCCCTATAGCCGCGCCCCGGGCACAGCGTTCGACTGGTTTCGCTCGCGCATGCTGGGGGGACGTACCAACCACTGGGGGCGTATTTCGCTGCGATTTGGCCCCAAAGACTTCCGGCGCAAGAGCGTCGACGGGCTGGGTGACAACTGGCCGATCACCTACGACGACCTTAAACCCTACTACGACAAGGTAGACCGGCTGGTGGGCGTGTTCGGCGCCAACTTCGATCCGGCCCTGGGGCTAGACAACGAACCGGACGGCATCTTTTTGCCCCCGCCCAAACCCCGCGCCTACGAACTGCTCATCAAGAAGTCGTGCGATCCGCTGGGCATTCCGGTACTGCCATCCCGCTTGTCGATCCTTACCCAACCGCACAACGGTCGGGCGGCGTGTCACTACTGCGCCCAGTGCAACCGCAGTTGCTCTACGCACTCCAACTTCTCTTCCCCCTCGGTACTCATTCCGCCTGCTCAGAAAACGGGTAACCTTACCCTGATCACCAACGCCATGGTGCGCGAGGTGCTTACCAACGATGAGGGCCTGGCCACGGGCGTCGCCTACGTGAACAAAGAGGACGGGTTAGACTACGCCATCAACGCCCGCATTGTGGTGCTGGCCGCCAGCGCGTGCAGCACGGCCCGCATCCTACTCAACTCTCGGTCTAGCCGCCACCCCGACGGTCTGGGGAACTCTAGCGGACTGGTGGGACGCTATCTGATGGACTCAACCGGCTCGGGCCTGACGGGACTGATTCCGCAGATGATGGACGGTATTCCGTATAACGAAGACGGCACCGGCGGCATGCACATGTACGTGCCCTGGTGGAAAGACAACGTTAAAGACAAGATGGACTTCCCCCGGGGCTACCACATCGAGACCTGGGGCGGCCGCCGCATGCCGAGCTACGGCTTCGGCGGCAACATCCACAACTACAACGGCTGGTATACCCAAGAGCAGGGAGCGCAAAGCCAGGGCGGGGGCGGCTACGGCAAAGCCCTTAAGGATGACTACCGCCGCCACTACGGAGCCATGGTGGGTTTTGCCGGACGGGGCGAGCCGGTGGCTAGTAAGAACAACTACTGCGAGATTGATCCCAACGTAGTAGACCAGTGGGGTATCCCGGCACTACGGTTTAACTTTACCTGGAGTGACTACGAGAAGACCCAAGCCAAGCACATGGTAGATACCTTTGAGGAGATCATCCACGCCATGGGCGGCCGGGTGATCGGCGAAAAACCTGGCAAGGACCAAGACTACGGACTGCTGGCCCCGGGCCGCATTATTCACGAAGTGGGCACCGCCCGGATGGGCAAAGACCCGCGCGAGGCACCGATGAACGCGTACGGCCAGTCGCACGACTGCAAAAACCTGTTCGTGGCCGACGGCTCGTCGCTGGTGACCAACGCTGACAAAAACCCTACCTGGACGATCCTGGCCCTATCGATGCGCACCTCCGAACACATCGCCGACCAACGAAAGAAGAACAATTTGTAAAGACGCGTCGCGACGCGTCTCCACCGCATAGAAAATATGAGCAATAACAAAATCAACCGCCGCGATACCCTCAAAATGATGGGCGCGGCCTCGCTGGCGGGCCTCACCTGGACGGCCTGCGAACCGCAGCCCGAAGCGGCCGACGAGCACCACGAACATGCCGGCACGCACCAGATCAGCGAAGCCGACCAGCAACTGATGAACGAGCGCTTCTTCACCGACCACGAAATGCGGACGGTGACCGTGCTGGGCGATCTGATCATTCCGGCCGACGAGCGCTCGGGCAGTGCCTCGGATGCTGGCACGCCCGCGTTCATAGAATTTATGATGAAGGACCAACCCTGGCACCAGGTGGGCATGCGCGGCGGCTTGCGCTGGCTCGACACGCAGTGCCTGAAGCAGTTCAACCAGAAATTTGCTGATTGCAGCGAAGCGCAGCAGAAAAAGATGCTTGATCAAATTGCTTACCCCGAGCAAGCGGCTCCCGAAATGGCCCCGGGGGTGAACTTCTTCAGTAACTTCCGCAACTTTGTGGCCACCGGCTTCTTCACCAGTAAAATAGGCATCGAAGATCTTCAGTACGTTGGCAACCGCCCCAATGCGTGGCAAGGCAGCCCGCCCGAAGTACTAGAACGTCTGGGGGTGAGCTACGACATGGTGAGTGAATATACGTTTGTGTAAGGTGGTGTTACGGCAGCGTCCAGGTAACACAAAACATCTCTTGCACCGGTAGCGTAAGCGTGCCCTGCTCAGTGCTGCCCCCCGGTTTAACCGAAAGGCGCTCGACCCGATGAGACAGGGGTACGAGGGTACCCACCGCGGCGCCTATTACGTAGCCCACCACCACGTCGCTGGGGAAGTGCTTGCCCGCCCGGTAGCGATAAAAGCCGGTAGCAGCGGGCAATAGCGCCGCCCCACTCCACGCCACGGTACGCACCCACGGCCGGTTGGTGTAGGTAGAAATAACCTGAGCGACAAAAAACGACATTGCTGCTGCGTGAGAGGTATGCCCTGAGAAAAAAGAGAACGCATTGTCCGGGGCCGTACGCACTTCATCGGGCAACTGTTGGCGGTAGGTGTACGGCCGCGCGCGCAGCACGGCGGCCTTGGTGAGGCCGGTAAGGGCTTCGTTGATCAGCATTGTTTCTACCAGCATCACCCCCAGCGTGCCACCATCGGGGCGGATATCTTTGAAAGCCAAAAAGGCCAGAGGCAGCACGTACGACGACGCCACCAGTACGTCGCTAATTCGCCGGGCGCCCGACGAGTAATTTTCGGTTGCCGAGCGGTCCGGCCCCCACACATCATTAACCCGCAGGGCATTGAGTTCTACGATGGTTAGTGGCTCACGCTGAGTACGCCACAGCAGCCCCGCCAGCGACCCAGCCGCCCCCACCCCAAACAGAGGAATATCCAGATTGCGACGAAGTTGGTAGGGCGATTCCTGAGCGTGCGCTGGGAAGAGTGCTGACAAAAACAGCAGCAGAAGCGCGTAGAAGAGCGTAAGGTAACTGCGTTGGAAGAAATTTTTCTGGGTCATACGGTGAACAAGCTAATAAGACCTTGCCCAATTTGCTACGATAAGCAACGCAGTTTTAGAACAATCTGCTAGTTATATTTCAAATCGCCAGTACCTAAATTGGTGTCATATCTGCTTTAAATATAAGTGTTTTTATGACTCATTGCCTATTATCATTGCATCTCAAACTTTTAACAACTCTAAAATTTTATCAATAAAAAATTTACAGAAACTGTTTTCGATGGCGATGATGGTGTGCATGGTAGCTACTTTGTTCTCTTGTAATAAAGATGAGGAAAAAGCTGCCTTTGCAGAAGTTGATATTTTAGGCTCATGGACTATTTCATCCAGCCAACTTAAAATTAACGGCGTATCGGACTCAGGCCTTAGTTCCTTTTATTCTGAAGGATATACTGTGGAGGCAAAGGGAGACAAGACTTACGAGATATCAAAAGAGGATGTCACTTACGAAGATGGCAAGTGGTCTTTTGACGGAAAGCGAACGTTTGTCATGACTGATGATGAGGGAAATGCCACTTCGTTTCAAATCCAATCTTAAAACAACGAAGCATCTAACTTATACTCAGTTCAAGAGGAGTCTTTGTTAGGAATCAGCATAAAGTCTGAGCAAACTGTTAATATGGAGAAGTAGTCTTTTCTCCTTCTAGGTAATCCACGCAACTCATCCGTTGCGTGGTTTTTTTTTGTTATAACTTATACCCCACCCCTACTCTTAACGCTAAGTTACTATCCTCAAAGTAGTAGTCGGTCATTACCTCCAGCCGCCAGGGGCCGCTGAGTTGGCGCCCGTAGCCAAAGCCCAGCGCGTAGTCTACCTCGCGGCCCACCAGCGGCCGAAACCGCAGAAAGAACGGGTCTACCGGATAAAAGCGCGCGCCGGGCAAGAAGAACACCCCCTGGTCTGTCCAGGCTTCCACACCTACGGTTAGCGATAGCTGCCGAATTAAGAAGTAATTGAGTTCGGCGCTAAACTGCGCCTTGCGCACAAATTCTACCGGATTGCGGTTATCGGTTTTGTAAAGGTCTAGCCCGAAGTTAAACAGGTACTGGGCCTGGGCGGGCAGATAGCTAAAAAAAGTGAGCGCCAGGGCAAGCAGATAAGCATTCCTCATGTAAAATAAAATAGTGCGCCTAAAGCTAGGGTAAGATTAGCGGCTTTCAAAGGGCGCCGCCGCATCTTTGTCTCATCTCACCATCACACGCGCACCCCGACGACCAGCACATCGTCGGTTTGCACTTGCTCGCCCTTCCACGCGTAAAAAGTGCGCTCTATCTGCTGGTGCTGCTGGGCAATGCTTTGCGATTGCATATCGGCCAGCAACTCCTTAAAGCGCCGCCGCATGAACTTCTTATCGTTCGCCCCGCCAAACTGGTCCTGAAAACCATCCGATGCCAGGTAGAACGTATCGCCCGCGCACAGTTGCGTACTTTGGTTGGTGAAGCACTTCTCCGGGTGGTAGGTCCCCCCGATAAAGAAGCGGTCGGGGCTAAGCTGGTGTAATTCGCCCCGCCGGAAGCAGTACATCGGCATCTGCGCCCCGCTGTAGCTTACGGCCCGCGTGCGCC
The DNA here is from genome assembly GCA_049650865.1 of Tunicatimonas sp. Lineage (GTDB taxonomy): Bacteria > Bacteroidota > Bacteroidia > Cytophagales > Cyclobacteriaceae > Tunicatimonas. Next base: position 24,044 of record JBASAY010000016.1, read on the forward strand.
GGTCTACAAAGCAAATGGCCATGTCCAGTCCGTCGTTGTTGGGGTTGTCCGTGTCCTGTTGCCGCAGCGCCTCCCGAATGTGCGTGTCCATCAGCGTGAGCACCACGTTGGGCGAAGTCATCTTATCCTCTAGCGCCAATTGGTTAAGAATTGTGTTGGCCAGCACTGTCATAAACGCACCGGGTACCCCATGACCGGTGCAGTCGAGTACTCCAAGAATCACCGTATCCTCAGTTTCGTGCAGCCAGTAGAAATCGCCGCTGACAATATCCTTGGGTTGGAAAAAAATCAGCGACTCGGGAAATAGGTGCCGCAACTGCTTGCGGGCCGGGAGCAGCGACATCTGGATGCGGCGGGCGTACTCGATGCTCGCCTTAATGTCACGGCTGTTTTCTTCCAGCAACTGGCTCTTGAGCACAATCTCGTCGCGCTGCCGCTCTATCTTCTGTCGCTGTTGGCTAATGGAAGCCTTTTGCTTCTCGAGCTTGCGGTTGGCCTGAATCTTCAGGCGGTACTTGCTGTAGAATACCAATCCTAGCCCAAATAGAAACAGAATTCCCGAGATTAAAACGTAGTTAACGAGCTTCCGCTGGTCGTACTCCAGTTCTCTAATTTTGCCCAACTGCTGCAACGACTCAATCCGACTGGTTTTCTCGTCTACCTCGTACACCGTTTGCAATTCGGCTACCTGACGCGAGGCTTGCTCTTGGTACATGCGCTCCTGCTCCAAGCTGTAACGGCGGAAGTTGACCAGGGCCTCCTCCAGGTTGCCCACCTGGTTGTAGTACTTCGCCAGGTTAAGGTAGCATTCCTGTAGAATCACGTTGGCGTAGGTGCCCTTGAGGCCCCGGGCCTGCTGGGCCGCCTCGTTCAGGTAGCTAAACGACTGGTCTAGCTCGTTCAGGTTGTAGTACGCCTTGCCCAACTCCAGTAGCGCGCGCGCCCGCAGTAGGATATCTCCGTATTGTTCGGCGGTGATTAGCGCTTCGTCCAGTAGGCTTATTGCCTCTTCGTTGCGCCCCTGCAACACGTAGGTTTTGCCAATGTGGTAGTAGGCGTAGCTGGTGTTTAGGTCACTCATCTTGCTGTCGCCCCGCTGGTGCAGGGCCAACGAGCGGTTGAAGTAGTTAAGCGCGTCGTCGTACTCCTGGGTGGCGCGCAGCGCCTGGCCCATCCCCACATAGGCATCAGAAAGGGTAGCCACATCATTGTGCTTCCCCGCCAGCCCAACCGACTGCAAAAAAAAGTCTTTCGCCTTGTCGTAGTTTCTAAGGTCTAAGTTGATACTGCCCATTGTCTTAAACAGCGCGGCCTTTTCGTTCTCTCGCCCGATGGCGTCGAAGATGCGCTGGGCCGTGGTGCAGTACTTCATGGCCAGGGCGTTGTTGCCCATGTAATTTTCTACCCGCCCCAGATGGGCGAGTGCGTAGCCCCGCCGCTGCTCTTCGCCCAGGCGAAGGTACAGGTTGGCGGCGGTCTCGCCGTAGTTGTGCGCAAGCGGATAGTTGTCGTTCTCGTAGCAGGTGGTGCTCAGGTAAAAATAGCTGTCGGCCACCGCTAGTGAATCGTCGTTGCGCTGGTGGAGGGCCAGCGCCAGCGAGAAGTAACGGTCCAGGCTGTCGAAGTTATAATGGGGCACCCCTCCGTAGTAGGAGGCAATTTGCAGATACGCTTGGGCTGTTCCGTGGTCGTAAGCAGCCGTTTGGGAGGCGGCTAGCGCCTGCTGGGCGTACTGCCAGGTTGAGTCGGCGTAGATTGGCTCGTAGTAGCGCGCAATGTCTAGTAGCGCGTCGGCCTGGTCCTCTAGTGATACCGCGTTCTGCAGGGCGTAGGTGAGGCTATCCAGCGTATCAGCCGCCACCGCCGTACCGCTCAGGCGGAGCAGTCCACCCAGCAAGGCTATTCCCAAGACCGTGCGTTTTGTGGCGATAGACAAAGATGCAACCGACGTGCGGATCATAACAAGTGGCCAAAAGTGCGTGCAAGGTAGTGTCCGTGGGCCGTAACTTCAAAGAATGACGAGGCATTCGACCGGCCTATTACCGGGGCACGTCGACTTTGTCGATCAGTTGTCGCAGCACTTCGGCGGGCAATCGCCCTTCCATTTCTGTCTCCGGACTCAACATCACGCGGTGAATAAGCACCGACGGGGCCACGTGCTGTAGGTCTTCGGGGGTTACAAAGTCGCGGCCGTGCAGGGCAGCGTAGGCCTTGGCCCCGGTCAGGATAGCCAGCGAAGCGCGGGGTGAAGCCCCCAGGTAAAGCTCTGGAGCCTGCCGGGTTTCGTGCACCATGCGGGCCACGTAGTGGATCAGCGGCTCTTCTACGTGCACCGAGCGCACCTGCTCCCGGTAGCTGAGCAGTTGCTCGGCCGAGATCACCGGCTCGGCCGACTCGATCGGCACGCGGTTCTTGCGCTGGTGAAACCGCTCTAGCATCAGCGTCTCTTCCTCCAGTGAAGGGTAGGTCACCTCAATCTTAAACAGAAAGCGATCAAGCTGCGCCTCGGGCAGGCGGTAGGTTCCTTCTTGTTCGATGGGATTCTGCGTAGCCAATACCATAAAGGGCGGTTCCATGCGATAGGTGTGTCCGTCGACGGTAATTTGCCGCTCCTCCATCACCTCAAACAACGAAGCCTGCGTTTTAGCCGGAGCCCGGTTGATCTCGTCCACCAGCACGATATTAGAGAAGATGGGGCCGGGCCGAAACTCAAACTCCGAAGTTCTGGCACTAAACACCGAGGTGCCGATCACGTCGGAGGGCATCATGTCGGGGGTAAACTGGATGCGCGAGAAGTCGACCGAGATCATGCGGGCCACCAGCTTGGCGGTAAGCGTTTTGGCTACGCCCGGCACCCCCTCTAGCAGCACGTGCCCATCGGCCAGAATGGCGGTTAGGATCAGATCGATCATGTGCTGCTGCCCCACGATCCAGGTGCTCAATTGCTGGCGAATGGCCGACACGCCCTCCTGAAGCGAAGATAGGTCGAGGCGGGACGAGAAGGTAGGGTCTTGGGGCGGTTGGTTTTCCATAGCGGACAAAGATAACGCTTATCGCTGTTTTTTACGCGGATTGGGCATTTTCATTGCACGTAAGGTGGTAGCATCCTAGCTAAGAGGGCTCGTCGTCATGCATTGCGCTTCGCTAAACTCGCCCTAGTTGGTCAAAAAAACGAAGGACAAGGAGTTCAAAACAATTGCCCCGAATTATCAAGCAGTCTCTTTGCTTCTTCTACCATGTACATATTCCGACACTTTGGGCAGTATAGATACCATTCAAAATAGTACGATTGGTTAGGCTTTACCTTTCTTTTTTTAGGTCTTCTTATGATAACTTCTGTCCCACATTTAAGGCATGGGTCTCCTTCTTTTTTGACTTTAGATTGATTTTTAGCAGCACTTTTTAAATCGTCTTTAGCCTTATCATTGGGTTTATAATTTTCATCCTCTAATCTCGACTTTACTACTAAGGTAAGAACCCAAAGGGAAGCGGAGTAGTATATTGAAATGACCAAAGATCAATATGCTATGTTTCGTTTTCCGATTGAGTTCTTGCGATTAATGATACCATTCAAGAT
>JBASAY010000017.1:0-10302 GCA_049650865.1 Tunicatimonas sp.
CGCGGGCAATGGTGCGGCGGTAGAGCATCATCGGCAGTACTAGAAAAGTGATCAGCAGCATCCAGATCATGTCCGAGTGGATGATTACGTCGTTGACCCGGATAGAAGCAATCACGCTGGTAATGCCCAGAATAGACAGAATATTAAAGATATTAGAGCCCATCAGGTTGCCCAGCGCAATGTCGGTTTCCTTTTTCGTGGCGGCAATTACTGCCGTAACTAGCTCGGGCAGGCTGGTGCCCAGCGCCAGCACGGTGATGCCCACCACCCGCTCGCTCACCCCGAAGGCAATGGCCAGATCCTGCGCCCCGTCCACAAACCAGTTCGAGCCGAACGCCAAACCGGCCGTGCCCACTCCAATAAGGAGCAGGTCTTTTCTCAGACTAGCCGTAGGCGGCGGAACGTCCAGCTCCGCTGCAATCTCATCGGCCGACTTGGTTTCGCGGCGCGACTTCCGAATGATGAGGTAGGTGTAGGTAGCCAGAATGGCTATGAACAGCAGACCCTCCGGCCAGCTGATCAGGTTGTCGAGCACCACCAGGTAGAGCAGCAGCGAGGCGCCCATCGTTACGGGCCAGTCGATGCGCATACTGTCGCGCCGCACCGGCACCGAGGTGATGACCGCCGTAACGCCCAGCACCAGCGCCAGGTTGCAGATGTTGGAGCCGATCACGTTGCCCATTGCCAGGTCGGGACTCCCCTCCAGAGCGGCCCGCACGCTGATAAACAACTCAGGAGCCGAGGTGCCGAAGGCCACGATGGTGAGTCCGACGACCAGGGGCGACAGCCGCAGCCGCAGGGCGATGCTTGACGCGCCGCGTACCAGCCACTCACCTCCGCCCACCAACAAGGCCAAGCCTACGACTAACAAAAGGATAGAAAAAGCCATAGGTGGATTTTATAGTTTGGGGCCAAAGGCCAGGTCTCCGGCGTCGCCCAGGCCGGGTACAATATACGATTGGTCGTTAAGGTGGTCGTCTAACGCTCCCAGCCAGAACGAGCAGGGCAGGGGGGCTTGCTCGTGCACGTGGGCTACCCCCGGCGCACTGCCAATTACCGAGACGACGTGCACGACCGATGGGGTACCCTGCTGGGCAATCAGTTGCAGGACCCGCACCAGGGTGCGCCCCGTGGCCAGCATGGGGTCGATGAGCAGCAGCGGCCGACCCGCCACCGGCGGCAGCGCCTGGTACGAAGCTTCGATGGTGAAATCGTGTTCGGTAGTGGGTTGCCGATACGCCCCGATAAAGCCGCTGTCGGCCCGGTCGAAGTAGTTAAGCACTCCCTGGTGCAACGGCAACCCCGCCCGCAGTACCGAAATGAGCACCGGCGATTGCTCCAGCGCGTCGACGGTGAGTTGGTCTAGCGGAGTGGTGATGGTTTGGGGGCGGTAGGGGAGGGTCTTGGAAACTTCGTAGGCCAGTAGTTCGCCCACCCGCTCTACGTTTCGCCGAAAGCGTAGCCGGTTGCCCTGCCGCTCGGTGCTTCTCAGGTCGGCTAAAAAGCCGCTGGCCACCGAGGGGGTAGCGTTGAGAACAAAGACCGGAGGAGAAGGCATCAAGGATAGTTGAGAAACTAGAGCGGGCAAATATAGAAGGTTGCCGATGAATATTGCACTTCGCCATGATTGAATTAAGTACGCACGTAGGTTCAAACCTTCGTATGTGGCGTTAGTTAGGAATGTAGATGGCGCTAAACAAATCGACCAACCGGAAAGCGTTGACAGAGAGCCCTCTATTTTAGCAGGGTTCATCCCAAATTCTAATCCATCAGGTGGCGCAAATCACGAAAGAAGTTGTAATTTTAGCACCGCAATAGCTTTTAGTGCATATTTCCCGGGTCAAGTTTTTAGCATTCGACAATAACCAGGGAATAACTAACCACGGGCCCGCTGTCTCTTTCTGTAAAGCAGCCACCCGCACCACAAAAAACTAACCAGCTCGCATGAGTTATATTCAATTCGATAAAAAGCAGCTCATCGACCTTTCTCAGTCGCTGAGCAAAGAAATTATTCGCTCTAATAAGTCCGGTGCCTACTCGTCGACCACCATCATCGGGTGCAACACCAAGCGCTACCATGGGCTACTGGTGGCCCCGCAGCCCGGTCTGGAAGGGGTGCACGTGATCCTCTCTTCGCTCGATGAAACCCTGATTGTTAACAAGGCTTCCTTCGATCTGGGCGTGCACAAGTACCCCAGTGGCTACGATCCTAAGGGGTACCTGTACCTCAAAGACTTCGTAGCCGACCCCATTCCGCGCTCTTCCTACCGCATCGGCGACGTGCTGCTTACCAAAGAAAAGCTGCTGGTAGAGCACGAGGAGCGCTTCCTGGTGCGCTACGTGCTGGAGAAATCACCCGGTCCGGTAAAGCTGCGGCTGTCGCCCTTCCTGGCCTTTCGTAACGTGAACCAGCTGCGGCGCGCCAACGAAGACATCGACGCTGCTTTTCAGCCCGTAGACCACGGGGTGTCTCTGCGGTTGTACCCGGAGTACAAGCCAGTCTGCCTGCAGGTTTATCCGGAGCCTTCATTCGTAGAGAAGGGCCACTGGTACTATAACGTCGAGTACTCCGATGACCAGGACCGAAACTACGACTTTCAGGAAGACCTATACGTGCCGGGTTACTTCGAGCTAACCCTGGAGAAGGGCGACACGGTGGTGTTTAGCGCCGGGGCCGACGAGATAAAGCCCAGCAACCTGCTGCGCACGTTCAACACCCAGACGCGGCGACGCACGGCGCGCAATACCTTCGAGAACTGCCTGAAGGTGGCGGCAGGGCAGTTTGTGCTTAAAACCCGCAGCCACCCCGAGGCCCGCAAGTACGACGAAACCAACGTGATCGCCAGCTACCAGCGCTACCGACGCGGCGGCCGCGATGCCTTTGTGGCCATTCCCGGACTCTCGCTGGTGCATCCCGACCTGAAGCTGTACAAGGCGGTGCTCGACACCATGCTGAAGCACCGTCGGGGGGCATTCTTTCCCTTCTGGAAGTACAACGACTCTCAACTTTCGTACGAAGCCATCGACACCCCGCTGTGGTTCTTCTGGGCATTACAGCACTACACCCGCCGCCTGGGTGATCCTTCGGCGGTGTGGAAGACCTACGGCGGCGTGATGCGCGAAATTTTGGAAAGCTTTCGCGACGGCACCGACTATAACGTGAAAATGCAGGACAACGGGCTGCTCGCGGGCGGCGTCGAGGGCAAGGCGCTTACCTGGATGGACAGCTACGTGGACGACGTGCCCGTTACTCCGCGCATCGGGATGCCGGTGGAGGTGAATGCTCTGTGGTACAACGCCATTATGTTTGCTCTGGAAATCGCGGGTCCGCGTTCTACCGAAGGCAAAGTAATCCTGGCCGAGTGGAAGGACACCCCCGCCCTTATCCGCCGGTCGTTTGAGGAGACCTTCTGGAGCAAGGACAAGGGCTACCTGGCCGACGTGGTAAACGGGGCAGAAACCGACTGGTCGGTGCGTCCCAACCAGGTGCTAGCGGCTTCGCTGCCCTTCTCGCCCCTGTCCGAGCCCATCATCGGGTCGGTGCTCAAGGTGGTAGAGGAGCAGCTGCTCACCCCGCGAGGGCTCCGCAGCCTGTCGCCCCACGACGCGCGCTACCGAGGGCACTACCGGGGGGCGCAGAACGACCGCCGCCACGCCTATCACCAGGGGTCGGTATGGCCCTGGCTCACCAGCCACTTCGTGGAAGCCTACCTCAAGGTGCACGAGCGAGATGAGGCGCTGCCCTTCGCCACTGCCCTCTACCAGGGGTTTGAGCCCACCATGCGCGAGCACGGCATCAGCGCGGTCTCGGAGATCTACGACGGCAACGTGCCGCACGAAGCGCGGGGGGCTATCTCGCAGGCCTGGAGCATCGCCGAGATCATCCGGATGCAGCAACTGATCCGCGACTTCGACCAGGCCACGCAACCGCTTACCGCTTAACTGGATGCTGGCGAGCGCCGAGCGGGTGATCTTCTGGGTGGCTGGATGCTGGATACTAGTAACTAGCGGCCGGTATCTGACCATTCAGAAAGCCCCCCTTTAATCATTCCGGTCATTTCTTTTATTCCCTTCTTTGCTCGTTTATATTTGTGGTTGGCTTACCTAACCGAATCCCTCTAACTATGGAAAACGTCTCTCCTCCCTGGAAAAGATTATACGTACAGTCTAACACCCCCGAGCAGCTAAGTGGCTTGGACCGACTCGCCAAAAACCTGTGGTGGTCGTGGAATTACGAAGCTACCCAGCTTTTTTCATCGATCGATGAAGAGCAGTGGCACGCCCTGGGGCGCAACCCCATCGCGCTGCTCGACCAGCTCGACCAGCAGGATTACCAGGACTTGATTGGTAATGCCGACTTTATGAAGCAACTAAAGGCGGTACTGAAAGCCTTCGACGCGTATCTGGGTGAGAAAAAGAAGCCGGGGCAGACGCGCATCGGCTACTTTTGTATGGAGTACGGGTTGCACGCCTCCTTTAAACTTTACTCGGGTGGACTCGGAGTGCTGGCCGGTGATTTCCTCAAGGAGGCCAGCGACGAGAATATTGATATGGTGGGGGTGGGGCTGCTCTACCGCTACGGTTACTTCCGGCAGGGGCTATCGCACCACGGCGACCAAATCGCCTACTACGATTCGCAACGCTTCACCTATCTGCCGCTAGAGCCGGTACGCGACGAAGCGGGCACCTGGATCAAGGTGGCGGTAGACATGCCCGAGCGCACGCTCTACGCCAAGGTGTGGCAGGCCAACGTAGGGCGGGTACCACTTTACCTGCTGGACACGGACATCGACGAGAACCAGGAGAGCGACCGCAGCATTACCCACCAGCTCTACGGGGGCGACCGGGAGATGCGCCTTAAGCAAGAAATTCTGCTTGGCATTGGGGGCATCCGGGCCCTGCGGGCCATCGGTCGGGGTGAGCCGGACGTGTACCACCTCAACGAGGGGCACGCTGCCTTCATTGGACTCGAACGCCTGCGTACTTTTGTGGCGGAGGGCCTGAGCGTGGGCGAAGCCACCGAGGTGATTCGGGCTTCGTCGCTCTTTACTACCCACACCCCCGTGCCCGCCGGACACGACAGCTTCGCCGAGTCGATGATGTGGCCCTACTTTTCGGGCTTCGCCCGCGAAACCACCCTGCCCTGGGAGCAGTTTGTGGCGCTGGGCCGGATTGATGAGCACAACCGCGACGAAGAGTTCTCAATGAGCCACTTGGCGGCCCGCATGAGTCAGCAGATAAACGGGGTGAGTCGCATTCACGGTAAGGTGTCGCGCAGCATGTTCCAACCCCTCTACCAAGGCTTTGAGGCCGAAGAACTGCACGTAGATTACGTAACCAACTGCGTGCACTACCCCACCTGGACCGCCCCCGATCTGCAAATCCTGTACCGTAATACCTTTGGTAGAGACTTCCTAAAAAAGCAGTCGGACCCCGCCGTGTGGGCCAAGATTCATCAGGTGGACGACGCGAAGCTGGTAGCGATTAAGCAGCAGCAGAAGAAGAACCTGGTGGCGATGCTGCGGCAACGCCTGGAGCGAAACATGCAACTGCGGCACGAGAGTCCCCAGAAGATTATGCGCACCATCGACGCCCTGAACGAAGATGCCCTCTTGTTAGGTTTTGCCCGACGCTTTGCTACCTACAAGCGGGCGCGCCTGCTCTTTACCGACCTAGAGCGGCTAGAGCGGGTGGTCAACGATCCTGATCACCCGGTCGTATTTTTGTTCGCCGGCAAGGCACACCCCGCCGACCAGGGGGGGCAGGCGCTCATCAAGCACATCATGGAAGTGTCGAGCCGCCCCGAGTTTATCGGCAAAGTGATCTTCCTGGAAGACTACGACATGAATCTGGCCAGCAACCTAGTGCGGGGCGTTGACGTGTGGCTCAACACGCCCACGCGTCCGCTGGAAGCTTCGGGTACCAGCGGCATGAAAGTAACCCTGAACGGCGGACTTAACTTCAGCGTGCTCGACGGCTGGTGGGCCGAGGGCTACCAAGCCAACGCCGGGTGGGCCCTGCCCGAAGAGCGGGCCTACGACAGTCAGGAGACCCAGAACGAGCTGGACGCCGCCACTATCTACTCGGTGCTGGAAAATGAGATTATTCCGGAGTACTACAACCGCAACGAAGCGGGCATCTCGCCGCAGTGGGTGGCCCGTATGAAGAATACCATCGCCAGTATTGCCCCGCGCTTCACGATGAAGCGCATGATGGACGACTACCACGATAAATTCTACCGCAAGCTGCACGCTAGCCACGATGCTGTGCGGGAGAATGACTATGCGGAAGCGAAGGCCGTGGCCCGGTGGAAGGAGGAGGTGCGGCAGGCATGGGATCAGATCAAGGTGGTTCGGAAGGAAGTATTCAACTTCGATAATGACCCGCTGCCGCTGGGCGAGCCGTTTAAGGCCGAACTGGTGCTCGATATCCAGGACCTACGTCCGGAAGATGTGGGCGTTGAACTGCTCATCGCCAAGCAGCACGAGGGCAAACACGATATTGTTCTGGTAAAGGAGTTTGAGAAGAAACGGCTCAAGAAGAAGGCACTATCGGGCGAGTCCGGTGAGGCGCGGGGCACCCGCGTGAAGTACGTCTGCGACGAAAAAATCCCCTTCTCGGGAGTGTACGACTACGGCTTCCGGGTGTTTGCCCAGCGCCAGGGACTGACCCACCGGCAAGAGCTTGGTTTGGTGAAGTGGGTGTAAGGTGGTTGCTTTCCTTTTCTCACGTAAACCTGCATCTTTAGGATTTACGTTCACTACATCTGTTACTTTATGAATGTTCGCCTGCTGTTCTTCCTAAGCCTTAGCTTCATGGTTCAAATAGCGTGCTCCTCCCAGCCTACCCCTCAGTCCACCTCAACTCCCGACCCCGTTACCCAGATTACCGGTCCGCTGCCGTTGTGGCCTAACGGTGCTCCGGGCGAGCCTGAACCCCTCGGCGAAGAAGCCGACGCCACCACCTCCGACGACAATCTGGTGGCCGGAGAACCGCTGATCCGCCTGGCCAACGTTACCCGCCCCACCATCACGGTGTACCACGCGCCCGAAGACCAGGCCACGGGGGCCGTGGTGGTGGTATGTCCGGGCGGTGGCTACCACATTCTGGCTATGGATCTAGAGGGCACCGAAGTGGCCGCATGGTTGAATAGTTTGGGAATTACGGCCGTGGTGCTCAAGTACCGCGTGCCGGTGCGCGAGGGAATCCCCCGCCACCAGCGCCCCCTTCAGGATGCCCAGCGGGCCATGAAGTTGGTGCGCTCCCGCGCGGCCGAGTGGAACGTCGATCCCAACCGTATCGGCGTACTGGGCTTTTCGGCCGGAGGCCACCTGGCCGCTACGCTGAGCAACACCGCCAAGCGTACCTACGACCGCATCGACGCTACCGACACCTTTAGCAGCCGCCCCAATTTTACGGTGCTGATCTACCCGGCTTACCTTACCGCCTCGGCAGCGGGAACGGAGCTGGCTTCTGAGATACCCATTACCGAAGATACGCCACCCGCGTTTCTGGTGCACGCCCAGGATGATCACATTTCGGTAGAAAACAGTTTGTTCTACTACCTGGCCCTGAAGCAAGCGGAGGTGCCCGCCGAGATGCACGTGTACGCTACCGGCGGCCACGGCTACGGACTACGCCGGGTGGATAGTCCGGTACGCACTTGGCCCGACCGGGCGGCCCGCTGGTTAGAGCAGTGGGATCAACCAACTGGCAAATAGCAAGGCACAACTACTTACCTTACGCGCGTCGGTGCTGAACGACACTCCGATCCATTAGGTCCTCCGGCGACTTACGCATGGCACTGGGCAGGGCCGTCAGATGGTCTTTGAAGTAGTGCTGAACCTCCTCGGGGGTGTAGCCGGTAAGCGTAGCGAAGGCCGGGTCAAGCGTTACGTCGTACAGATTGTTGAGGTCAGAGAAGATCGAGACTTTGCCGTACTTCGACACCCCGGTGATGAACACAAAGTGAAGGTGCTGATCTTGCGATTTGAGCACCCCGTAGAAGTTCTTCAGCGTCTTTACGTGTTCGGCTGCCTGCTCGGATTCCTCTAGCAAATCAGTAATCGGTTTGTCGTACTCATCGATGAGTACCACACACCCTTTTTCCTCACGCGACAGGGCTTTAATAAGCTCGGTAAATCGGTTTTTTGAGGTGGTGGATGCTAGTGAGATATTGCATTGCTCGGCGGCAGACAGGATGGTTTTACTTAGTTCTTCCTCTAGCGAATGGTTACGGTAATCGATAGCATTCAGATCTATGTAAATCACCGGATAGGGCTGCCAGTCCATTTTGTCTTCAATCCATAATCCGGCGAACAACTCCTGGTGCCCCAAGAACAACTCCCGAAACGTAGAGGCCAACAGCGACTTACCGAAACGGCGCGGGCGGGACAAGAACAGGTACCCGCTGGTGTTCAGCAAGCGGTAGATCAGTTCGGTTTTGTCTACGTAAAGGTAATCACCCCGCCGTAGCTTGCCGAAGTCCTGGATGCCAAGGGGAAGTTTTTTCATATCACGCGCTCCGCCGTAACTGGAATCGTCTGGCCCGAAAAAGTAGCTTCGCCGGAAGCTTTTTCGGCGTCTTTAGTAAGCGATACTTTGATCGATTCTCCCTGAATGAATACGTTGAACGAGGCGCTGTCTGGCGAGACTTCTACCTGCCGCGCCGAAATACGGTTTTCGTTGATCTCGATAAATGCCTGCACCGTATCGCTTTCACTGGTAAACACAATGGTGCCTTCCTGGTAGGGTGGATCAGCCTGCGGGGCGCGGTACTCCCAAGAACCTACCCAGTCTTGCTGCTGGGCCTGAATGGCCGGACTGATGAAGCATAGAGCAATAACGATGTACAGGGCTTTAAAACTTTTCATAGGTGGGTTGTTAAGGGTGGAGGATTAAGAGCAGAAGGTAAGGGCAGCGCGCTACAATGCCAAACATTTTGTCAAGATCGTGCGGTGGGTTTGCTCCTTGCGCATCTTCCAGGTAGCAACCAGTTGTTCCTTCCGGACAAATCCCCTACCTTATCATTAGTATGAAACATATCCTACTGCTACTTTGCCTGTCCGCCGGCGCACTTGCTCTAAGCTCACGTCACGACCCGCCCCAAAGTACCCTTGAAACCACAGCAACTCCCCCCTACGATCAGTGGCGGGTCTACCGGGGTTCGGCCGGTGCTTTACAGTACTCCGCACTGCGGCAGATTGATATCACCAACGTGCACCAGTTACAACCCGCCTGGACCTACCGTACGGGAGACGCGGGCGAGCGTACGACCATCGAGTGTAACCCGATTATCATCGACGATCTAATGTACGTTACCTCTCCGCAACTAGACCTGGTAGCGCTCGACGCGGCTACCGGAATCGAGCGGTGGCGGTTCCGTCCGCCCGAAGAGGCCTCGGGAGTGAATCGGGGAGTCACCTACTGGGAAGATGGCCAAGACCGGCGGATTTTCTACGGGGCGGGAGTAAACCTGTACGCGCTAGACGCCCAAAACGGCCAGCCGGTAGCGGCGTTCGGGGAGGGCGGCCGACTGGACTTACGAAAGCACCTGGGGGCCGATCCGGCGACGTTAAGCATTACCCTGTCGACTCCCGGAATTGTCTACGGCGATCTGCTGATCATCGGTTCGGCCACGGGCGAAGGCTATAACGCTTCTCCCGGTCACATCCGGGCCTACGACGTGCGCCGCGGCGAACTGGCGTGGATCTTCCGGACCCTGCCGCAACCAAGCACCTTCGGTTACGACACCTGGCAGTGGTTGCCCGGTGAGAACTACGGTGGGGCTAACAACTGGGGCGGACTCAGCCTGGACGAAGCGCGCGGGGTGGTCTACGTAGCCACCGGATCGCCTACCTACGACTTCTACGGGGCGAACCGCCTCGGCGAAAACCTGTTTGGCAACTGCGTGATCGCCCTAGACGCCACTACCGGCCGCCGAAAGTGGCACTACCAAGCCGTGCACCATGACCTGTGGGACTACGACCTGGCCTGTGCCCCTACGTTGATGACCATTCCCCACCGAGGACGGGCTGTCGAAGTGGTGGTGCAGCCTACCAAGATGGGTACGCTCATTGTGTTGGACCGCGAAACGGGTCAACCCCTCACCGATACCCAAGAAACACCGGCACCCGCTTCCGACGTGCCTGGGGAGCAGGCCCATCCGACGCAACCAATGCAGTCGGAGTTGGTCATTGTGAAACAGGGGCTGGATGAGGATCGACTTACGAATATTTCACCGGAGGCGGAGGCCTACGCCCGGCAGGAGTTTGCCAAGTACCGCAACGAAGGGTTCTTCAC
>JBASAY010000018.1:0-4804 GCA_049650865.1 Tunicatimonas sp.
ACGTGCTGGTGGATGAGTTTCAGGATACCAACGTGTCGCAGTACCTGATCACCAAAAAACTGGCCGCCGTGCGGGGCAACATCTGCGTGGTGGGCGACGACGCCCAGAGCATCTACGCCTTCCGCGGCGCCGATATCCAGAACATCCTGAACTTCGAAAAAGACTTTCCCGAACTGGAGGTGTTCAAGCTGGAGCAAAATTACCGCTCCACCCAGAGCATCGTCAACGCCGCCAACTCGGTGATCGGCCGCAACAAGGCGCAACTTAAGAAGTCGGTGTGGACGGCCAATGAGGAAGGGAACCTGATCGAACTCCTTAAAGCCACCTCCGACCAGGAAGAAGGACGGCTGGTGGCCTACTCGATCTTCGAAGAAAAGAGCAACCAGCACCGGCGCTACGGCGACTTCGTGATTCTGTACCGTACCAACAGCCAGTCGCGCGCGATGGAAGAAGCCCTACGCAAGCGCAACATCAAGTACAAAATCATCGGCGGATTGTCGTTTTACCAGCGCAAAGAAATCAAGGATCTGATCTCCTACTTGCGCTACTCGCTCAACGTAAACGACGAGCAGGCCTTCCGCCGCATCGTCAACCTGCCCAAGCGCGGTATCGGTCCCACTACGGTGGATAAGATTGTGGTTACCGCCTACGAGCACGACATCTCGATCTGGGAGGTGCTGGAAAACGCTGACAAGTTTTTTCCGGCGCGGGCCGCCAACACCTTGCTGCAATTTAAGGACATGATCAAGGCCTTCCAGTTGGAAGCCGAACGCAAAGACGCCTTCGAGGCCGCCTCGGCTGTCGCTAAGGGTTCGGGTTTGCTGCGCGAGTTGTACGAAGACAAAACCATTGAGGGACTAAGCCGCTACGAAAACGTGCAGGAATTGCTCAACGCGGTCAAGGAGTTTGTCGACGATCCGGAAAACGAGGATAAGTCGCTGACCTCTTTCTTGGAAGAAGTGGCGCTGCTCTCTTCGGTAGATCAGGACAAAGACGACGACCAGGACAAGGTAACCATGATGACCATCCACATGGCCAAGGGGCTGGAGTTTCCGTACGTCTACGTGGTGGGGATGGAAGAAGACCTGTTTCCTTCGCAGATGATGCTGGGCAGTCGGCAGGACCTGGAAGAAGAGCGTCGCTTGTTCTACGTGGCCATCACCCGCGCCATGAAGAAGTTGACCCTTTCTTATGCGCTCACGCGTTATCGCTTCGGCCGACTAAAGAACTGCGAGCCGAGTCGGTTTCTGGAAGAAATTGATCCAGCCTACGTGATGGTGAACAAGAAGATAGGCACCCGCTCGCCCGTGGGCGACACCGACCACGCCCGCATCTTGCTCAAAAGCATCAAGCGCGACCGCAGCCGACAGCAGGCCCGGCCCACCAACCGCAGCACTTACAAAGCCGCCGCCGACTTCGCGCCCAGCGATACCAGTCAGCTAGAAGCGGGCATGAAGGTGGAGCACCCCAAGTTCGGGTTCGGACAGGTAAAGGGCATCGATGCCAACGGGGCCAACCGCAAGGCGCGGGTCGAGTTTGCCGATTTTGGAGAGAAGACATTATTACTTAGCTTTGCCAAATTGAAAATCCACGAGTGATTTGGGGATTGGGTATTGGGTATTAGGTTTTGGATAGCTCCTAAAACCTAATACCTAACACCCAAAACCCCAGCCACCCCTACAAATCCCCCATGCACCACTACAATTCAGTCCTTCCGCCGCTGACTTTGCGCGAGTACGGACGCAATATCCAAATGCTGGCCGACCACCTCGGCACGGTTGAAGACCGCGAGAAGCGCACCAAGTACGCCTACACCCTGGTGAACCTGATGCGACAGCTGAACCCCAGCACCACCAACGATCCTGAAGAAACCACGCAGAAGACGTGGGACGATCTGTTTATCATGACCAACTTCACGCTCGACGTGGACGCTCCCTTCCCTGCTCCGGCCGAGGATATCCTGACCAAGAAGCCGGAGCGTATGTCGTACAACAAAACGTCGGCGCGCTACAAGCACTACGGGCAGAACGTAGAGAAGCTCATTGCCTTGGCCAGCGAGATTGAGGACGAGGACGAACAGCGCGGAGCCATTATCTACCTGGGGAAGCTGATGAAGACCTTCTACACCACCTGGAACCGCGATAACGTAGACGACACCACCATCGTAGATCACCTAAATTCAATGTCGAAGGGCAAGTTGGTGATTGATGTGAACGAGGTGAAGGCCAAAAACCTGTTCGATAGCGCCATTGCTCCCAGCAGCAAGGGGCGCACCAATAGTAATAATAACAATAACTCGGGCAAGAGCAACAAGGGCCGTCGCAATAACCGCCGCAAGAAAAACAACTAATGGCATTCTTCAAGATCGAGGGCGGAAGCCCACTCCAGGGTGAAATCGTGCCCCAGGGCGCTAAAAACGAATCGTTGCAGATTCTGTGCGCCGTGCTGCTCACCGCCGAGCCGATGACCATCCATAAGGTGCCCAACATCCGGGACGTGAACAAGCTCATCGAGCTGCTGGGGTCGCTCGGCGTGGAGGTTGAGAGGCTTGGTGAAGAGTCGTATCGCTTTACGGCGAAGGACATTGACGTATCGTACCTGGAAACGGCTGAGTACAAAAAGCAGGCGGCCTCGCTGCGCGGTTCGATCATGACGCTGGGCCCGCTGCTGGCCCGCTTCGGCAAAGGAAAAATTCCGAAGCCGGGCGGAGATAAAATTGGGCGACGCCGACTGGATACCCACTTCATTGGCTTCCAGAAGCTGGGCGCCAAGTTCAACTACAATCCCGACGACGGCTACTACAGCATCGACGCTTCTAACCTACAGGGCACCTACATGCTGCTGGAAGAGGCCAGCGTGACGGGAACCGCCAACGTGGTGATGGCCGCCTCGATGGCCAAGGGCAAAACCACCATCTACAACGCCGCCTGCGAACCCTATCTGCAGCAGCTCTGCGAGATGCTCAACCGCATGGGCGCCAAGATCACCGGCGTAGGCTCTAACCTGCTGCACATCGAGGGCGTAGATTCCCTGGGCGGCACTGAGCACACCATGCTGCCCGATATGATCGAGGTAGGCAGTTTTATCGGTCTGGCGGCCATGACAGCTTCCGACATCACCATCAAGGGCGCGGGAGTGCACCAGCTGGGCATCATTCCTGACACCTTCCGTAAGTTAGGGATCAACTTCGATATCAACGGCGACGACATCCACGTGTACGACAACGAGCACTACGAGATCGAGACGTTCATCGATGGCTCCATCATGACCATCGCCGATGCCATCTGGCCCGGCCTTACGCCCGATCTGCTCAGCATCCTGCTGGTGGTGGCCACCCAGGCCATGGGCACGGTGCTTATTCACCAGAAGATGTTCGAGAGCCGCCTGTTCTTCGTGGACAAACTCATCGACATGGGGGCGCAGATCATTCTGTGCGACCCGCACCGCGCCACCGTTATTGGCCTGGACCGGGTACAGTCGCTGCGCGGCGTGTCGATGACTTCGCCCGACATTCGAGCCGGGGTATCGCTGCTTATCGCCGCGCTATCGGCCGAGGGCGAAAGCGTGATCTATAACATTGAGCAGATCGACCGCGGCTATCAGAATATCGATAAGCGTTTACAGGCGCTCGGCGCGAAGGTTGAACGCTACGACAGCCTGATTTTAAGCTAGCTTCAGGTAGACGCTGACTTGAGGTTATTAAATCACTGCTCGGGCGCGGAGCCTACCCTGCCCAAACGCCAGGGTTGCCCGAGTGGCAAGCGTTATACGCTTAGTAAAAAACCATGGCTTACCAACACCGTACCCAAATCCTGGTCACCACCACCGATTCGCTGGAGCTGTTTTGGCAAAAGTGGCTGCCCGAAGGAACCGTTGAGCGGGTGGTGGTTTTCCAACACGGCATGGGGGAACACTCCGGGCGCTATCAGCATTTGCTCGACGCCTTTGACAACACCGGAACCGCCTTCTACGCCCTGGATGCCCGCGGCCACGGTCGCTCCCCGGGCCGACAGGGCTACCTGACGCACTTCGAGCGGTTTGCCGACGACCTGGGCGATCTCATTCAAATAGCTCGTTCGGAAAACGACGAACGACCGGTGTTTCTACTGGGCCATTCGCTCGGCGGGGTAATCGCACTGGACTTTGCACTGCGGTCAAAAAGCCAGGACCACCTGCGGGGATTGGTGCTGAGCTCGGCCGCCATTGAGCTGCCGCGGGGTGGAATCAACCAGGTGCTCAGGCCCGTGGCTCAGCTGCTGTCTCGATTAGCTCCCGGAGCCATTCTCGACACCATGCTTCGCCAGACCGACTTATCGCATGATGCTGAAGCCGTGGCCGCGTATCGGGCCGACCCGCTGGTGCACGGCAAAGCCGCGGTGCTGCTAGGCCACACTTTGTTCCGGTTGAACCAGCGCTTCTACGCCGAGGCCCACCGGTTGACTATTCCGGTCTACCTGTTTCACGGCACCGCCGACCGGATTACCTCACCCGAGGGCTCGAAGAAGTTCTTTGAGCAACTAACGGTAGATGACAAAACGTTGAATCTGTACGAAGGCTTATTTCACGAAACCATGAACGAACTACCCGCCGACCGGCAAAAGGTGCTGTCTGATCTGCGGGAGTGGGTACTGGAGCGGTGAAATGCTTAGCTTACATCAAGCTACTGCCCGAAGTAGTAGGGTGTATTTCAGATTGTCGCGATAAGCGATTAACTTGGGTAAAAGTAACTAAAAAGCCACAGTGATGACCAAAGAAGAGTTTTTAGCCATAGCTTCCACTAAATACGATAAAATCGAGCAATTGG
>JBASAY010000019.1:0-3102 GCA_049650865.1 Tunicatimonas sp.
AGGCGTTGCAGGTGCTGCCTACCGATACGTAGAGCTTGCCGTCGGGACCGAACTCAATGGTGCGGTTGGGGTGCTGCCCGCCGTCGGGCAGGTCCTTCATGATCTGCTTGGGTTCCTTGATGGTGCCATCGGGCTTGATGTCGGCCCGAAATACCTCGTTGACGGTCACCAGATACATTTGGTTATCCTTCAGGGCGATGCCGTGCACCTGATCCTTCTTCCACACCGTTTTGGTCACGTCGGCCTGGCCGTCGCCGTTGGTATCGCGCAGCATCAGCACGTCGCCCGCGCGGCGGGTTACGTACACCGTGCTATCGTCGTGCACCACCAGCATCCGGGGCTTGCCCAGTCCTTCGGCAAATTTCTGAATAGTGAATCCCTGCGGCACGGTGAGTTGCTGCACCCGCACGTCGGTGGGCTCCACGTGGGCGGGCTTGAATACGTAGCCCTGCACGCTGGCCGTCACCACGGTATCCTGCGCCTGGACGCTCAGGCTAACGGTCAGCAAAAACAAAACGAAAAGTGGTTGTAGGTACTTCATAAAAAATGGTTTTAGTGGGTTAAAGTTGATCTGATAGAATGAATGGATCAGTCGAGCTACTAAAAAAATTGAAGCAACTTGCAAAAGGATGAAGCAAGCACCGACTGACTGGATAAACCCACCAAATTGGCCTTTGTTGGCGGTGAAGAAAAAAATTACGAAACCACCGCCGGTTCGGGGGCTTCGTTGCTCTTCTTGAGCGGAATTTCGGGAATAAACCAGGTAAACAGAAAGCCCGCCGCCACAATAAACAGGGTGAAAAAGTAGATCCGGGTAATGGCGGTATTAAAGGCCTGCTTGAGCGCCGTTCGCACCTGCGCCACCGTCTGCTGCGCCTGTTGCTGCAACTGCTCTTTCAGGGTAGGCAATTGCGCGGCGGTGACGCCCCCTTGTAACTGCTGGCGGGTAGCGGCATCGAGCAGCGGACTGTTGAGCAAATCGTTGGGTAGGGGAGTGCCCGGCTCAGCCTGCGTGATACGCGCGTAAAGTCCATCGTAGGCCTGCTCGATACGCGCGTCGGCCTGGCTGCCCCCGCCCGAACGCATTTCGCTACCCGGAGCTTGCTGAAAGGTGCTTGACAGCGCCGGAGGCATATCCTCACTAAATGATTGAGCCAGCGAAGAAGCCAGCAGGGAGCCCATCAGCGCCGCGCCCAGGGCTCCGCCAATCTGCCGGAAGAACTGACTGGCGCTGGTGGCTTGCCCAATCTGGCGCCCGTCCACCGCGTTCTGGATGGCCAGGGTGTAGAGCGGCAGCGAGGGGCCGATTCCCAGTCCGCACACCAGCATGTAGGCCACCACCGTCCAGTACGAAACGTCGGGCGTCATTAAATACAGCAGCACCACGCCGACCGATAGCAGCGCCAGTCCGCCCAGCATCCAGCGGCGGTAGTATCCGAAGCGCGACACCAGTTGCCCCGACACCACCGAGCCGGTCACCAACCCCATCGACAGCGGAATCAGGGCCACCCCGGCCCGCGTGGCCGACACGCCCACCACGTTCACCATGTACAGGGGCAAGAAGATGATGATGCTAAAGAACGCCGCCCCCAAAAAGAACAGCGCCACATTGGCAAACCGAAATACCTTGTTCTTGAACAACCCAAAGTCCAGAATCGGGTTGGTGGCGTGCAGCGAGCGGTAGGAAAACAATACGAGGCAGACCACTCCCAGCGCCGCCAGCGACAGGGTGACCCACGAACTCCAGGGGTAAGCGGTTTTGTCCATTTGCAGGGCCAGCACCAGCGGCACCAGTCCGCCGATGAGTAGCAGGGCCGACCCGTAGTTGAGCGGTTGTTTTTCGCCCTTCGGCAGCAGCGGCGGCATGCGGCGGATGATGAACCACAGTGCCAGCACTCCGAAGGGCAGGTTCACGTAGAACACCCAGCGCCAACCGGCCACGCCCGGCACCAGTCCGCCCCCGTGGTCGGTAAGCAGTCCGCCCACCCACGGACCCAGCACGCTGGCAATGCCGAACACCGCTCCCACAAACCCCTGGTACTTGCCCCGCTCGGCCGGAGGAAACAGGTCGGCAATGATGATAAAGGCCATCGCGAACAGGCCCGCCCCGCCGATGCCCTGCACCGCCCGGAAGATGATCAACTGGCTCATACCGTCGCCCAGCAGGGGCAACGCCCCAAACTCACCGGCCAGACCGCAGAGGAAGGAGCCGGTCAGAAAAAAGCCTACCGCCACCAGTTCGATGGTTTTGCGGCTATACATATCGGCCAGTTTGCCGTAGATAGGCACCAGGGCGGTGGAGGCCACCAAGTAAGAAGTGGCCACCCAGGCGTAGCGGCTCAGCCCGTTGAGGTCTTCCACGATGCGGGGCAGCGCGGTGGCCACAATGGTTTGGTCGAGCGCGCCCAAGAAGAGGGCCAGCAGAATGCCGATGAGGGTGTACTTGGTTTCTTGGTTCATGGCGGTAGCGGAGATAAGCATTGCTAACCCCTGAACGAGGGCTTGTGTTCGGGGCAGGGCTTCTGATACTAGGGGAGAGGGAAAGGAACTGCGGTAGTGCAGGATAAGATGCGCTGTGAAATCAGAATCTGCCTAAATTCAGTTAACAATTGCTTGCGAAATCAATTGTAGTAGAAGCATTCGGTTGGTCCACCCATCGGCCGAATCTAACTTTTTAACCACCCTTTCAATCAATTTTTATCATGAGCAATCCTGTAAAAAACCAGTACGAAAAGCGCAACCCGCTGGATCAGTACCCGCGTCCTCCTTTCCCCAAGCAGCCGCAACCGGTGCCGGGCTCGATTCACGAAATGGACCCCAAACCCGACCACGGTGAGGAGAGTTACCAAGGCTTCGGCCGACTTAAGGGCCGCAAGGCGCTGATTACCGGCGGTGACTCGGGCATCGGACGGGCCGTAGCGATCGCTTTCGCCCGCGAGGGAGCCGACGTGGCAATCAATTACCTATCAAGCGAGGAGAAAGATGCCCAGGAGGTGATCAAACTCATCGAGGCCGAAGGCCGAAAAGCGGCAGCGCTACCCGGTGATATCTCTAAAGAAGACTTCTGCCAGCAACTGGTGAAAGACGCCCTGGAGCAGTTGG
>JBASAY010000020.1:0-23194 GCA_049650865.1 Tunicatimonas sp.
AGGCAAGGCACTTGAGAAGCGCGATGCAGAGCATCGGGCGCCGAAAGTAACGCAGAATAGCCGTAAAGCATGCCAAAAGCGCTGTTCAAATTTATATGTCAACACGCCCTAGTCTGAGTTGAAACTGCATGTGCCCTAGTTGTTCATACCGATAGTTATTTACCCAAAAGTTCGTGCCTCCGTGGCCCGGCCTCCGTGGCCCGGCCTCCGTGGCCCTACCTCAACGAACCTTAAGAACTTGTCAGAGTAAACTGTATTAGATTAATCTTTAGTTTGATGGTTATGCAGCCAATTAGCCATCACTAAGAAACCGGCGGCCGTCCACGAGTACCCTTTGTCCCGTAGGCCTTCCCCGGTCACGGCATTGTAGTTCTCATAAAAACCATTGTCCTGGGCGCACAGCCTTATAAAGCGTTCAGCTATTTCTCTCGCTAGCTCTTTTTCGCCAGCCTTTACCAACCCATCAAAAATCAGTAGCGTGCTCGGCGACCAGATCGGGCCTCTCCAGTAGCCGTCAGGTTCATATTTAGGGCTCGTAGGGTTTTGGGTAGCCAATCCCCAGTCGGTCATGAACTTACCGCCTGGGCTAACCGCGGGCAGCATGGCAGTACGCACATCATCGGGTAGTCTGTCTCCCAACTCTAGAGGAATATAGTTTATTAGACAGTCCTTCTGAGGCACTTTATTGATTGGCTGCCCTCTCAAGGGGGTTAGTAGCGTGTTGTTCGAAGTTTTGCACCGTGCTAGCATAAGGGCAATGTGATCCTGGCTGCGCTTCTTCCAAGCGTTCGCTTCCTTTTTCTTACCCAGCATCTCAGCCATTTTGGAAAGGCCTTCCATTTGCAGGGCGAGGTGCGCAGCTAGGTCGGGCCCTTCGGCGGGCATTCCCTGGTCATATACGGTGGCATTATCCCATCCACCGTCCACCCCGTCATAGTATTCGCACAGGCCGTTGTTATCCGTATCTCTAAACTTAAACCACCACTCGGTGTACTTCACCAGTGGTCCGTACAGCTCTTTCACATAAGGAAGGGAAGCCTTTTCCCCGTTCATCTCAATCATTTTTAGGGCAGCCCAGCCATAGAGGGGAGGCTTCGTGTAAGCATACTGATTTTGATAGTCGTTAATTGGGTCTGGAATCATTCCGGTAGCTGTCTGCTTATCAAAAAAAATTAGCAGTTGGTCCCAGGCAAGCTGAGGGTCAGCGCTGGCGATGGGCAGGGAGTTTATGCAGTTGTCCCAAGCCCAGATTTGGTTCATGGTCCTTTTACTCATCAGAATACCGGGCCGGGAGTAGTTACCTTGGGCAGGAACGGTAAGGTCCCACATAAGGTACCAGGCCACTTTAGCACTATTCTCGTATTCTGAGGGTACCGGAAGCATTTTGGCCATCCAACCATTCACTTCTTGTTTAAGATCACGCCTACTTTCTTCGTAGTTGGGAAGGTCGTCTTCCCAGGCTTTTTCGTACTCAGGTAGCCACAGGGCCAAATTACTTCCCGGCGATATCACTACGTGATTGTCATCGGTAAGGAGCGGCTGGCTCCCGTCGTACGTTTTAAACTGGGCCATAGCCTGCGCGTGCCTGAGGTGAAAGCCCAGCTCATGTTCCTGGTTATCCCAGGCCCCTTTCGGGGGGCGACGGCAAGTTAGGTGGAGTTCTACTCCTTTGTTTTGAAATAATAGACGCGTTGTGCCAGAAAACGTAATTTTCACTTCTCCGCTTCCCGACTCAGGAACGAGAATAAGCTCCCAAGGTGTCACTTCGGTGGTATAGTGTACCTGCGTTCCGTCTTCAAAGAGTTGTATACCAAAGAAGTCATGCGCCCAGGATGGGCTTCCATCCCATCGGTAGGTAATGGCTCCTCGCAAAGCTGTTTTTATACTGAGTTCACCATGCTCGTTGCCGTGAGTTTTGGTAATTGTATAGAAGGAGCCAGATCGGCTGAAAGGAATAGTTTCAAGGTCAAAGTGGGGGAATGATCTACTTTGTCCGAGCGTGGTGTTGGTCCAGAAAACAATGAGAATAGCAGTGAAACCCAAGCTAGTGCGCATAAAAATCTGATATTTGATAGAAGTAATTTTGATAATTTTTAAACAACGATAGCGAATGTTAAGAAGAGAGTGCTAACCCTCTTCTTAACATATAACGAGTATACTTGCTTTTTTATACCAGGCTTGGTTCGCGTAACAAAAAAGCAGCAATGAGTTAGAATCATTGCTGCTTTTTTGTTCTGATCAGTTCGTTCTAGTAGCCCGGATTATTACCCGACTGGTTGATCACCTGGTTAGTTTCCAGTTCGCTTTGCGGAATGGGGTAGAGCAGGTGCTTGGGCACCTCAAAGCCAAAGCTGGCCGGATCGTGCGGGTAGCTAAAATCATCCGCGTCAGAATTCCAATTGGCCAAGTCCAGGTGCCCGGCCGCGTGCCAGCGCCGCAGGTCCGTCCAGCGGATGCCCATCTCCCCAGCGAGTTCGCGGAAGCGTTCGGTAAAAATGTCTTCTAGCGTAACGGCGTTCAGGTTAGCGGGCACGAGCGCTTCGGTGCCATCGGGCGTAGAGAAACGAGCCCGGGTGCGAATATCGTTCACCTGCTCCAGGGCGGCGGCGGGATCACCCGTAAGAGAATAAGCTTCGGCGGCCAGCAGCTTCACATCGGCATAACGCAGGATACGGGGGTTGTTGGTAGAGGTAGCCCCAAAACCGGTAATAAAGTTGCGGTTGGGCAGCACGTACTTCACGAACCAGAAATCGTTGGCCGGAGCCTGGCCGTTGAAATAGTTAGTGAGCACACTGTCGGGGTCAGGGTTGGCTAAGAAAGTTTCTGCCTGTCGGGGGTCACCCTCCTCAAAGGCCGCGATCAGCTTGGTGGTCGGACTCACCCGAGCCCCTGCCGAACCGGATGACCAGTGGCGGGTGCTGTAATTGTAGTAAGCCGACATTTGCCCTACGCCGCCGCCGAAATCATTAGACAAGAAAGGGTTCTCGTTTGAGGTGTTCTCACTGGCCTGGTACTCGAAAAGTGACTCCACATTATTCTCAAAATTGATATCAAAGTTTTGCCCGAAACTGGGGGCTAACTCCCGAGTAGTGATGTTCTCAAAGGCGGCAATGGCGCGCTGGTAGTCTTCGGTATTATTGTTATCGTAACTGCCGCGCAGCATATAGGCCTTTGCCAGCATTCCGTAGGCCGCATCCTGCGTAATGCGACCAAGTTGGTCGGTAGGCCAAGTCTCCGGCAAACCAGCCGCCGCTGCTTCCAAATCGGTGATCGCTTGGTTGAGCAACTCATACCCACTAGAGGGAGGCTTAATGGCGTCGTCCAAGCTATTGATCCGCTCGGTGATCAGCGGGGCTTTGCGCCACCAGTCCCACAACCACATATTGGCCCACGAGCGTAAGAAGAGCACTTCCCCCCGGTTGGTATCCAACAGGTCCGGGTCAGCGTAAACCGCCTGTACGTTAGGGTTTTCCAGTTGCTCGAGCACGAAGTTAGACCGGGCGATGATCTCGTAGAGCACGTTCCACACCCCGGCCACGCGGCCATCGGAAGGGTTCAGGGTTTCAAAGGCATCGTAGGCCACGCCCGCATTCTCGGCCGTCAGATCATCGGCGGGCAGCAGCCAGCTTACGTGCTTGGTGGAGCCACCGCCGAAGCTGCCGCCGTAGATTTCTACTACTTTGCCGTACACGGCTCCCACAGCTTGCTGTATGCGTCCTTCGCTGTCGAAGTAGGCTTCTTCAAACTCACGGGTAGGTTCTACCTCGTTGAGTGTGTCATCACACGACCCGGCAATAAGTAACAGGCCGATGAGCAGGGGAAATTTATAGGATAGTTTCATAGCTAAATAGAATAGGATACGTTAAAAAGCAATGTTGATACCTGTAAATAGGGTGATGGGGGTTACGTCTTCACTACTCTCCGGGTCTAATCCGGTAAACTGAGTGGCGGTGAACAAGTTAGACCCCCCAATAAATATCCGCGCCCTACTCAGACCAATCCGGTCGGGGTTGGGCAGGGTGTAGCCCAACTCGGCGTAGTTGAGCCGTAGGTAAGCCCCGTTCTCGACGAAGCGTGAAGAGCGGCGATCGCTGTTGGCCGGATCATTGGCAATGATCCGTGGAACCATGGTGTTGGGGTTCTCGGGGGTCCAGGCGTTGAGCACCTCTACAAAGCGGTTTCCGCCGTAAGAGCCGTTCTCAATAAGGGTGGCGCGCTCGTTGTTGTAGCGGTCTACGTCGCCCACTCCGGTAAACTGCATACTCAGGCTAAACCCCTTTAGGTTGGCTCCCAGGTTAAAGCCGTAAAAGTAGCCCGGCAGCGTTCGGCCCAGGTAGGTGTTGTCGAAGTTATTAATGATACCATCGGGCTCGTTGGTGACAAACGCACCCTCTTCGGTAGGCGGCCCGGCCACGTCCACGAAGTACAGATCACCCGGGGCCACTTCAGACTCGCGGTAGCTTTCGTCGCGGGTGTTGGCAATAAAGTCTTCCACCTCCTGCTCACTGGCAAAGATACCACCCAACTGCTGACCCCGGATAAAATTGATGGGTTGTCCTTCTTCCAGAGTTAGCTCATCGGTATATATCGGAATACCGTCCTGTAGTCTAGTCACTTCGTTGTGCACGGTGGTGATATTGGCGCCCACGTCGATGCCCACCGGCCCCACGGTGAAGCGGTAGTTGGCCGCCAGCTCAATGCCGCGGTTCACCACCTCCCCGATGTTGCCACTGGGTTGCACCGACACGCCCACCGAGGCGGGCAGCGGTATTGTTTGCAAAATGTCGGAGGTACGCTTGTGGTAGTAGTCGAACGACACTCCCAGGTTGTTGCCGAACAGGTAAGCATCAAAGCCCACGTTGGTGGTGGTGGTGCGCTCCCACTGCAAATCGGGATTGGGAATGGTGAACACGGCCGCCCCGGTGTTTACGTTGCTTACTCCCTGGCCGTTCGAGGGCCCGAAGCTGTAGGTCGGTTTTTCTTCTACTGGTGATAGGTAGGCAAGTTGGGCCACATCGTAATTGCCTAGCTGTCCCCAGCCGCCGCGAAACTTTAGGTCATTCAGCCAGCTAGTAACCCCCTGCATAAAGGGTTCGTTGGTGATGCGGTAGGCCACCGAGAAGGCGGGGAAGATGCCGAAGCGGTTTTCGGGGGCAAAGCGGGTGCTCCCATCGCGCCGCACGGTGGCGTTCACGTAGTAGGTGTTGTTGTAGTCGTAGCCCACGCGAACAAACTGACCCACCAGGGCTTCCCGAACGATAGGCTCCGACTCGACGGTGGTGAACTCATCGTTGGTAGACGGGAAGAAGCGCAGGTCCGGATCCGAGCTGGAGGTTTGCTCCGTGTCAATGGCCTGGTACTCACCTTCCCATTCCTGGGCCAGCACGTTCACCAGCACGTCGACGCTGTGTTCGCCAAAGGATTTCTGGTAATTGAGCGACAACTCGCGCATGGTGTTGAGCGCGGTGGCCTGGCGCACGTTGTAGCGGCCCTGCGAAAAGCCGTTGCCCAGGTTGCGAGGGTCTTCTCCCACAGTGCTGAACACTTCGGCGTCGGCATCCTCCCACAGATAGCGGTTGTTGGCAGAGCGATCCAGGTAAAACCGCCCCGTGAGGGTAAGTCCTTCCAGGGGTTCTACGGCAAGGTAGGCGTTTCCTAACCCCCGCACCGACTGGTAACGAGTTTGGTTGTAGTCGACGAGCGCTAATGGGTTAGGATTAGTGCCCTCTCCCCACAGAGGCGTATCATCCCAGCGGCCGCCGGGATTGATCCCTACAATCGCCTGAGCGTAGCCCGCTGGGCCACCGCCGAAGATCGGTTGCCAGGGATTGGTGGTAGCCGACGGCAGCAGTTGATTGTCCCGGTTAAACTGTACGTCTACCCCATCCACGGTAGCGATTCGTCCGTTCACCCCGGCCCGAAGCCAGTCGGTAATGTCAAAATTTACGTTCACCGAGCCGCTAATGCGATCTAGCGTATTACCAATGGCCACCCCGTCGTTGGAGGCGTAGTTGAAGGCAACCTTATAGTCGGCGTCTTCCGAGCCGCCCGACACGATGGCCGAGTAATCCTGAAAGAACGCCTCGTTGTTGGTCACGGCATCCTGCCAGTCGTAGGTCGGGCCGTCGCCCAGGTAGCCCGCACTGTCAGGAAAGATTAAGGGGGCGTGCAGGGGCGGCAGGTTCACCTCCGGGTCTGACTGATACACGCGGCGTTGGTACTCGGCAAACTGCGCGGAGTTCATTACGTCGTAGCGCCGGTTCTGGCGACGGATACCGGCCCGGGCCGACAGTCCGACCTGCACTCCCTCGTTGCGCTTTCCGGATTTGGTAGTAATCAGTATTACCCCGTTACCCGCCGCTACACCGTAGATAGCAGCGGCGGCGGCATCCTTAAGCACCGAAATAGAGGCGATGTCGTTCGGATCAATCAACGTCATAATATTAAGCGGACCGCGCACGTCGTCGATGCGGGCGTTGTCGAGACTGGCCGTACCGGAAGTGGGTTCGCGAATGGGCACTCCGTCGATCACGTAGAGCGGATCGGCCGCCCGCCAGGTGTTCTGTCCGCGGATGCGGATGGTGGGGCGGTTGAAGGGATTACCGTTGTTGCCCGACACCTGCACGCCCGTCATGCGGCCCTGCATGGCCAGTTCGGGCGACAGTGAGACGGTTTGGGTGATCTCCTCAGCCTCGATGCTCGAGATAGCAGTGGTCAGATCGCGCTTGGCCTTGGTGCCGTAGCCCACCACCACTACTTCGTCGAGCGAGGCAACGTCGGGCATTAGAACAATGTCAATTGAAGTACGGCCGTTAATGGCAATCTCTTCCGACAGGTAGCCAATGGATGAGAACACCAGGGTGGTTACGTCGTCGGCCACGGTAAGGCGATACTGTCCGTTAATGTCGGTTACCGTACCCGTGGTGGTACCCTTGGCCAGCACGTTGACACCCGGAAGTGGTTCACTGTCTTCACCATCGGTAACACTTCCACTGATGGTGAGTTCTAGCGAGTGAGTTGTACTACGTTGAGGAGCTGCTTGTGACGGTAGAGAAGTAGTTAAATCGGAGGGGGGAGCGGTCGCCAGGGATTGTCCCGTTGCACTAAACGACCAGCAGGTCAGCAACAGAACCATCCCCCAGCATGGTAAGACTTGTACAGAAGTTGTCATAATAGGGAAGGTTAAGTGGAATAGATAAAATTAATAGGTAGCCGTGATTACAATGGGCAATTTGCCGTATGATAATTCTAGTAGCTAAGAAGATTGATCGTTTGCGCTTGTTTAAACAATTTGGCTGTTATTATGACAATAGTATAAAATCCAACTTGTACGTACAAGTAGTTTCTGCTATATTTGTTTCATTATTACCTTACCCACGTGCTAAAGTACCAGCTTATCTACTACGCTTTAAAGGAAAATATCCAACGGGGAGAGTTTGTGCCGGGCGACCTGTTGCCTTCCGAAAACGAACTGTGCGAACAGCACAGCATCACCCGCACTACCGCGCGTAAGGCGCTGGGGCAACTTCGTGAGGAGGGATTTATCGAGCGTATCCACGGTAAAGGAAGCCAGGTGAAAGAACGACGACAGTCGCTAGGGTTGCTTAACGTGCAGGGCTTTTCGGAGGCGGTGGGGCAACGCGTAGGCACCACCATGCTGCAGGCGCCTTCCCGGCAGCCCTGGAGCTCGCTCATTGCCTTCTCCCTGAGCGATGCCGAACGGGCGGGCAACTGCTTTCACTTCGAGCGACTCCGCAGTGTGGACGATGACCCCGTGATGCGGGAGAACAACTGGTTTGCGGCTTCGGCACTACCTGATTTTGCGGGTGAAGACTTAGTTGACGGCTCGTTCTTTAAAACGCTGAGTCAGCGTTACCTCATTGAGATTACCGGGTCGCAGCAGGAGCTGCGGGCCACGCTGGCCGATCCCAAAAGCGCGGCCTTACTAAAACTACCCGTTCAGCACCCGATGCTCCGAATTTCCATTAGATTTACCACCAGCAATCCTCAACTAGTCATCTACAGTGAGCTTCACTGCGACACCACGCGCTACCCCATCGGCAACACCTACCACCTTTAACCTATGACGAGCAACCATTCATCCGATAGACGTAATTTTATTAGAACCGGAGCACTGGGGGTGGTCGCCCTGGCGGGAGCTTCAACGTCGGCGGCGGCAACGCAGGCGGCACCCACCCCGGCGCGCCCTTCTCCCCAGAAGCCAGAAGGCTTGTCGGGCTTGCTATTCTCTCAGGTAGGCTACCACCCGGATCACCCGATGCGGGTGCTGGTGCGATTGCCCAAAAAAGATTCTCTATCTAACCAAACGGCCTGCGTGCTCACCGACGCTAACAATCCGAAACGAACTCAGCGTCAGCCCTGTACCTACTGGGGTGAGATTTGGCAGAGTCACTGGTGGGTCGCCGAGTTTGCTGAACCGGAGGAGGGTACCTGGAACGTGGCGATTGAGCAGGATGACACGGTGCTGATGCAGGATACCGGACTGCGGGTAGGCCAGGATATCCTGTGGAACGAAACCGTTCACCTGGCGTCGGTAGACATTTTGGAGCGCCGGAAGCACTTTACCAAAGTGGGGGCGGGCTGGCAGGATGCGGGCACCCTGTGGGCCGAAAGTCCGGCGCAGAGCGCGATGATCATCGCCCTGACCGAACTACAGGAGCAGTGCCGCGACCAACTCGACCCCAAGTTCATTGGTCGGCTGCACGAGCAACTCACCGTGGGCTGCGACTATCTGGTGATGACCCAGGCCAAGGCTGAGGAATTGAGACACCCCAAAGGGGCCATGTCGCACGACCTGCTGGGGCACGAGAAAGACATTCTGCCGCACGACGCGGCCAAGGCAGTCGTTGCCCTGCTGCGCAGCCACGAGGCACTGCCCGATACCTATAAGGAAAAAAAGAAACAGTACCAGACAGCCGCCCAGCTTGCTTACGATTGGGTGATGAACCAGGCGCAGCCGATGGGCGACTACGGCTACAGCCGCCACCAGCGGGGCCTGTCGGAAGATACGACCATTCCAAACGACGAGTGGCCCACGCGCGACCTGCTGGTGATGACGCAAGCGGCCCTGGAGATGGTGCAGCACGGCCGTACCGAAGCCAAGGAGCAGGCGATTGCGCTGACGCAGCAGCTGATGGACCGGCAGATCACCGCCGAACAACCCTACGCGGGCTACTACGGTCACTTTCGGGAGTACGACAGCCTGCCGCATGCCGAACCCTCGTGGACGCACGGCATCATCTCCACTCCCCAGGGCAGCCAGTTCGGCACCGACATGGGTGGCATCTATCCTAACTACCTAATGCCCCTGCTGGAGATGCTGCGCCGCTGGCCCGACCACGCCGATGCGCCGCGCTGGAAGAGCACGCTCCTAGATTTCACCGATGGCTACCTGATTCCCGCCTGCGAGAAGAATCCTTTCTACCTGGTGCCGCAGGGTATCTTTGCCAACGAGGGGCCGGTGTGGTTCTGCGGCAGCTTCCACGGTACCAATACCATCTACGGCTTCACTGCCGCCCTGGCGCTGGAGCTCGATCAGCTATTTAACAAACCCCAGCTGCGCCGCATTGCCTACGGCAACCTGCAGTGGGTGGCCGGACTGAACGCGGGGATCACGAAAGAAAACGTGGCCAAGGGCTGCGTGGTGTACAGCACCGACCTGCCCGACGACGTAGCGCTGCCCGCCAGTATGATCTGCGGGGTGGGCAACCGCTGGGCCGGTACGTGGTTTCAGACGCGCGGCGTGGTATGCAACGGATTCACCACCGGCGAGCAGTTTAAGTACGACGTGGCCCCAACGCAAGCCAACGACGGCCCCTTTTCCTTCACCGACGAAGACTGGATACCGCACAGCGCCGCCTGGATCACCGGCCTCACCCGCCTGAAAAATCTTTCTTAAATTTTCCTATCGTACAGACGCGCTTCAGCGCGTCTCCACCATAATTAAATATTAAACCCTAACCAACCATGAACAAAGTAGAAGAACTTGCCAAGATGATCGACCACACCATTCTGCACCCCACCGCTACCGACGAGGACCTGCGGAAGGAATGCGACGTGGCCAAAAAGTACCAGGTGGCTTCCATGTGCGTGAAGCCCTACATGGTGCCCGACACCGTGAAACTCCTGAAGGGCAGTAGCGTTGCCGTAGGCTGCGTGGTGGGCTTCCCGGCCGGCAACTCCGTCACCGATGTGAAGGTGCACGAGGCCAAGCAGGCCTGCCAAGACGGTGCCCAGGAGGTAGACATGGTGATTAACGTGGCCAAGGCCCTGGAGGGAGACTGGGACTACGTGCAGCGCGAGATTGCGGCGGTCGCCGACGCTTGCCACCAGCACAACGCCCTGCTAAAGGTGATCTTCGAGACCGATTACATCACCGAGGAGGCGGACATCGTGCGCCTGTGCGAAATTTGTACCGAAGCGAAAGCCGACTACGTAAAGACCTCTACGGGCTTTGGCTTCGTGAAGGGTGACGACGGAAAGTATTCCTACACCGGAGCCACCATCCCCACCCTGAAACTGATGAAGCAGAGCATCGGCCCCAACGTGAAGGTAAAAGCCTCGGGGGGCATCCGAACGCTCGACGCCCTGCTGGCGGTGCAAGAGGTAGGCTGCGCGCGCTGCGGCGCCACCGCCACGGTTACTATTCTGGAAGAGGCTAAGAAAAAATTTTCGTAGTCGCCACCAGATGATTCCTAATCCCTAAAATCCTGACCACCCCGAACTTATCTTATGTTTACCATTGATACCTACGGCCTGGCGGTCGTATTTTGCCTCATCACCATGCTGGGCTGGGGCTCGTGGGCCAACACCCTTAAGATGACCCCCGACCGCTGGGAGTTTCCGTTGTACTACTGGGATTACTGTATCGGACTGGTGCTCACCTCGCTGGTGCTGGGCCTCACGATGGGCAGCAGCGGTGCCGAAGGTCGGAGCTTCCTGACCGACCTGGGACAGGCCGAAACCTCAGCGTTGGGCTCGGCCTTTCTGGGCGGAATTATTTTCAATCTTTCCAACCTGCTCATCGTAGCGGCAACGGCCATTGCCGGACTGGCCGTGGCCTTTCCCATCGCGGTGGGGCTGGCCCTGGTGATCGGGGTGGTGGTGAACTACCTGGCTACGCCGGTGGGCGACGCGACGCTCCTGTTCCTGGGCTTGCTGCTGGTGGTGGTGGCGATCATCATCGATGGCTTAGCCTACAAGAAGATGCAGCAGTCTGACACCAGTAACCTGCGCAAGGGTATTATCATCTCGGTGCTGTCGGGCGTGCTGATGGGCTTTTTCTACCGCTTCGTGGCCGCCTCGATGACACTTACCTTCGCTGATCCTACGCCCGGGCTGCTCACTCCGTACTCGGCCATGTTTATCTTTACGCTGGGGGTGTTTGCCTCTAGTTTTGTCTTCAACACCTGGTTTATGTACCGGCCGGTGTCCGGTAAGGCGGTTACCTTCGGTGACTACTTTTCGCGGGGTACCCCCCGGTTGCACCTGATCGGGGTGCTGGGTGGACTAATCTGGTGCGTGGCGATGGAGTTTAATTTGATCGCGGCCGAACAGGCAGGCTTCGCCATCTCGTACGGACTCGGGCAGGGAGCTACCATGGTGTCGGCCGCCTGGGGCGTGTTCGTCTGGAAAGAATTTGCCGGGGCCCCGCGGGGTACCAATAAACTACTGGCCGCGATGTTCGCTTCTTTTATGATCGGATTGGTACTCATTGTGGTAGCGCGCCTTAACTAAACCTATTATGCAAGATAAAATTGTAGTCATCGGTAGCTCCAACGTAGACCTGATCATGAAGATGGAGCGCCTGCCTGAGCGGGGCGAAACCATCACCGACGCGGATTTTGTGCAAACCTACGGCGGCAAGGGTGCTAACCAGGCGGTGGCCGCCGCCCGCGCGGGCGGCCAGGTCACGTTCGTGAACTGCGTGGGCGACGATGCATACACCCCGCCGATGGTGCAGAACTTTCGTGACGACGGCATCGACACCCGCTACGTATTCTCGGAGTCAGGCATTGCCAGCGGTCACGCCCTGGTGATGATCGGCGAGGGCGGTAACAACTACCTATCGGTGGCCCCCGGCGCCAACTACCGGCTCACGCCCGACAAGCTGGCTAGCGAAGCACCCGAGGTGCTCGACGACGCGGCGATGGTGCTCATGCAGTACGAAATTCCCGCCGACACCATCCGCTACGTGCTCGAGGAAGCCGACCGGCGGGGCATTCCCGTGCTGTGGAACTTCGCCCCGGCCCGCTCGTTTGATCTTTCCTACCTGGCCCGGGTGCACACGCTGGTGGTCAACGAGGTAGAGGCGGAATTCTTAAGCGGCGAAGCGGTGCGTTCGGCTGACGATGCCGAACGGGCAGCCCAGCAACTACGGCAGCAGGGCGTGCAGCAGGTGATCGTGACTTTGGGCGAGCGCGGTGCCTACTTTGTTGGCGAACAAGAAGCCTTTTATACTCCGGCACTGGCCGTAGACCAGGTGGACACCACGGCGGCAGGCGATACCTTCTGCGGAGCCCTGGCGGTAGCCCTCACCGAGCAGCAATCTTTACCGGACGCCGTCCGCTTTGCCTGCGCGGCGGCCGCCCTGGCCGTAACCCGTCTGGGGGCCCAGCCCTCCATTCCCCAACGAACCGCCGTGGAAGAACTACTCAAGCGCACGCAGTAACCGCTTGTTGGTCGCCGCGACGGCTTACCAAAGGAACCGCGAACAGGCATCCACTCCCCACCCAGCATCCGGAAATTGTGGTAAATCTGGGTTTGGGGTTACGCTTTCTTTTGACGCTACTCGTTTGTGTTGCCAGAGTGCGAGAATTTACTACCTTTCGCTCAACACCAGACTACGAAGATTCCATCCTTCGGTAGCATTAGTTAGGGTTTAGCGCTGAGCTGGCAGCCAAGCAGTAGTCACTACCCCCGTGCCGTATGCCATCATCAGAATCTAGTGCTCACCAAAGCACCCCCGAACCCCTCACCATCGTGGGCATCGGCGCGTCGGCCGGCGGCTTAGCAGCGCTGAAGGCATTATTTTCGCACGTGCCCAACGATAGTGGGTTGGCCTTCGTGGTGGTGGTGCACTTATCGCCCGACCACGAGAGCCACCTGGCCGATTTGCTGCAGCCGCATATCCCCATACCAGTGCGCCAGGTAACCGAAACCGTGGCGTTAGCGCCTAACCAGGTGTACGTGATACCGCCGGGCAGCAACCTCAATACCATTGACACGCACCTGCGGCTCACGGACCTGGAGGAAAAACGCTCCGAACGAGCGCCCATCGACCATTTCTTTCGAACGTTGTCAGAGACCCACAACGGCAATTCGGTAGGGGTAATCCTGACGGGTACGGGCGCAGATGGTACCCTGGGGATCAAAGACATTAAGGGACGTGGTGGACTGGTGGTGGTGCAAGACCCCAGCGAGGCCGAGTTCGACGGAATGCCCCAGAGTGCCATCGCTACGGGCTTGGTGGATCTGGTGTTGCCCCTGGCCAAAATTCCGGAGCAGATTCTGCGCTTTGCCCGCACCCAACCCCGCGTGGTGGTGCCCGAAGACGGTACCGAACTGAACGAGCGCGAGCTGCAACTGCTTCATAAAATATTTACCCTGGTGCGCACCCGCACGGGGCGAGACTTTAGCCGTTACAAACGCTCTACGGTGATGCGTCGGCTGCGTCGCCGCATGCAGCTTAGCCAAACCGAAGAGTTGGACGATTACCTGCAGCTGCTACGCGAGGAGAGCTCGGAGGTGACGGCCCTCTCGAACGATTTTCTGATTACGGTCACTAATTTCTTTCGCGACCCCAGCGTATTTGAACAGCTGGAGCAAACCGTAATTCCCCAGCTCTTGGCCGGGAAGAGCGCCGATCAGAGCGTACGGGTGTGGTCGGTGGGTTGCTCTACCGGTGAAGAAGCCTACAGCTTAGCCATGCTGCTGCTGGAAGAGGCGGCCCGCCAGGAGGTGCCCCCCGAGCTCCAAGTATTTGCCAGTGACCTGCACGAAACCTCCCTGCTGAAGGCCCGCGAGGGCTTCTACCCCGGCGATATTGAAGAGCACGTAACTCCCGAACGGCTGCGCCGCTTCTTCGTGAAAGAGGACGGTGGCTACCGCATTCGCAAGGAGGTGCGCGACCTGGTGGTGTTTGCTCCCCACAACCTGATGGGCGATCCGCCCTTTTCGCGCATCGACCTGATTGCGTGCCGCAACGTGCTAATCTACCTGCAGCGCGAGGTGCAGAATGATGTGATCGAGCT
The DNA here is from genome assembly GCA_049650865.1 of Tunicatimonas sp. Lineage (GTDB taxonomy): Bacteria > Bacteroidota > Bacteroidia > Cytophagales > Cyclobacteriaceae > Tunicatimonas. The sequence continues at coordinate 14,274 of JBASAY010000020.1, forward strand.
GTTCCACTACGCCCTGCAACCCGAAGGCTACCTGCTGCTGGGCACCTCCGAAACCGTTGAGGGCAGCGAGCTGTTCCGCACCGAAAACAAACAGCACTGCCTGTTTCGCAAGCGCAACGTGCCCGCCCCCGAACTTCGCCTGCCGGTGTTTCCCCTCACCAATGCTCGTCCCGCGGGCCTCGCTGCGCCTGCCACTGAGCACGAGCGCGCGCCGATTGTGTACGGTGCCCTGCACCAACAAATTGTGGAGCGCTTTGCTCCGCCCAGTCTGCTGGTAGGTCCCAACTACAAGGTAGTGCACTTGTCCGAGCACGTGGGTCGCTACCTCATTCACCCCGGAGGTGAGGTAACCACCAACGTGTTCAAACTCGTCCGCCCCGAACTACACGCTGAGCTGCGTGCTACCCTGCACGCCGCCCGGGAGCAAAATCGTCCGGCGCGTTCCAAAACCATTGCCCTACCCGTAGACGGTAAAAGCAGTAAGGTTATCCTGTCGGTGCTGCCCCCCCACGCCGCCCAGGAGGAGGGGTTCTTTGTGGTTTGCTTCGACGAGCCTCCCGTCTTTGAACCTACTGTTCTCTTCGTCGATAAACCGGTGGAAGGAAATATCCCGGAAGCTGAACCGCCCCTGCGCGAGCTGGAACACGAACTGGACCTTACCCGGCAGCGCCTGCAGTCTATTACCGAAGAGTACGAAACCAGCCAGGAGGAGATGAAGGCTTCTAACGAAGAGATGCAGAGCACCAACGAAGAGCTACGCTCGACGATGGAGGAGTTAGAGACCAGCAAGGAGGAGTTGCAGAGTACCAATGAAGAGCTTACCACCCTAAACCAGGAAAACCGCCACAAGGTGGAAGAGCTGAGTCAGCTGTCGGGCGATTTACAAAATCTGCTGGCGGCAACCCACATCGCTACGCTGTTTCTGGATCGGCAGTTGCGCATCATGCGCTTCACCCCGCAGGTAACCGAGCTGTTCAACGTACGACTGCAAGACCGGGGCCGCCCCCTGTCCGACATCACCCACCGGCTGGGCTACGACGAGCTGCGCGACGACGCCGAGCGGGTGCTGGACAAGCTGGTGCCCGCCGAGCGCGAGGTGAGCGACGAGGCCGGGCAGTGGTACCTAACGCGGGTGTTGCCCTACCGCAGTGCCGCCGACCGCATCGGGGGGGTGGTGATCACCTTTGTGGATATTACCGCCCGCAAGCGGTCGGAAGAAGCGCTGCGGAAGAGCGAAGAGCACCTGCGCTTGATTCTGGAAAGTGCGATCGACTACGCGATCTTCACCACCGACCCCGGCGGAACTATCACCAACTGGAATACGGGGGCCGAGCGCATCTTTGGCTACCGGCGGCAGGAGGCCGTGGGGCAGCCGGGCAACCTGATCTTTGTTGCCGACGAGCGCACTACTGAACCCCAGCGGGAGCTAGATCAGATAGAAGAACACGGACAGGCCACCTTCGAACGCTGGCACCTCCGGCAGGATGGCTCCACCTTCTGGGGCAGCGGAGCGCTGATGCCCCTGCACCAGTCTGATCAGCAGATTCGGGGCTACCTCCGCATTGTGGTGGATAACACCGACCGTCGGGCCATGGAGCAAGACCTGCGGCAGGCCAAAGACGAAGCCGAGCGCGCCGCCCAGGCCAAAGAAGACTTTCTGGCCCACATGAGTCACGAAATCCGTACGCCGCTAAACGCCGTGGTAGGGATCACCAACCTGCTGCTTCAGCAAAACCCCCGAGACGAACAGCTGGAAAACCTGCGTACGCTGCGCTTCTCGGCCGACAACCTGCACGTGCTGGTAAACGACATTCTGGACTTTAGTAAACTACAGGCGGGCAAAGTGCTGGTAGAAGAAACCCCACTGAAGCTCAAAGAGCTACTGGGTAGCCTGGAGAAGGCCCACTGCCCGCAGGCCGAAGACCGCGGCGTGGAGCTGCGGTTTCAGCTGGATGAGCAGCTGCCCGAGGTGGTGCGCACCGACGCGCTTAAGCTCTCACAAATCCTGAACAACCTGCTCAGCAACGCGGTGAAATTTACCCGCCAGGGCGCCGTTACGGTAACCGTGACGGTGAACCGGCGAGAGAAAGACCGGTTGTGGACCACCTTTGCGGTACAAGACACCGGTATCGGAATTGCTCCCGACAAACTGGTGACCATCTTTGATGTTTTTACGCAGGCGGATATTTCTACGGTGCGTGAGTACGGCGGCACCGGACTGGGACTATCCATCGTTAAACTGCTGCTAAACCTAATGGACAGTGGCATTGAAGTGGAGAGCACCGTGGGAAAGGGGTCATGCTTTTTCTTTACCCTTCCGATGTCAGTAGACACTAAGGAAGAACCGGCTTCTATAGCACCGGTTGCAGTAGCTGATGATTTACCTGCGCCCCTGCGGGTTTTGCTGGTGGAAGACGAGGCGGTGAATCGCATGGTGATGATCCAGTATTTGCAGCATTGGTGGCAGTTTTCGCCCGCCGAGGCCGAAAACGGCAAGCGGGCCGTGGAAATGGCCCAGCGGCAACCGTACGACCTGATCCTGATGGACGTGCGTATGCCGGTGATGGACGGATACGAAGCAGCGCGCCGGATTCGTAGCCTACCGGGCTACGCCAATACCCCTATTTTGGCCCTAACGGCTGACACAGCCGACGAAGTGAAAAAGCACGTTGAGGCTCAGTATTTTACGGTGGTACTCACCAAGCCGTATGATCCGCAGAAATTAAGGCAAGAAATACTGCGTCACGCCTATCCTGCGGCGGCGACCAACCCAAAACCGGAGGCTTCTTAAGCAAATTGCAGCCGCAAAATCTCTACGTTATTCAAATGTTAACGCACCCTAAATCGGCAATCCGCCGCCTGGCAAAAATGATCGGACTCATCGCTTTAGCCCTACCGGTAGTTAGCCTGCTGGGGGCCGGGCTGTTTATTTACTTAAGCCCGGAGTTTGGGGGGCGGGCTACCGCTGATGAGCGGCGCGCTTACGCCCGGGCCAATAACTACGAAGATGAGGAGTTTGTGAACCAGGTGCCCACCTCGCTGGATATGGATTTCCGAACGCTGGTTTCGCTGGTACGCGACTACGTACGGGGGGTGCCCAACGGAGTGCCGTCCGCACCGCCGCCGGTGGTGCCGCTAGACTCGGCTACCGTTGCGGGGGCGTCCGATACGCTCACCCGTATCACCTGGTTCGGCCACTCGGCGGTGTTGCTGGAGATCGACGGCCAGCGGGTGCTGCTCGACCCCATGCTGGGCGATGTGCCCGCCCCGCACCCCTGGCTGGGGCAGCGTCGCTTTAGCGAACGCCTCCCGATTAGTATTGCGCAGTTGCCTACTATTGATGCGGTGCTGATCTCGCACGACCACTACGACCACCTGGATTACGGCAGCATACGGCAGTTAATGGACAAGGTGAGCGACTTCTACGTGCCGCTGGGAGTAGGAGCGCACCTGCGCCGCTGGGGAGTAGCCGACGCGGCCATCCACGAACTTAACTGGGGCGATGAGGTGCAGTACGCTGGCTTGCGCTTCGTTTTTACCCCGGCCCGTCATTTTTCGGGCCGCGGCCTCACCAACCGCAACACCACGCTGTGGGGGTCGTGGGTGATCCGGGGGAGCCGAGAGACGCTGTACTTCAGCGGCGACGGGGGCTACGGCCCGCACTTCGCCGAGATTGGCGAGCGCTACGGCCCGTTTGACTTAGCCATGCTGGAGTGCGGGCAGTACGATGCGCGCTGGGCGCAAATCCACATGATGCCCGAAGAGACGGTGCAGGCCACCCTGGACCTGCGGGCCCGCCGCATGTTGCCTATCCACTGGGGCGCCTTTCGGCTGGCTCTGCACGCGTGGACCGATCCGGTAGAGCGGGTAACCGTTCGAGCCCGGGAGCTGGGAGTGCCGCTCGTCACTCCGAGAATCGGCGAACCGGTAATTGTTACCTCTGAGAGGTTTCCGGCGACTGCCTGGTGGCGGAATTAGCTAAATTATTAAGTGTGCAGTTATCACGCTTTATTTTGCTAATAACGAATTACTGGGCCCGTTTGAAAAATTAATAGTTAAGTTTTAGGGCAATATTTGCGACTAAATTATAATTTAATCATATTTACATAGACAGTGTAAAACAAACACCTAAATAGAGATTGTAAGTAGTCACATCAACAGCCTAATGTTAGTACCGGTACTACGCTCTTTTGGTTTAAGTCATACTTTATCTATTTGTCTAACCTAATCTACCCTCATGAAACACCTATCCTTATCATTCTTTACGTGTCTGCTGTTGCTAATGGCTAGCAGACCCGCCCTGCTGGCGCAGAAGATCACCGAACAGCCCTTGGCCATCGCTATAGCGGCCCCGGAGCGGTCATCTCCAGTAGTTGTGGAAAAGACAATTACTGGGAAAGTTACCGACGTGTCGACCAGCGAAACCTTGCCGGGCGTTAACGTACTGGTAAAAAACACCGCCATCGGTACGGTTACTGATATTGAAGGTAACTACCGGCTTACAGTGCCGGACAATGCCCAAACCCTGGTATTCTCATCCGTGGGCTACGTATCAGAAGAAGTAACCATTGGCGACCGTTCGGTGGTTGATCTAGCCTTATCAGCCGATATTAGGTCACTAGAGGAGATTGTGGTAGTGGGCTACGGTACCCAGGAAAAAAAGGACATCACCGGTTCTATCGCCACGGTAGACCAGCGCGACTTTGAAGCACAGCCCGTCACGCGCTTTGATCAGATTTTACAGGGGCGCACGCCCGGAGTAAACGTGACCAACAGCTCAGGGGCTCCGGGCGGAGCGGTGTCCATCCGCATTAGGGGCTCCAACTCTATTAACGGCGATAACGAACCGCTCTACGTTGTGGATGGCTTTGTGGGGGCGAATTTTCGCGACGTGAATCCCGCCGATATCGCCAGCATCCAGGTGCTCAAGGATGCTTCGGCCACCGCGGTATACGGAAGCCGGGGGTCAAATGGCGTGGTGGTGATCACCACCAAGAACGGTACCGCTGGGGAGCCCAAGCTTTCGCTTACCGCCCGCTTCACCTCCTCACAGGTGCTCGACACCTGGGATTTGCTCGATGCCCCGTCCTTTGCTGAGGTGGCCAATCGCCGGGCCGATGCGCTGGGGTCAACCCGGCTCTTTACGGATGCTCAGATTAATAACTTTCGGCAGAACGGGGGCACCGACTGGCAGGACGAGCTGTTCCGCACCGGCCTGGGGCAAGAGTACCAGGTAGACTACTCGGGCGGTAACGACAAGGTGACCTTTTTTGTGTCGGGCAACTACCTGGAGCAAGATGGGGTAATCATCAATTCTGACTTTAAACGTTACGCTTTGCGTACCAATATTAAGGCAAATATCACCGACAAGCTCACCGCTAACCTGAAGATGAACTTTGTGCGGCGGGAGAACAACAACACCGAGGGTGGTGGAAACATCAGCGGCTCGGTGGCGGGCACGCTGGCCTGGGCGCCCACCACGCCCTTGCGCGATGCCAATGGTGAGCTTACGCTGGCAGACCCTATATCATCCATCAAGGCCAACCCGATTGAGTTGGCGCTGAACGATGCCATCAACGAGAGCAACACCCTACTGGCCAACGGGGGCTTCGCCTACGAGATCATCGACGGGCTCACCGCCGACGTCAGTTTCGCCGCTAGTTACGCCAGCAACCCGTTTAAAGGGTTCAACGCCGACCGACTGAACAATAACCCGAACAACTACCGGGGCTTAACAGAAGAATTTTACCTTCAAAACACCAATTCGTTAACCTACCAACGTAACTTTAGTGACATCCACGCGCTTACCGTTACGGGGGTAGTAGAACACCAGCTGCGCTCCCAAGATCAGTTTCAGATCAACGCTCAGGGATTGCAGTTTCCTGATCTGGGGTTTGACAATACTACCCTGGCCAATTCGCTAACCTCGCAAGCGTACCGCGATAAGCAAACCATTCGCTCTTACATCGGGCGACTGACGTATTCGCTGTTAGACCGCTATCTGTTAACCGCTACGGTGCGTACCGATGGGTCTTCGAAGTTTCGGGGCGACAATGTGTACGGTACGTTCCCTTCGTTGGCCCTGGGCTGGCGGTTGTCGGAAGAGCCCTTTATGCAAACGGCTAGCTTCATTACCGACCTGAAACTACGCGGTAGCTACGGACTTACCGGAAGCCAGGGAATTAATGTGTTTGGCACGGTAACTAGTTTCAACACAAGCAACCAAGCGGCCGGAACTTCCTTCGAGAACGGAGTGCTCACTCCTGGCATCATCATTGGCAACCCGGGCAACAACAGCCTTACCTGGGAAACTACCGAGCAACTCAACGTAGGGATTGACCTGCAGATGTTTAACGGCCGTCTCGGAGTGGTGGCCGACTACTTTAAGAAAAACACCTACGATCTGCTTATCCAAGAGCAACTGCCTCTGTACGCTGGGGCGGGCGGTATCTTCCGTAACCTGGGTGAGGTGATTAACTCCGGTTACGAACTGGGCATTACCGCTACGGTAGTAGACCGTGGGCGGTTTAACTGGTACACCAACTTCAACGCTTCGTTTTTAGACAACGAAGTAACCAACATTGGCGACCGAGAACGTTTGTTTCTGGACGGTGACGCCGGGGCGGGCCTGACTAACCTGCCGGAGAACGTGATTCAGCCCGGCAGCACGCTGGCCAGCTACTGGGGGCTTAATTATCTTGGTGTCTGGGGGTCGGATCAGGCCACCGAAGCGGCGGTATTTGGCCGGGTGCCCGGCGACTCTCGCTTTGAGGACATCAATGATGACGGCCAGATCAATGGCGATGATTACCAGATTGTTGGCAGTGCTATCCCTACGCGTTTGTTTGGCTGGAACAACACCCTCACCTACGGCAACTTTTCGCTGAACGTATTCTTCCAGTCCATGATGGGCTACGACAAGTGGAACTTCAGCTACGCCACCGCAATCCTGGCCTCGGCCGACGCCCGGGAGGTAACCCACGCCGACATTGCCAACCAGTGGGTAGCCGACGTAAACGAGGGTAGTGATATTCCGGCCTTTAGTGCTACGGATCAGCCCGAAATTCAAAGCTCTCGCTTTATTGAGTCGGGTAACTTTGTGCGTTTGAAAAACCTTAGCCTCACCTACAATTTACCCAACGATTTGCTGGGTTGGATGAACGGCTCGGTGATGTTAGGGGCAACCAATCTGCTTACCTTTACCAACTACCGCGGCATCGATCCGGAATCATTCTCTAACCGACCCAATGCCGGGGTGGCACAAGGGGCCGATGGCGGATCCTACCCCAACTCCAAAACTTACATTTTGGGCCTTAACTTAACTTTCTAATCGTAACTACCCATTGATATGAAATACGCATTCTTATTATCCGGATTACTGCTGGGCGCTACGTCTTGCTCCGACTTTCTGGAAGAAGACCTATCCGCCCAAATCACCAGTGATAGCGACGCGCTCCAAAATGAGGCGGGCCTCACGGCGGCCCTGGCGGGAACTTACAAGCCGTTGACCTACACCTGGAACTCAGGACTAGGCAACGCGTCTACCCAGGCGGTGCTGATGGGGGGTGATGATCTCACGACGCACAAAGCTAGCAATAAGGCAGACTTTCGTGAGTTTGATCAGTTCTTGGTGGCTCAACAAAACGGCCGATTACCTTTTGTTTGGGGTGGTGCTTACAAATCCATTCAGGGGGCTAACAACATCATTGCCAGCTATGAATCAGCTACCGGCGATGCCGCGGTGATTCAGCAGATTGCGGGCGAAGCCTTTTTCTTGCGGGCCTACAACTACTTCTGGATCGTTCGCCTGTGGGGCGAAGGGCCGCTGCTCACCGACTCGCACATCTTTACCGAAGAGATTTTGTCGGTACAAAGTAGCTCAGCCGCGGAGCTTTATGAGCAAATTATCGTGGACTTGCTAAAGGCTGAGGAACTGTTGAGCGACACCAAACCAGCTTCGGGACGGGCCAACAAGGGCTCGGCCAAGGCCGTATTGGCCGAAGTGTACCTGCAGATGACTGGCTTCCCCCTGAATGATGCCTCCAAGTACCCGCTGGCGGCAGCCAAGGCCAAGGAAGTGATCGACAACCAGGATACCTACGGCTTTGCCCTGGCTGAAAACTTCGGTGACCTATGGGACGTGGAGGTTGACAGCCGGTCCGAAGAGGTGTTCGCCCTCAACTTCTGGGCCGGTGAGTGGTGGAACGGCAACGCGGTATACGGCAGTCCAGCCCGGCCCGGTGATGCCGGAGGGTGGGACGACTACTTTGCGGAGATTGCCTTCTTTGAAGAATTCCCGGAAGGGGTGCGTAAGGAAGAAACCTTTATGACCGGCCTGGGCGACACCCTGGTGTGGCAAAACTTCGCTACCGGGCGGCCCTACTACCAGAAGCTACAGGGACCCAATAACGACTGGCTCAACGCCCTCTCGCTGCCGCTGGAGCGCCTGGCCGAAACCTACCTGGTGTTCGCTGAAGCGCAGATGATGGCAACCAATAACCCGTCGGACCCGGAAGCCGTGGAGGCCGTGAACAAAATTGTGCGCCGGGCCAACGGACTGCCCATCGACACCCCGGCCCCGGCGGTTGATCTGACCACGGTATCTCAGGAGCGTATTGTGCAGGAAAAAGCCTGGGAGTTCGCCGGTGAATATACCCGCTGGTTCGACCTGGTGCGCCTGCAGATGGTGGATGAGGTACTGGCGAAGAAAAACTCTGACGACCTGCAGCCACTGGGGGAAATCCGGTACTTTCTTCCGCTGCCCGCCAGCGAGACCCTGGCGAATCCTAATTTAGCGGGTGGATAATTCTTAGAAGATAAGTTTTTGCGTGATAAATTTTAAAGAAGCCACCGAGTGCACTCGGTGGCTTCTTTAAAATTTATCACGCAAAAACTTATCTTCTAAGAATTATCCACCCGCT
>JBASAY010000021.1:0-18720 GCA_049650865.1 Tunicatimonas sp.
ACCAAGCTGGATTGGTTTAGCTTAGAAAGCAACCAGCTTGCCGGAGGTGAACTAGAAGCGGAAAGTGCATCTTTGCAGAGCGGCTTCAGTCCATTGGAGACCGGTAACGACAACAATGCGTCAGGCGGGCAGTTCATTCATGCTCCCGGTAGAGATAGCAGATCCATGCCCCCCGCTTCGGGCCGGGCTAGTTATAACTTTAACCTACCTGCTTCGGGCGATGCTACGCTGACGGCGCGGGTGCTGGCCCCCAACACGGGGGCGAACTCCTTCTGGTATCAGATAGACGGGGGAGCCTGGCAGCCGTGGTATATCAATAGTGTCTCTAGCGATTGGCAAGAAGTCACGCAGATCATGAGCGGCTTATCCGCCGGAAGCCATACGCTGACCGTTACCTACCGGGAGGGGGATACCAAGCTGGACTGGTTTGAGGTAGGAGCCACAAACGCCCGAACGACTGTTGTATCTTCTAAGCTATCGGTTCTTGATGGTCAGTCTGAAGTAGTTTTGTTGCCCCCCCTTGCTGTAACCACCCGGCTCTACCCTAATCCTGCCCAAGACCAGTTAACTGTTAACACAACGTTTCCTACGTCTACCCCTTACACTATCCACGTAGTAGACCTAGCCGGACGAACGCTTTGGCGACAATCCTACTCAGGAAAATCAGGTAGTAATGAAGTAGCGATTGATATTACCTCCTATCCAAAGGGTGTCTATAATCTTCGTTTGTCTACCCCGCAAAAAGTACTTACACAAAAACTACTTATCCGCTAGTAATAATGAGACACGTTAAACTTCCATACCTTTTGATAGTAGCACTTATACTCTTTGGTGTCACTATCAATAGGCTTTCCGCTCAAACACTTCTGCCCCTAAAAGCACTCAAACAGCAGAGAATGTACCTGCCGGACTATTCCTGGGCGGGCTACCACAACAGCGAGCGACCCTTGCCTGATACGCTAGGGGAAGTCCTGCGGCTCACCGACTTCGGGGCCATCGCTGATGATGGGTTAGACGACAGTCAGGCGCTGCAACAGGCGCTGCAAGCCGCTCAGCAGACCCAAGGGGCGGTGACCATCCAACTGCCCCCCGGCCGCTTGATCCTCAGCGAGATATTCTATCTGGAACGCAGTGAGATACTGCTGCGGGGCAGCGGGAGCGGGCCCGGGGGGAGTGAGCTCTACTTTCCCTACCCCTTGGATATGCTACCCGATCCCTCCGCGTTGCAAGAGCTGCGCGAGTACTTGGTGCGCTATGATAAACGGCAGAAAGAGCCTGAGTACAATATAGACGTTGCCTTCTCGCAGTACGCCTGGGCGGGGGGCTACTTCTGGACGCGCGTGCCGGGCGTGCGGGTCAAGTCCTACCTGGCCGAATACGACACGCCTACTGAGGTACTCGCTACCATCACCCGCGGAAAGCGGGGCACCTCTTCCTTCTCCGTCGCCGATGCCAGTCAGCTTAGCGAAGGGCAAGTGGTAGAGCTACAGTGGTACAATAAGGGGGGAGAGAATGGCTCGCTGCTACAGGCGATGTACGGCAAGACCCCGCCGACGATTGGCTCACACCACTGGCGCAACCCTGAAGCCGCTTTAGTGCGGCAACGCAGCCGCATCACGGGTATTGATGGTACCCAGGTAACACTGGCCGATGAGCTAATTATGGAGATGAATACCGACTGGCAGCCAAAAGTAGTAGCGTGGCAGCATCTGGAAGAGGTGGGCTTTGCCCACTTTAAGCTCACCTTCCCCCCCTCCAACGACTTTCCCCACCACAAAGAAGCAGGCTTCAACGGCTTCTTTCTGACCCGGCTGTTCAACGGATGGGTGGATGATGTGGTGATTGAGAACGCGGATAGCGGGATACTGACCGAAGAGCTCGCTAACGTCACCCTGCAAAACATCACCACTACAGGCAGTAAACAAGCCCACTATACGGTGACCATGGGGGGCGTGCACAATGTACTGGTCAAGAACCTAATCGTAGACAACCACGCCCGCCATCCGCTCTCGTTTAACACCTACTCTACCAAGAACGTCTACACCCGCTGCCAGGTGCGGCACGATCCGATCCTGGATCAGCACTCGGGGGCCAACCACCAAAACCTGTTTGATCACATTCAAGTGCAGGTCACCCTTGCACCAGACCAGACGAGTTACCCCCTGTTTGTAGGGGGTGGGGCGGGGTATTGGAAGCCCAGTCACGGGGCCTACTCTACCTTTTGGAACATTCAGGTGCAGTTTGCTAATGGGTTAGATCAATCCGGTCCGATCGTATTGGACGGTATGCAGGACGGTCCCCAGGCTCGCCTGATAGGGGTGCGGGGCAACCGACCGATCAAGGTCGTCTACGGGCCGGATGCCTACGTAGCGGGAAGCAACCAAGCGCCTCGTGTGCCTTCCCTGTTTGAGTATCAGGTAGAACAACGCTTGAAAAAAGTACAGTAGCCCCAACCCTTTCACCTAGCCAAACATGATTTCCTATTTAGTAGCTCTGCTTCGTATCCGGCACTTTCTTACCGGATTGCTAGGCACCCTTGCGCTAACGGTTTACGGACAGCAACAGAAAACGCTGATCAATGACCAATGGGAGTACCTAGCCAATAACACCCCCCAGTACGAAGGTGCCCGGCAGCAGGCGGGCTGGCATCCAGTAACCCTTCCTCACAGTTGGAACACCTGGGATGCGACCGATGCTACGCCGGGCTACCGCCGCGACCGCAGTTGGTACCGTCGGGATATTTCGTTATCCCCCTCAGAGAGTAAGGCCTACGCCCTGTACTTCGAGGGGGCCAACCTGGTGACTGATGTGTTTGTGAACGGTCAGCGGGCCGGGGGCCACGTAGGGGGCTACGTAGGATTTACGGTAGATATCACCCCCTTTCTCACCGAAGGTAGCAACGAGGTCTACGTCTCGGTAGACAACCGCTACGATCCTACGATCATTCCCAGTCAAAAGGCCGACTTCTTCATCTTTGGGGGGCTTATACGCGACGTATGGCTACTGCGCCATCCTCGCCAGCGCATCACCCAGCTTCAGGTAAGCACCCCCGAGGTCAGTAAACAAGCTGCTACGACCCAAGTAGCGGTAAGCTTCAATCATATCCCGAGCGGTAATCTAAAAATAGTCTTGCGCGACAGTGCCGGGGTAGTGCAGCAAGAGCAGTCCGTAGTCTTATCATCCGATAGCACCCAGCAGTTTACGCTGCCCTCACTGGCGAATCCCGCCCTGTGGTCACCCGATCACCCCACGCGCTACCGTCTGAGGGTGACTTACCAAGGACAGCGAGGTACGCTACGGGATGAACGTCAGCAGACGATTGGCTATCGCTTTTTTGCCTTTGAACCCCACGGGCCGTTCCTACTCAACGGCGATACACTCAAGCTGCGCGGCACCCACCTGCACGAAGAGTACGCAGGCTACGGGGCGGCCATGCCCGATAGCCTACGGGTAAAGGACTTAGTAACGATCAAAGCGATGGGGGCCAACTTCGTCCGCTTAGCTCACTACCCCCAGGACCCTTCGGTGTACCACGCCTGCGATAGTCTGGGGCTGATCGTCTGGGATGAGTTGCCCTGGTGCCGCGGGGGGTTGGGCGATGCTCGCTGGAAAGCCACCACCAAACGTCTGCTAGAAGAGCAGATCAGGCAGAACTATCACCACCCCAGCATTCTGTTCTGGTCGCTAGGCAACGAAGTCTACTGGCTACCCGACTTTGCCGGGGGGGATGACCGTGATCGCATCAATGCTTTTCTGGAAGAGCTCAATACCCTGGCCCACCAACTAGATTCCGACCGCCTAACGGCTATTCGCAAGTACTACGCGGGTAGCGACATCGTGGATGTGTTCTCGCCGTCTATCTGGGCCGGCTGGTACGGGGGGGCATACCAGCAGTATGAGGCGGCCTTGCAGGAAGCCCGTCCCAAGTACCCCCGCTTCCTTCATGCCGAATACGGGGGCAGCAGCCACCGGGGACGGCACGTCAAAGAACCCTATCAAGTGGAAGTAGGCCCGGATGCCAGTGTAGAAGAGCTGGTGAACCAGGCCACCGTGAAGAACGTATCGCGCTACGGGGACTGGAGCGAAAACTACATCAACGACCTGTTTGACTGGCACCTGGGTATATCAGAAAAGTTACCCTGGTTTGCGGGCAATCTGCAGTGGGCCTTCAAGGACTTTGGCACCCCGCTGCGGCCCGAGAACGCCATTCCCTATATCAACCAGAAGGGATTGGTAGACCGAGCCGGCACCCCCAAGGATGCCTACTACATCTTCCAAAGCTACTGGGCCAGTGAGCCGATGGTTTACCTGGAAGGGCGTACCTGGACCGAGCGGCAGGGCGGGGCGCAAGAGGTGCACCCAATCAAAGTATACAGTAATGCCCATCGGGTCACGCTGACCCTTAACGGACAGGTACTGGAAAGCAAGCAACGCGATCCTGAGGCCTTCCCCGCTCAAGGGTTAGTTTGGGATGTGGTGCTGTCTACCGGAAAGAATACCCTGGCAGCAACGGGATACAGTGCACAGGGTGCCCCGACTGGGCACGATACGCTCATGGTTCGCTATGATACGATCCGGGCGGGCAGCCCCGAGCAGGTGCGGTGGAGTGATAAGGTTCTGCCCAACGGTAATGTGCTGGTCACCGCTACCATGCGTGATGCGGCCGGGCGGCGGTGTTTAGACTACCAGGAGCGGGTCTACTTTGATCTGCTGGGCGGTGGGGAGCTGTTGTCCGCCTACGGGGTGATGGGTCGTAGTGTAGTCATTGAAATGGCCAACGGGCAGGCGTCTATTGAGGTGATTCCTTCCCCCAGTGGCCCTGCCACCCTAGAGTTGCGCGGGCAAGATTTCAAAGGCGCGTACTATCAAGTCCGGAAAGCTGACCCGTGAAGACTCTACTAGCTAAACTAAAAGCTTCTACGCGAAGTGATAAGCGGTATCCAATGAACGATAATCCTACTTTTGAGCAAACGTGGCGATGGTACGGCCCTAGCGATCCGGTAACCCTGCGTGAAGTCCGCCAAACCGGAGCGACCGGGGTAGTAACGGCGCTGCATCATATCCCGGTAGGAGAGGTATGGCCTGTGGATGAGATTCTTCAACATCAGCAAACTATCGAACGGGCAGGATTGCACTGGAGTGTGGTAGAAAGCGTTAATGTCCACGAACACATCCGCACCGCCGCACCCGACCGGGAGCAATACTTAGAAAACTATCGGCAAACGCTAAAGAACCTATCTTTCTGCGGTTTACGCACCGTATGTTACAACTTTATGCCCGTACTGGATTGGACGCGTACGCACTTAGCTTACGCGGTGTCCGATGGTTCGCTGGCTCTTCGTTGTGATGTACGGGCGTTAGCGGCCGTTGACCTATTCATTCTGCAACGTTCCGGGGCTAAGGCTGACTATTCCGCTGAGCAGCAACAGCGGGCGCTTACCTATCTGAATCACTTATCACCCTTAGAACGGGAGACGCTTCGCCAAACCGTGATGGCTGGTCTGCCAGGCAGTGATACAGCGTACAGTTTGGAAGAATTGCAGAAGCGGCTAACGCTTTACCACGGCACTGATGCGCCGCAGCTGAGAAGAAACCTGCATGCTTTTCTTCAAGCCGTAGTACCGACCGCTGAAGAGCAGAATGTAAAGCTCTGTATCCACCCTGACGATCCTCCTTTTTCGGTAATAGGTCTTCCGCGCATTGTTAGTACTGAGTCGGATCTGCTTGAGGTAATTCAGGCGTTTCCCTCACCTAACAACGGTATTACCTTCTGTAGCGGATCACTAGGGGCACGGGCAGACAACGACCTTCCGGGGATTGTTCAGCGGTTGGGTCAACACATTCACTTTGTTCATCTACGCAACGTACAACGCGAATCAAATGGCAGTTTCTTTGAAGCTGATCACCTAACAGGCAGTGTTGATATGTTCGCTATTATAAAAGGGTTGATTGAGGAGCAAAAAAGGCGGCAAGAAAACAAACAGGGTGATCTTCGTATTCCTTTTCGTCCTGACCACGGTCATCAGACACTTTTTGACGCTCATCGTACGTTCCCCCCAGGATATTCAGCGGTAGGTCGTTTGCGGGGATTGGCGGAACTGAGAGGACTAGAACTTGGCATTAGAAGGATGATGAAAACAACGCTTAGGTAGTATAGAAGAAAGCGGTATCTACCTTGAGAATAGAATAGCTACTTCTCTTACTGTGCTTAGTTCGACTTATTGAAAATTCAGCAAAACGTATCTATGAGTAAATCAATCGCTATTCTGTGCGGTGGGGGCCCAGCCCCCGGCATCAATACCGTAATCAGTGCTCTGGCCAAGACCTTTCTCAAAGACGGCTACCGTGTTCTGGGTATTCATCACGGATACCAGGGGCTGCTCTCTGATGAACCAGAGATCAAAGAGTTTGACTTTGACCATGCCGACCGCATCTTCAGCCGGGGTGGCTCTACGCTGATCATGAGCCGCTACAAACCTGCCGATGAGGAGTTCCGCAAAGACTTCTTCGTTAAGCAACAGGTCAAGCTACTGGTCACCATCGGAGGAGATGATACAGCCTCTACCGCTAACCGGCTCACTAAGTTTTTGTCTACCCAACAAGTGGAAGTAGCCCATATTCACGTCCCTAAAACCATTGACAATGACCTACCGCTGCCCGACCGCAATCCTACCTTCGGATTTCATTCGGCCAAAGACGAAGGGGTAAGAATCTGCAACGCAGTCTATGAGGATGCCCGCACCAGCGAAAACTGGTTGGTGGTTTCTACCATGGGACGCTCGGCGGGCCACCTGGCCTTCGGCATCGCCTCGGCCTGTCACTTTCCGATGATGATTATCCCTGAGATGTTTGACCAGACGAAGGTAACGCTGGAAAAAGTAGTGCGACTGATTGTTTCTTCTATCATCAAAAGAAGGATAGAAGGCATTCGCTACGGAGTGGCGCTGGTCAGCGAAGGGGTGTTTCACTTTATGGACGAAGAAGAGATCATCAACTCGGGAATCAATCTGACCTACGATGACCACGGGCATCCTGAGTTGGGTAACGTGAGCAAGTCGCACATCTTTAACTACCTATTGCAACTTAGGCTCAAGCAACTAGGCCTTTCTATCAAGACACGCCCCGTAGAGATTGGCTACGAACTACGCTGTTGCCGTCCGGTAGCCTTTGACCTTACGCTCTGCACCCTGCTGGCCATCGGGGTCAAGAAGCTTTTTGACCAAGGCGTTAGCGATTGCATCGTAAGTGCTAATTCTAGAGGGGATATTACTCCGTTGTTCCTGAAAGACTTTGAGGATAACCAGGGCAAAATCCCTCCCCGACTGGTAGACATTCATTCGGATATCGCGCAGCTTATCTTCCAGAACCTTTTCTTTCTGACTAGTAAGGACTACGATGCTGCCCGGCAGTATTTGCAACAACCCGAGTACTATGACTTCGACAGAATACTCAGCTGGTAACTAAATCAACTGTCAATAAGAGGTTTCATTCTGGAATCAACCTATTACTATAAATATACACGTGGGAGCTATCGTAGGGCAATACCTTGTTCATCTATCTTATCTCCTTAAGTTTGAGAATCTTAAAACATTTTCTATTTTTAGTGCGCTCGACTTACCCTACTTACTACATGAAACCCTTCCTCGACCAAGACTTTTTGCTACACAACCCGGTGGCGCAGCAACTGTACCACGACTACGCCCGCGAACTGCCGATCATTGACTACCACTGTCACCTTCCTCCGGCGCAGATCGCCAGCGACAAGAAGTTTAGCAACCTGACCGAAATTTGGCTGCACGGCGACCACTACAAGTGGCGGGCCATGCGGGCCAACGGCGTGGACGAACGCTACTGCACCGGCAACGCTCCCGACGCCGAGAAGTTTAGGAAATACGCCGAGACGGTGCCCTACACCCTGCGCAACCCGCTGTACCACTGGACGCACCTGGAGCTCCAACGCTACTTCGGCATCGACACGCTCCTGAATGCCGACACGGCGGACGACATCTATCGCAACTGCACCGCGCAGCTGCAGGAAGATCGCTTCAGTTGTCGCAGCATCCTGCGGCGGCAGCAGGTAGAGGTTGTCTGCACCACCGACGACCCCGCCGACTCGCTAGAGCACCACTGCAAGCTGCGCGAAGACGGCTATGAGGTAACGGTGCTGCCCACCTTCCGGGCCGACAAGGCCATGGCCGTCGACAATGCGGAGACCTACAACGCGTATTTAGAGCGGCTCGAGCGCAGCTCGAACGTGAACATCAGCACGCTCGACGATTTGTACACCGCACTACAGAAGCGGCACGACTACTTTGCCAGCCTGGGCTGCCGCTTGTCGGACCACGGACTGGAGCGGGTCTACGCCGCCGACTTCACCGAAGCCTCGGCCCAGCAGCAGTTCCGCAAGGTGCGGGCGGGCGTGCCGCTCGGCGCTTCAGAGGTAGAGCAGTTGAAGTCGGCCATCCTGTACCAACTGGCTATGATGGACCACGCGGCGGGCTGGACGCAGCAGTTCCACCTGGGCGCCCTGCGCAGCAACAATACCCGCATGCTAAAGTCGCTCGGCCCCGACACCGGCTTCGATTCTATCGGCGACTTCTCGCACGCCCAGTCACTGTCGCGCTTCTTCGACCGGCTCGATAGCACCGACCAACTGGCCAAAACCATCGTGTATAATCTGAACCCCAGCGACAACTACCTAATCGCCACCATGTTGGGCAACTTCAACGACGGCGCGGTGGCGGGCAAGATGCAGTTCGGCTCGGGCTGGTGGTTCTTAGACCAGAAGGAGGCGATGGTGTGGCAGATGAACGCGCTCTCGAACCTGGGGCTACTGAGTCGCTTCGTGGGCATGCTCACCGACTCGCGCAGCTTCTTGTCGTACCCGCGCCACGAGTACTTCCGCCGCATCCTGTGCAACCTACTGGGCACCGATGTGATGAACGGCGAACTGCCGCACGATATGGATTTGCTGGGCAGCATGGTGCAAAATATTTGTTACTACAATGCCAAAAACTTTTTTCAATTTGAGCCGACGACCATTCCGGTGGCTTGAAAGCGTGTTTGAAAATTTTCGCTTACTTTAAGAGCAAACTTGAGACTCTGTTCTTTCTCCACTGCTTCCTTCACTGTTCAATTCTAAACTGGCAATACTATGAAAATTAAAATGACATCTTTAAGACCAAATTTTAGCACGTTTCTTAAGCATCTCCTGCTGACAGCAACTGCGGTGTTTATAGTAGGAGCAGTGATTCAAATTTTTATGTCAATGAACTCATTTGAACCAAATTTTCATAATTGGTGGCTATATTTGGTTTTTTTAGCCATTGGAGTTTCAGTAGGCGTAACATTTGGAGCGAGACGGTCTCAACTTATTCTCACCGATACAATTGACGTAAAGAAAATTAAAGCGTGGACATTGAAATTCTTTTCAGAACATGGATTAAGTTCAAGAGAGAATAACGATGATGGGATGACTCTTGAATCAACAAATAGGTTTAATAGGCTATTTAATAATTGGTTTGGGACAGAGTTGATTTCCGTTAAACAAGTTGACAACGAAGTCATCATTGAAGGACCGATTAGACACATTGACTCAATAGATCTAAAATTGAAGTTTAGCAAATCTCTCAATTAGCGACTGCGCCAGTAGCTAACAAAACGTTCTTACGCAAATGAAGTGACGCGTAGGCTATAAGATTTGCCTTCGTTCAGTATTTAGTCACTTTGAATACACTTTGATGTCTCTGTTTATTTAACTAACCCAACCACCAACCCATACCTATGAGTAAGAAAGTTGTCACCTTTGGAGAGATCATGCTGCGACTGGCCACGCCCGGTTACCTACGGTTTATGCAGGCCACTGAGTTTGAGGCTACCTACGGCGGGGGCGAGGCCAACGTGGCCGTGTCGCTGGCTAACTACGGACTGTCGCCCCAGTTTGTAACCCGCCTGCCCGACAATGATTTGGGACGCGCGGCGCTGGCTACCCTGCGTAGCCACAACGTGGGCACCGACCACATCGTACTGGGCGGCGAGCGCCTGGGCATCTACTTTCTGGAGTCAGGGGCGGTGAGTCGCGGTAGTAAGGTGGTCTACGACCGGGCCGGTTCAGCCCTGGCGCAGGTGCAGTCGGGCATGATCGATTGGGACGAAGCGCTGGACGGGGCGGAGTGGTTTCACTGGACGGGCATTACGCCCGCTATCTCGCAGGGCGCGGCCGACGTATGTCTGGAGGGCATACAAGCGGCCAACGCCAAGGGGATTACCGTATCGTGCGACCTGAACTACCGCAAGAACCTGTGGAAGTACGGCAAGACGCCCGCCGAGGTGATGCCCGACCTGGTAGACGGCTGCAACGTGATCTTGGGCAACGAAGAGGATGCCGAAAAGGTGTTCGGTATTCATCCCGAGGGCGTAGACGTAACGCAGGGCCACGTGGAGGCGGCGGCTTACGAATCGGTGGGCCAGCAGTTGCTGGAGCGCTTTACGCGGGCCGATAAGGCCATCATCACGCTGCGCGGCTCGATCAGCGCCAGCCACAACAGCTGGTCGGGCGTGCTGTACGACGGAAACAAGCTCTACGAAGCACCAACCTACCAGATTACCCACATCGTAGACCGCGTGGGCGGCGGCGACTCGTTTATGGGCGGACTGATCTACGGCTTACTCACCTACGGTAACGACCTACAGCAAGCATTAAATTTCGCGGTGGCCGCCTCGTGCCTCAAGCACACCGTGAAGGGCGACTTTAACCTGGTAACGGTCGCCGAAGTAGAAAAACTCATGAGCGGCGACGCTTCGGGAAGGGTATCGAGATAGCTCAATGGCTCGATGGTCCAATTGCTAAATTACCCCCGCAATAACAATTGAACCATTCAAAACCGAAGCATAACCCTCTTAAAGTACCGTCCGTTGACGTTCAAAAAATTAATTCCATCGTAAAAACCAACCAACCCCATGGCTCGATCATCACGTATTAAAGTAGCAACCACCATGTACGACACCGGCATGGTTCCGGTATTTTACCACGCCGACCTGGAAGTGGGCAAACAGGTGCTGCGGGCCTGCTACGAAGGAGGCGTGCGCGTGTTTGAGTTCACCAACCGCGGCGACTACGCCCATGAAATCTTTGGCGCGCTCAACAAGTACGTGGCCCAAGAGATGCCCGATATGCTGATGGGCGTAGGTTCGGTGATGGACGCGGGCACCGCAGCGCTTTACATTCAGTTGGGCGCCGAGTTTGTGGTGTCTCCTATTCTGAGCATCGACATCGCTAAGGTGTGCAATAGGCGCAAGATCGGCTGGTCGCCGGGCTGCGGGTCGCTGTCGGAGATTTCGTACGCTGAAGAGTTAGGAGCCGAAGTAGTGAAGATCTTCCCCGGCACGCAGGTGGGCGGCCCCGCCTTTGTAAAAGCGGTGCTGGGGCCGTGTCCGTGGACCAGCATTATGCCCACCGGAGGGGTAGCCCCCACCGAAGAGAACCTGCGGGCATGGTTCGAGGCGGGAGTGCACTGCGTGGGCATGGGCTCTAAGCTAATCACAAAGGAGGTGGTGGCCAACGGCGACTATGATACGCTGAGTAGCACCGCGCAGGAAGCGTTAGCCATCATTCAGCGGTTTCGTTAAAAAGAACCCCTTACGTCGGTCGTTTTGACACCTTGACTGGCAATCGGTATTCTGAAGTGATCTTACAGAAGACAAATAGTTAAGACATCTTGGTTGTCTGATCGGGATAAGTACGAACTAGGGTGGAGTGTTAACACATTCTGAAACGAATAAGTAATTGTGCTTTGACTTCAACGGACCATTGCTTGACAGGTTAATACCATGTAAGTTATTGAATAACTTCGTAGATAAAATAAGTGTCACAAGTTGTTTAATTCCCCTTTGACTCCTTTTTCTATCACTTTTTTTGCGATATATTAAACTATACGCACAAAGTTTTGTGTAAGTTTTTTTCATGTTCACCACTTTTTTCTACCTTTAGGGTGAATTATAACGGTAGCAGTAACTCATGCAGGACCTCCAACACCTTGTCAGTATCGTAAAAAAGAAGAGCCAGCGAAGTTTGCAGCTGGTTAACTACAACTTTCGGAAGAAAGAAACCTCTAAGGACAATCTCCTTTACCAAGGCATCGTCAACACTTCGTTCACCTCGGACGAAGACGCCGCCCGGGCTATCTTTCGGGTAGATCCGGGCAACCGCAACTACCGAAACGCCAAGGGCAAGCTCCGCACGAAACTACTGAATCACCTTTTCTTTCTCGACTACGAAAAGGCTTCCTACACCCTCTACGAGCGGGTGCGCTACGACAGCGAGAAGACGCTGCTCCAGTGTAAAATACTCATCAACGAGGGGGCCGCAGACATTGCGCTGCGCATTCTTCCTACCCTGCTGCGTACCGCCAAAGAATTTGAACTGTACGGTGTCGCGGTAAGCGCGGCCCGCCTGCTGCGCGACCAGTACGCACTTATCGGGAAACTTACTCCCTTTGAAGAAGCCAGCGACGATCTGCGGACGTACGAAGAAAAACTAGCGTCGTACGAACGCTGTCAAACCCTTTTACATCAGTCCCTGGTGCACGTTAACAAGTCGGTGAGTGCCCAGAAGCGCATCCTGAGCGAGATTCCCACCTCTATCGCCCATATCCGTCGGGAAGCTAAGAAGCACCGAAGTAACACCCTAGACGTACTGGCCAGTCAGTTAGAGCTCGTCTGCAACGGTATGGAGCGTCGGTTTGCCGACAACATTAAGCTTTGCACCCAGCTTGAAAAACAGTACCTTAAGGGTGCCAACGATACCGTGCGGGTGCCCTTGTCGAAAAAGCAAATCGCCCTTGCCAAGGCCTACGCGTACCTTAACGCCCCCTCGGGTAGCCAGGGAGTCGCTTACGCCAAGTCGGCACTCAAGCTCTTTCGCCCCAGCGGCCTCGACTGGTTCAGCTTCGCCGAGCACTATTTCTTGCTGCTCATGCGAGAAGAGCGGTACGAGGAAGCGCGGGCCTTGTTCCGCAAGGTACGCACCAATAAGAACTACAGCGCGCTAGAAGAAGCCGACGCCCAGCGGTGGTTCATCTACCGGGCTTACCTGATCTTTTTTAACGACGCCAAAATTCTGCGGTGGGGCTTCAATCTGGACGAGTTTACCCACCAGCCCCCTGCCTTTGAGAACGACAGCTTTACCATCGCAGCGCGGGTGGCGCAGTGCCTGTTCTTGCTACGTGAGGGCCGGGTAGAGGAGGTAAAAACCTGCGTGGCTAAACTTTCGGAGTACAAATCGTCCCACCTGGATAAGCGCCACAACTACCGCAGTAGTATCTTTATCCGGCTTCTCGAGATTATGGTAGAGAAGGAGTTTGACTTCGAGCGGGTAAGTGAAAAGGGAAATAGCTACTACAAAAAGCTGATCCGCAATAATATCCCTAATGAGTTGGCTACCGAAGTAGAGGTGGTGCCCTACCAGAAACTTTGGATGCACCTACTCAGCATTCTGCGCGTTCACAAGGTGTACCTCCACTACCGGTTCTACCATACCAAGGTCGATCAGATGGCGTAGCGCGTAGGATTCTCGTTCTTTTTATCATCCTCGCCTATTTTTTCATTACCTTGACGGCATGAAATTCGGCGTTATTATCTTCCCCGGCTCCAACTGCGACGAGGACATTTTCTACGTCCTGCACGAGGTTCTTCAGCAGCCGGTAACCAAACTGTGGCACAAGGATACCGACCTGCAGGGGTGCGACTTCATTGTGGTGCCGGGCGGGTTTTCGTACGGTGACTACCTGCGCTCGGGCGCTATTGCGCGCTTTTCGCCCATCATGAAGGCGGTAGTAGAGCATGCCCAGCGGGGCGGCTACGTGCTGGGTATCTGCAACGGCTTCCAAATCCTGACCGAAGCGCAGTTGCTTCCGGGCGTGCTGCTCCCTAACCTCGGGCAAAAATTTATCTGCAAAAATGTGTTTCTTAAGCCCGCTTCCGGTTCGGCCCGGATGACCCACTCGCTCGACCCGGCGCGTGCGTACCGGATTCCTATCGCCCACGCCGACGGACGCTACTACGCCTCCGAAGAAACCATTCGCCAGCTAGACGATAACGATCAGATTTTGTTCCGCTACTGTACGGCTGAGGGGGAGGTTACGCAGGGTAGCAACCCCAACAGTTCGGCAGATAGTATTGCCGGGGTTACCAATGCGGGTAAGAATGTGTTCGGGCTGATGCCCCACCCCGAGCGGGCCGCCGATGAGGCGCTGGGCAATACCGACGGACGCTTACTGCTGGAGGGACTACTAACGGAAGGGAAAGTAGCCGCCAATTGAGTAGAGCAGCATAAAGGAGGGCTGCTCAAGGTCTTCCGGAAAAGCCGGTCCCTTTTGCAGCGTTTTGCCTAACCCTACCTGGGCGGTAAACCACCCCTTGCTGCGATAGACAAACGATGGGCCCAACGCGTTCTGCGCAAACGACTGGCCCGTACCCTGATTCCAGTACGTAAACGAAACCATTGAGCTGCGAATATCCGGTTTCAGGTGCACATTCAGGGCGGTACCAAATCCAATAAGCCCCGCTCCTACCTGCATCCCTATTTGTTTGGTAAGCAACACTTCCAGGTCGGCGCCAATCAGCGAGCCGCCTCCCTGCAGTATGCCCACCGTAAGCGCGGCCCGGTCCGGTTCTTCCACGAGCTGGTCTTCGTAGTTCTCTTCGTAGTACTGCGCGTAGCCGCTGGTAAATAGTAACGTAAAGAAGATCGTAAACAGTGGTTTCATATGAGTTTTGCTAGTAGCGAATGAAGAAGCACCTTACTTAAAAAGTGCCATTTTTTAGTGCTAAAAAGCAAAACGCAGACCGTTCAGGGTTCTCCCCCCTGTTTTATACTATCATTTGTTACATGGGGGGCTACTAAACCGAGGCAATAGTCACCTCACGACGGAGCGTGTCCTCCAGCAGGTGTCGGTTGCGGCGGGTCTCCCACACCTCCAGATCAACCTGAGACGCACCGCAGGGGGTAATGGTAATCTTTTTCTCCGTAAGCTCGCAGCTTACCTCCTTCACCAACTGATTCTTGGTATTGTCGAGGCCGATGGCTACGCGCAGGATGCCCGCCAGCACGGATACCACCCGCCGGTGCTCTTTGGATAGCTTACGAAACTTGCCGTGCTTCTTCTTAGGAGCGGCCTTGCGGTGATAGCGCACCACGTGGCCGATGAGCAGCACCTCTTCGTCGGTGAAGCCGCGCAAACCAGCGTGGAAGATGATGTAGCGCGAGTGCTTGTGGTAGCGTCCGAAGCCAATGTACTGCCCAATGCCGTACAGCACCGCCGCGTGCTCTAGCAGGTGACGAGACGATTTATCCAGTTGGTGCACCGGTTGTAGCTGATCGTACAACTGCCGGGCCAGGTGCGCCACGTGGGCCCGTTGCTCCAAGTCAGAGTTGTACTTTCGGGCCAGCTGAGCCACGCTGCGGTGCCGCAAATCTTCGTGTAGCGAAAACGACAGCCCTTTGCCCGAATACCGTTGGATGTAATCAATGATCAACCCCTCGCGCAGTGAGGCGTCGCACAGGGTGATCTGAGAGGCTTCGGCTAGCTTGAGCAATTGCACCAGCAGCACGCCCCCCAGGTGGATAGCATCCGAGCGCCGTTTGTTGATTACGTTAATCTCGGTTCGCTTCTTGGGGGCCATCTCCAGCAGTTGGTCGGTGAGTCGCTCAATATCTTCCAGCTGAACTACTTCAGCATTGACCGTGCGCAAGTCTTTACCACCGGTGCTCAGATGAGCCGCCTCACCCAGGGTACGGATGGTGCCCGAGGTGCCAATCACCTGGGTGAATCCCTGGGCCCGGGCCGCTTCCATCACCTCGCGGGCGGTGTATTTGATATGGGCTTCCAGCACCCCCCGCGCCTCTTTGCCCACTGGCCCCTCATTTTCGAACATATCCAGCAGGCGGCGCACGCCCAGCTTCATGCTGCTGCGGTAGAGCACCTCGGTGGTGTTTCCTACGACGGCTTCGGTGCTCCCCCCTCCGATGTCGATGACCAGCGCGTTCTCGTTCTTCAGCTCGATGGCGTTGCGCACCGCCAGGAAGATGAGCCGCGCTTCTTCCTTCCCCGAGATCACCTGGGGCGAAAGGCCGGTTTTCTCGACCACTTCATCGAGAAACTCCCCCCCGTTGCGCGCTTCGCGGATGGCACTGGTGGCCGCGGTGATAATCTCGTCTACGCCCAGTTGGTCGGCCAAACTGACGTAACGCTGGATCGTGTCGATGCCCGCGCGGTAGGCGCGCGACGACAGGTGGTTGGTGGCGAATACTCCTGACCCTAACTTCACCATTTCCTTCTCCTGCTTGATCACGTCAAAGGTGTGGCGGGCGGTGACCTCTACCACGACCATGTGGATTGAGTTGGTGCCAATATCGATGGCGGCTAGTTTCATAAGACAGAAAGGAGTTGGATTTGCGTTCGGGGTCTCAAACTTAAGTATTTATCCTGGGTTAAGCTAAGGCGCCTGATCTGAATAACTCTTCGTCTTCCAGCAACCAGCCAGCGAGCGATGCGGAGGTTATACTTTGGTTGAATGGTTACTCTGGTTGGTACAGCGGCCCCTTGGAATTAGTATATTACGTTGCCACTCGTTGGTTACCGTCACCAACGAGGTCCCAAACCGACTAACTTCGCTTCTATGGACTTTTCTTTATTCTTAGCGCTTCTTTTCGTAGTTAGCACGGCCGCTTTTGCCCAGCGACCGGATCCAAATTATGACGAGACTCAGGTACCGAATTACGAACTTCCGGCCCTGCTGCAATCCTCGGAGGGCACCCCCATCACCACCGCCGAACAGTGGAGGGCGCGGCGGGCCGAACTGCTCACCCGGTTTGCCACGCAGGTGTACGGACGCACTCCGGACCGCGCCGAGGCGCCGCGCTTTGCGGTGACCGCCGACAAACCCAACGCCCTGGGCGGAACGGCCATTCGGCGCGAGGTGGTAGTCTACTTCACCCAAGATCAAGCCGAACCTTCCATGACCATGCTGCTCTACCTTCCGGCAAAGACCGACGGACCGGTGCCGCTGTTTCTGGGACTCAATTTCTACGGCAACCACACCATCCACCCCGACCCCGGCATCACGCTTTCGGACCGGTGGATGCGGGCCAACGATGCGTACGGCATTGTGGATCACCGGGCCACCGATGCCTCGCGCGGGGTACGGGCTTGGCGCTGGCCGGTGGAGCAGATCATCGCCCGCGGCTACGGACTAGCCACCATCTACTGCGGCGATCTGGACCCGGACAAGAACGATCCGGTTGACTTTCAGGACGGTATCCATCCGCTCTTCTACGCGCCGGGGCAGACGAAACCCAAGCCCGACGAATGGGGAGCTATTGGCGCTTGGGCCTGGGGCTTGCAACGGGCGATGGATTACCTGGCAACCGACGCGCAGGTGGACGCGGAGCGCGTAGCGGTGCTGGGGCACTCTCGCCTGGGCAAGGCCGCCCTGTGGGCCGGAGCGCAGGACGAACGCTTCGCGATGGTGATCTCTAATGAATCGGGCTGCGGCGGGGCGGCGCTCAGCCGACGGCGGTTCGGAGAAACCCTCGAGGTGATCAACACCTCATTTCCCCACTGGTTCTGCGACAATTTTAAGCAGTACAACGGTCGGGAAGACCAACTGCCGGTAGACCAACACCAATTGATTGCCCTGATGGCCCCCCGCCCGGTATACGTAGCGAGTGCCGAAGAAGACCGCTGGGCCGACCCCCGGGGGGAGTTCTTGGCGGTGGCGTACGCCGATTCTGTCTATCAGCTACTGGGCACCTCTGGACTTCCCGCGGATGAGATGCCCGCGGTAAATACGCCCGTGATGGGCAGGATGGGTTACCACGTGCGAAGCGGTAAGCATGACATCACCGACTACGACTGGGCGCGCTTCTTGGATTTCGCCGATCAGCACTGGCGTTCGGAAGGTGAATAAGTTTGCAGACCGCCAAGCGGTTGGTTGATGCTTGAAATTAGCTGAATAAGCTGTACTGCGAGACCTGCTTCACGAAGCTACCGATCACCTGGGGCTCTAGCGCTACGGTGAAGGCGATGCCGAACAGGGCGCCCAGCAAGTGGGCATCATGGTTGATACCGCCCAATCCCTTCCGCCCCTGCTGGTAAGAGTACAGTAAGAATAGCACTCCGAGTAAGAAGGCAGGCATCGGAATGATGAAGAAGACCAGCAGGGTGCTGGTGGGGTCGAACAAGATTGCGGCGAACAGGATCGCTGACACTCCGCCCGAAGCGCCCAGTGAATTGTAGGCCGGGTTGTCGCGGTGCTTCACGTAGGTGGTGATGCTCGACACCACAATGGCCGTGAGGTACAGCCCCACGTAGATCCACGGTCCGCTGGCGCCATAGAGGTAGGCGTATACCTGTTCAATGAGGGTGCCGAAGAAGTACAACGTGAGCATATTGAACAGCAGGTGCATATAATCCTGGTGGATGAAGCCCGATGTGATAAACCGGTGATACTCCCGATTCGATTGAATGCGGTACGGATTGAAAATCCAGCGCTGCATGAGTTCGGGCTTGTTCCAGGCCAGCAGGCTCACTCCCACGGTGACCGCGATGATGATAATGGTGATCGAGAATTGCATACGTTTAGGTTACTTTTCGCGGTGGATAAGGGGCTCGATGAACGAACGGAGGGTTTGCTTGCGCGTTTCGTCGGCCGGTAGTTGTT
>JBASAY010000022.1:0-33556 GCA_049650865.1 Tunicatimonas sp.
AATCAGTGCCTATTCATGCTTCCAGATAGGGCTACGGGCCTTCCAATTCTTTATCAAGCAGCACCTAAGAATCCTTCCTCAATTTGTCAACAACTACCAGCAATTTATTTGTGTACGGCAATGAATACACAAGTGCTGTTACCAAAGATGTTCGCAAGGTTAAAGATCAAATTCTTATTGAGCGAGTAGCAAAAGTTATCAACCGAATAGAAAATTCTTCTTCGTTAGAGGAGCTATCATCGCTAAAAAAATTGTCGGGTCATCCGGCAGCGTACCGTATCCGAATCGGTTCGTATCGCTTAGGCTTTTACTACAAAGACGATCAAGTTGTACTGGCCAGGTTTCAAAAACGTAGTGATATATACCGGGTTTTTCCGTGAAACTTGCGTTTCCAAGACGTCCGGCAGTACTATTGCTTGGCGGACGCTATCTCTTCAAAAAGCAAAGCCTCAATCTGCCAATTACCCGTAACCTCATTGCATGAAGACCTTTCCTAACCCCTGGCAAACCCGGCAACGCCAACAAGTATACGACAACCCCTGGATCACGGTGCACGAGGATCAGGTAACCAACCCGCGGGGCGGGGCGGGCATTTACGGTTGGGTGCACTTCAAGAACAAAGCCATCGGCATCGTGCCAATCGATGAACAACTCAACACCTGGCTGGTAGGGCAGTACCGTTATACCCTCAACGAATACTGTTGGGAAATTCCGATGGGCGGTGGTCCCAGCGAACTAGACCCGTTGGAGTCGGCCCGCCGGGAGCTCAAGGAAGAAACCGGACTGACGGCCCAGCGGTGGCAGAACATCATGCGCATCCATACCTCTAACTCGGTCACCGACGAGGAAGGCTTTATCTTTCTGGCGCAGGAACTTACTCCGGGCGAAACTGAGTTTGACGAAACCGAAGACCTACGCGTTCGTAAACTACCTTTGGCCGAAGCGCTGGAGATGGTACTCGCTCAGCAAATCACCGACGCCATCAGCATCAGCGGACTGTTCCGCGTGGCCCGCATGTTCAATATTTAGTCATTGGCCGCCGTGGAACGATCACTGGTCTGTGAATCTGACTAATGACCAGCCAACCCTATGCCTTTACAATCCTACCGTTCTCACGTTAAGGCCACGCTACTGATTGCCTACCCGGTGATGCTGAGCCAGTTGGGGCACATCCTGGTGGGAGTGGCCGACAGTGTAATGGTGGGTGCACTGGGTGCAGAACCCCTGGCGGCCGTGTCGCTGGCCAACGGCTTGGTGTCGCTGGGCCTGATGTTTGGCATTGGGGTATCGTTGGCCATTACCCCCCTGGTGGCCGCTGCCGACGGAGGCGACACCACCCATGACCGTACGCAGATCTTTCGGCACGGGCTGGTGATCAATATCATTGCGGGGGTAGGGTTGGTAGCGCTGCTTACCGGAAGTGCAGGAGTGCTTCCGTGGTTAGACCAGCCGCCCGCTGTCGTAGCGTTGGCTACCCCTTACCTAATTATTACCGCGCTGTCGCTGCTGCCGTTTATGTTGTTTCAGACCTTCCGGCAGTACGCCGAAGGCTTATCGCTTACCCGTACCGCGATGGTGATCACCCTGAGTGCCAATCTACTGAACGTGCTGCTCAATTACCTGCTTATTTACGGCTACGGACTTATTCCGGCTCTGGGCCTCAATGGCGCGGGAGTGGCCACGCTGATCTCCAGGGTGGTGATGGCAGCGGTCATGACGGTATACGTGCTACGTGCCCCCTGGTTTCGATGGCCACCCCTGCGATTACCAACCCTACAGCGTAGGTTGGCGATCCGGATGCTTAAAATTGGGGTGCCGACCGGCTTTCAGTACATCTTTGAGGTGGGGGCGTTTAGCTTTGCCTCGATCATGATGGGATGGCTGGGCACCCGGGCGCTGGCCGCCCATCAGATTGCACTCAGCCTGGCGGCGGTAAGTTATATGGTGGCGACCGGTTTGGCCGCAGCCGCCACCGTGCGGGTAGGCAACCAACTGGGGCGGCGTGATATGCCTAACCTGCGGCGCGTGGGTCATAGCGCCCTGCTGATGTCTACGGTGCTGATGGGTGCCTCCGCGGGTGCATTTCTGCTGCTCAACGACGTGCTTCCTGCCCTGTACGTTGATGAGGTGTCGGTAATTGACCTAGCGGCTTCTCTGCTGGTGATTGCCGCTTTCTTTCAGATATCAGATGGAGTACAGGCGGTGGCGCTGGGTATCCTGCGCGGCATGGCCGACGTGAAAATTCCTACGCTGATTACGCTCATCGCCTACTGGGGTGTGGGGCTGCCAGTGGCCTACGGATTGGCTTTTGTGCAGGGGTGGGGAGCGACGGGCGTTTGGGTCGGCTTGCTTATCAGCCTAACCCTGGCGGCGGTGCTTCTGGTGCTGCGGTTTCGCCGACTTAGCGCCCAGCGCGTTCCGTCGGGTGCGGCACCGGCTTGAGGTTGGGCGGCATCTGCCTGACATAAATTACCCTGCTTCCGGCTGGAGCACCTCCTGAGGATCAGCAAAACGTACTACGTAACCGGTGCTTTCCTGAATTTCGTAGGTACTGATTACTACCTGGGCGCTGAACTTATGGCCATGCTGGGTTTGGAACGTCTGCTCAAAAGACTCTCCGGTGTGCTCACGTAAGAACTCCAGCATATCGATGGCATTTACGTCTACGAATAGCTTGCTGGCGTGCATTCCCTCCAGTTCTTCGGCCTCGTAACCGAATTTATCAACGGCTACGCGGTTGGATAACGCTACCTCACCGGCGTCGTCTACGTTAATGTAGGCACTCGGAGTGCAGTCTAATACCGCACGAATACGGGCTTCGCGCCCCTGCATCGCGCGTTGCTTGCGGTCCATCTCTTCTTGGGTCGCCTGCAGCTCCTCCATATTTTGTCGCATCTCCTCTTCCTGGGCCTGCATCTGCTCGGTCATCTCGGTCGACTCGTTAAGTAGTCGCTGGGTTTTGCTGTTAGTCCGTGCGGTAGCAATGGTAGCGGCAATGCTCTCGGCAATCTTCTTCATAAATTCAACCTCGTGCGGCTGATACGCTTCAAACGAAGCCATCTCCACCACTCCGAACACATCATCGTTCACCATAAGCGGTACGATCAGGATGCTGGTCGGGTTGGCTTCGCCCAGTCCCGAAACAATGGTGATGTAATCTTCAGGAACATCGGTGAAGTAAAGCGCGTCTTTCTCTAGCCAAGCCTGGCCGGCCAATCCTTCGCCCCGGTAGATTTTCTGGTCAATGTATTTCTCTCGGTCCCAGGCATAGCACGCCTCTAAGGTCATATAGGGCTCGTCGCTCGCCTCGTCTTCTTGCACCACGAATATACCGCCTTGGTTAGCGTGCATATGCTCGATGAGTTTGGTGAGTACGGTGGTGGTTAGCTCCCGCACGCTACCGCTGTTCTGCCGCAGTAGCTCGCCGAACAGGGCCGTGCCCTCGGTAGCCCAGTGGCGCTTCTGGTCTTCTTCTGACACGCGGCGCAGGTTGTCGCGCATGTTGATCAGGGCATTGCCCAGCACATCTTGTTCACCAAGGGGACTAAACTCAGCCGCGTAGTTACCCAACCCAATATTTTCGGCGAAACTAGAGGTAGCCCGCAGTCCGTTTACCAGCCCGTCTACCGCCTGGGCCATCTCGCCCACCTCATCGCGGCTAAACTTTTGGGCCTTTTGGCTATTCTTTTCGGGCAGTTGCCCCCGGCTTAGTTCTACTACCGTATCCTTTACGTAGCTAATGGGCCGGGTAATATTGCGATTGAGCGAAAACGCGATCACCAGCCCCAGGGCCACGGTAAACAAGCCCAATATAACATTGAGGCGCCGTAGGTTCACCGACGACTCTACGATGCTGGCCTGCGCGGCCTCGGCTTCCTGCCGCTTCACGTCGCTAATAGTGCTAAGCTGGGCCTCCAGACTACGCACGTGCGGCAATACCTCGTCTTCCACGCGATTTTCAGCAAACAGCTTCACCATTGGATCTTCGTAGTCCTGGAAAGAAACCAGCGACGCCATAATCTCCTTTTCAATGTCGATCAGTTGCTCGAAGCTGGTGAAAATAGAATCGAGCTGCTGCTTTTCTTCTTCTGACTTCCAGTGGGCGGTTAATGTGGTTATCTGGCTCTTGAGTGCCGGATACTGAAAATTCTGTAGCTCTTTCAGCGCGTCCTTGTCCTGCTGGTTGTTGGGTAAGTACACCCAGTTGGTAATTAACATCTTGGAGTTAACAATCAGGTCCATCAGGTCTTCGAGTGCCTTGGCCGAGGGGTTACTCACCTGCGCCGTTTCTTCAATGGCCTCGTTGGTGCTATTAATAGTAAGGACGCTGATCACTGCGTTAAGCGAAAAAATGAAAATCAGCGCGGTAAAGCCGCCAAAAATTTTAGTGCCAATAGAAATGCCGTTCTTCTTCATGCGTTCAATAATACGAGATCGACGGGTTGATTACCGGTAAATGCCGCGCCGGTTCGTAGGGTTTCCGACGCTTCTTAATCAGTTGCAAGTATGAAGCGTTGCGCACGATTAAAAAAGTATATCTTAGAGCGAAGATTACATGGTGACAAATCATCCAAATACGTAAGAGAGACGTTCGGCCGGGCCAATCTGCTTTTCTTATAGAACTAGTCCGCCGTTTTGTGCGCCGGTTTGTTACTTTTGTACGATAATCCAAACGCCTTATGAAAGAGAAGCTAGCCGCGATCAAGGATCGTTTCGAGGAAGTTGGTCAACTCATCGTGCAGCCCGACGCCATGGCCGACATGAAGCAGTACGCCAAGCTGAGCAAAGAGTACCGTGATTTAGAAAAAGTAGTAAAGAAGTTCGACGAGTACGAAGAAGCGGAAGCCAACTTGAACAGCGCCAAGGCTTTGCTGGAAACCGAAAAAGACCCTGACTTTCGGCAGATGGCCAAGGATGAGATCGACACCCAGCAGAGCAGCATTGAGGTGCTGGAGGAAGAGCTCAAGCAGATGCTGATTCCAAAAGATCCGAACGATAGCAAAAACGTGATTTTGGAGATTCGGGCGGGCACCGGGGGCGACGAGGCGGCCATTTTCGCCGGCGACTTGTTTCGCATGTACCAGCGCTTCGCCGAGTCGCAGAGCTGGAACCTCACGGTGCTGGACCTGACCGAGGGCTCGGCCGGAGGCTACAAAGAGATCGTAAGCTCTGTCTCGGGTGAAGACGTGTTCGCCTTTATGAAGTTCGAGTCGGGCGTGCACCGGGTGCAGCGGGTACCTGCCACCGAAACGCAGGGCCGGGTGCACACCTCGGCGGCCACCGTAGCCGTGCTGCCCGAGGTAGAGGACGTAGAGATCGACATCGACATGAACGACATCCGCAAGGATACCTACTGCTCGTCGGGGCCGGGCGGCCAGTCGGTGAACACCACCTACTCGGCGGTGCGCCTCACCCACAACCCGACCGGCCTGGTGGTTACCTGCCAGGACCAGAAGTCGCAGATCAAGAACTTCGAGAAGGCGCTACAGGTACTTAAGTCGCGCTTGTACGATATAGAACTGGAGAAACAGAATGAAGAGATTGGGGCGCAGCGGCGCTCGATGGTGAAGAGCGGCGACCGCTCCGACAAGATTCGTACCTACAACTACCCGCAGAGCCGCGTTACCGACCACCGCGTGAACTATACCGTGCATAACCTATCATCGGTGATGGACGGCGACCTGATCGATTTTGTGGAGCAGCTGCGCATGGCCGACAACGCCGAGCGCATGCAGGAGGGAGCCTGATTTACAGCGCGGGTAAAAATTGGATACTATCGGAAAGGACGGGAGCGTTTGATGATCATACGAAGCAGCTTATGCTGGACAATAGAAGAAAGCCGAGGGCCGCGTTTGCGGACGGATGGATAGCCCTGATACTTTTTCTTGCCGTTGCGGGGTCGTGCACGCCAGAAGACGAGGTACTCACCCGCGAAACGGGAGTAGCGCTGCTCTTTAGCGCCGATACCGTGCAGTTTGATACCGTATTTACCACCGTAGGCAGCACCACCCGGTGGTTGCAGGTGTACAATCCCCAAAATAAGGCGGTTAACGTTGGTTCGGTATCGCTGGCAACTCCGGATAACTCACCCTTCCAACTGTGGCTAAACGGAGAGGAAGGTACCCAGTTTCAGGACGTGCGCCTGCGGGGCGGCGATAGTTTGCTACTACTTGTTGAGGTAACGGTAGACCCACAGAATGCCAATTTACCCTTCATCGTTAAAGATTCTATTGAGTTTAGTACCAACGGCAGCGTGCAGTACGTGAACCTGGAAGCCTGGGGCCAGGACGCTTACTTCCTAAAGAGTGAGATAGTTACCCGAGACAGTACCTTCTCGAACGAACGGCCCTACGTGATCTGCGACTCGCTGCGGGTGGCTCCGGAGGCTACCCTTACGCTGGCCGCGGGAACGCAGCTTTACTTTAATGATGGAGCCGGGCTGCTGGTTAACGGAACGTTACAGGCCTCAGGAACTCCCGAGGAGCGGGTGGTGCTACAGCACGTGCGGGGCGACGGAGCCTACCAAGATGCCCCCGGGCAGTGGCAGGGAGTGTACTTCGGGCCGGAAAGTAAGAACAACCAACTGGACTTTACGGTGATTCGCAACGCCGTAGTGGGAGCCACCGTGGTATCGCCAGACAACGATACCGTACCCGACTTATCGCTAAACAGTGCAGTAATTGAGAATATGTCGGGCTTCGGGGTGCTCGCGGTAGCGGCGGACATCGATGCGACCAATACGCTCATTAGCAACTGCGCGGCAGGCTCAGTCTTCGGTCTAGGACGCGCCCACTACCGCTTTCGGCACTGTACCCTGACCAACGAGCCGGGTAGCTCGGCGCGTGAAGACAACGAACCCCTCCTCGGGTTTGATCAGAACTATAGCAGTTCAGCCCAACTAACGCAAGATTTCTCCCTCCGGATTATTAACTGCATTGTTTGGGGAGGGCTGGACAACGAACTGCTGTTCGCTTCATTTGAATCTGAAGGTGCGGTTGGTATCCGGCTTCAATTGCTTAATACCATTATTAAGTCTACTGATACCGACCTGGCGGACATCAACTTCTACAATCAGCCCCCCCAGTTCGTTGCTCCTCAAGAAGCAAACTACCGCCTCGACTCACTATCACCCGCCATTGATGCCGGAGTGCCATTGGGCGTTGAGCGCGACCTGAACGGCAACCTACGTGATGTCCAACCTGACCTGGGAGCCTACGAGTACGCCCCTGAATAGATACCAATCATGAAGATCATCCAGCAAGAGATTACCCTGCCCGCCTTCGAGCGCGGCTTTCACCTGATCACGACGCGTGTGACCCAAGACTTTCCGGAGTTGCGCACGCTGCGCCACGGCCTGCTCCACGTATTTATCAAGCATACCTCGGCCAGCCTAACCATCAACGAGAACGCCGACCCTACCGTGCGGGGCGACTTCGAGCGGCAGATGAACCACATGATACCCGAAAATGCGCCTTACTACAAACACACGCTCGAGGGGCCAGACGATATGCCCGCCCACGTTAAGGCGGCTCTGATGGGCAACAGCGTGACGATACCAATCACGAACGGAAAGCTGAATTTAGGCACTTGGCAAGGAATCTACCTGGGCGAGCACCGCGACCGCGGAGGACGGAGAAAGCTGGTACTAACCGCGTACGGAGAAGAATAGTTAGTCCACAGTAAAATTAGTCGACAGTCCACAGTCAATGGTCCATAGCAAAGAGCACAAGTAACTATGGACTGTCGACTGTCGACCATGGACTACTACTGCTTACTAGCGTCGAATAGTTTCTGCTTTTCTTCGCGAGAAAGGCTATCGTAGCCGCTTTCGGAGATCTTGTCGAGGATGGCATCAATTTCCTCCTGCCGGTTGCTGTAGGTACCATTGGTACGGGCCCGGCTCTTGGTTTTGGTGGTGCTTCGGTGGGATACGCGCACCTTGGGCTGTTGCACAAAAAAGCTCTTGACGAACGTAAGAAACGAGGTAACCGGCTTGCCCAGGTCGTTGCCGCGCTGCAGCTGCTTGATAAACACAAATCCCAGGGCGGCCCCGGCCAGGTGCGCCCAGTCTCCTCCGGCATTGGGCCCCACCGTACCGGCGAACGACACGATGATGTAGAAGATGGCAATGTACTTGATGCGGACCGGCCCCAGCAGAATTAGTGAAATAGAGTAGTTGGGAGTAAAGGTGGCCGCCCCCACCACCACGGCGTATACTCCGGCCGATGCGCCCAGCATCTGGGCCACCGCCACCCGGTCGCTAAAGTACGGAAGCACATTGTAGACCAGCATGTACAGAACTCCTCCGGCTAATCCGCCCAGGACATACAGGTTGACCAGCTTTTCGCTGCCCAAGAACTCCATGATGATCATGCCGAACCAGTACAGGAACAGCATGTTGAACAGAATGTGAAAGAACCCCTCGTGGGTGAAGAAATAGGTAATGAGCGTCCAGGGTCGGTATAAAAACTGGGTAAGGTCGGCGGGTAGCGACAGCTGCCGCACCACCTCGTGGTACCAGTTTTCGTTGCCCGATAGGGTAAGGATTACCTGCAAGAACAGCAACGCCAGAAACACCACCAGGTTGATCACAATGATCTTCATCAAGCCATTATTCGGCCGACTAAAAGCGTTTTTAAAATCGTCTAGAATATTGTTCATCTGCTCCGACTAATAAAAAACGTTGCGTTTGTCTTTCCACAACTTAACCAAAATAAACGCAAAAAGCATTCCGCCCAGGTGGGCGAAGTGCGCCACATTGTCGCCGGGCACCCGCTCAAAGCCCGTCCACAGTTCGTAAAGTCCGTAGAACAAAACAAAGTACTTTGCTTTAATGGGGAAAGGAAAAAACAACAAAAATAATTCGGTATTGGGGAAGAGCAGCCCAAAGGCCATCAGAATTCCGAACACCGCCCCCGAAGCCCCTACCATCGGGATATTTTCCTTGCGCATTACCAGTTGGATCGCGTACTCCCGACTCTGACTCGCGAAATTGCTGTTGTTCGGGTTGTCGTAAAACTGGTCCACAAACCCCTGCAACTGCGGGTAGGCGTATTCGGCGTGGTCTAGCAGCAGCGCGGCGAAGTTATCGGGCGAAGGACTCGCGATCACCTGCTCGGCGGCAGACTCTAGCTGCTTTATCTCGTAGAAGTTTACGGCCGAGTACAGGATGCTAGCGCCCAACCCGGTAACCAGGTAGAAGAGCAAGAAGCGCTGACCGCCCCACACCCGTTCCAGCATAGGCCCGAAAATAAACAGAGCAAACATATTGCCGAACAGGTGCCAAAAGCTGCCGTGAACGAACAGATGGGTTATAAATTGATAGGGCTGGAACGTGTCAGCGAAAATATAGCGCAGGCCGAACCAATCGACGAAATCGAAACCTAGAAACTGCTGAATTATCAGAACAGCGACGTTAATGATCAGCAGATTCTTAACAACCGGGGTGAGGTTACCAAACATGCGGGCTACTTAAAAAAGGAGGCAATGTGCTCCTGGGTTACGGTATGAAACGTTTTACGTCCGTCGGGAGCGTAGGTTGGATTAGCGCACGCGAACAGCCGCTCAATGAGCGAGGCCATCTCGGGGGCACTCAACGGCTGCGCCGCCCGCACCGCCATGCGTTTGGCGATAGACCGGATCACGTTTTCCCGTTTGTCTAACGACAACTGCGCCTGATTGTTCTTGTACTGTTCCATCAGTCCCTCCAGCACGCGCGCCTCGGTGCCCGCCTTCACGTCGACCGGAGTGCCGTTGATCACCAGCGTATTGGGTTCTAGCAGCGTAAGCGCAAACCCGAGGGCTCGAATCTCATCCTGCAACTCACCCACCAGCGCCATATCGGCCGCGCTCAGCCGCATGGTAGCCGGAAACAACATCTGCTGCGACACCGATGCCGCGTGCTGTCCGGCGGGGGGGCGACTGTCCGGAAACTGTTCTTGGGTACCTTCTCGCTGGCGCAAAGATTGTCCGTACTGCTCGTACAGAATGCGTTCGTGGGCGGCCTGCTGATCAATGAGCATCAGCCCCGACCGCACCGGAAGAACAATGTAGCGTTGCTGCACTTGGAAGGGGGCTCCCAACGGCAGGGCCAGTTCGCCGCCGCCTGGATTATAATCAAGCTCGCCCCCGCGCGGTGGTATGTCGTTAGCGGCGCTCCGAAACGTGATCGCCGGGGCGTCATCTTCCTGGTCACCGCTTGGCGGGTTGCCCATTGGTTGATCGGCCGACACGTTTCCTTCCCAGTAGTCTCGATTGGTTGATTGCCAGGTCTGGGCATCGGCGCTGCGCATCGTCTGATAGTCGTTTACCGCCGAACCGCGCAGCGTGGTAGTAGGCGGCTCGGTAGGCGAAAGGATCGGAAAGAAGTTGTCACCACCGGGCGACGGAGTAACCAGGTTGGTGCCCAGCGAACGCTTTACCGCCGCGCGCACGATGGCGTAGATGGTGCGCTCGTCCGAAAACTTGATCTCAGTCTTGGTGGGGTGCACATTTACATCGATGTGCTGCGGATCTACCTCCAGAAACAGGGCGTAAAAGGGAAAGGTCCCCTCGGGCAGCAGGGCTTCGTAGGCGCTCATCACCGCGTGGTTCAGGTAGCTACTCTTGATGTAGCGTTCGTTAACGAAGAAAAACTGCTCGCCCCGGGTGCGGCGGGCTGCCTCGGGCTTACCGATAAATCCCCCGATGCTCAGGTGGGGCGTCTCCTCCTGGCAGCGCAGCGTCTGCGATCCGTAACGCTCACCGTACAGTTCGGAGATGCGGTGCAGCAGGGTGCCGGCCGTCAGGTGGTACACTTCGGTGTCGTGCTGATAAAAATCGAAGGCGATGCCGGGACGGGCTAGCGCGATGCGGAAGAACTCGTCATTGATGTGCCGTAGCTCCACGGCGTTAGACTTTAGGAAAGCCCGCCGGGCCGGAATGTTAAAAAATAGGTTTTTAACGGTAATGCGCGTACCTATCGGGGCCGCTTCGGGGCCGCTGTGCTTCAGGGTAGAAGCCTCAACGTCGAGCTGGGTGGCCAATTCATCCTCTGCCCGGCGGGTGACCATAGATACCTGCGCTACTGCGGCGATAGAGGCCAGGGCTTCGCCCCGAAAGCCTAACGTTTTGATGGCGTAGATATCGGCGGCCTGTCGGATTTTAGAGGTGGCGTGGCGCTCGAAGCTCAGGCGGGCGTCGGTAGCACTCATTCCCCCGCCGTCATCGATCACCTGAATTAACTGCTTACCGGCTTCTTTAACCACTACTGTAACGTGGGTAGCCCCCGCGTCCAGCGCGTTCTCTACCAGTTCTTTCACCACCGAAGCGGGCCGTTGCACCACCTCGCCAGCGGCTATCTGGTTGGCAATAGCGTCGGGAAGTAGTTGTATGATGTCTGCCATGAATAAGGGTTGCCGTAGTTGCTGCCGTTGCCAACGGGCAGGCGATGAGCTACCAGCCGGGCAGCGCTACCCCTTGCCGAAGGGCCACCCTCCTGAGGTTCGGCGCAGCCGCAGAAGAAAGTAGACCGGCGCGGTCAGTATCAATGCGTAAAATACTACATTGCCGTAGTAAATGTAGCCAAAAATAAGGGCAAATAAGATCAGCATGATCAAAAATTGCAAGCCCGAAGCCCGCTGGCTACGGTGCTGGGCCGAGCGGCCAAACGCTCCTTCCAAACTACGGCGGTGCTGCTCGGCCGATGAACTAACTTGGCGTATTTCTTGCTCTATTCGAGAGGTGCGCACCGCAATGTCTTCCTTAATAGGATCGTAGTAGCGCGGCTCAATGTGAAACCGCCGGTGGCGGGGCAGTGGGGTAAGCGAAGGAATTTTCATACAGGATCAGCGTAACGAAAAAAGCAATAAATTAGCGCCCTTCCGGTTGTAGATAATAAAAGGAGAACGCCTCCATGCTGAAAAAAGTTTGTCCGTTATTTCTTTTTCACTGGCTGTTAGGTAGCCCTGTTTTTTGCCAGCCCGAAGCGGACCTCCCCCCCCCCCGGTTATCGCAGGCGCAGTGGGTTACCCATCACCTAAGTACCCTCACCCCCGACCAAAAGATCGGGCAGTTGTTCTGGTTATCCGCCCCGTCGAGCGATTCTCCCACAACCCTTCTCCAGCGGGCACAGACGCACCAGGTGGGCGGGCTTATCTTTGAGGAACTGCCCGGGACCGCCCCGGTAGAGGAGCTACCGCGGGCGCAACGCCACCGGCCCCTTCCGCTACTGCTAGGAGTGGAGGGGTCCGCACCCCAAAGTGCTGCACTGGCGTGGCTGCCCCACCGCACCACCCTGGGGGCGGTTCAGGACCCGGCGCAGCTCTACGCCGCCGGAGCCGCCGTGGCCCGCCACTACCGTACGCTCGGTGTTCATCTGCAACTGCTTCCGGCGGTGGCGGTGGGCAGGCCAGAGGCGACGTCGCCCCCCACCGTTTGGCACGACTACCCCGCCACAGCGCTCACCCTGGGCACCGCTTACCTCCAGGGCCTTACCGACTACGGACTGCTGGCCAGCTTTCGGCGACTGCCGGAGGAGCTCTCCGCCAGCGCCCGTACCGGACTCACCCGTAGGCAGCGGAGGTTAAGCCAAACCACCGACCTGCGGGGCACGGTGGTGGTGCAGGCAGGCAAGTTTCAGTCCGCCCCGGTAGCTGATTTTCGTCCGGTAGAAACCGAAGAGCCCTCCTCGCCCACCACCTTGTCCGAACGTTTGTTGCTAGACGGACTCGTGGTTTCACCAAGCTTCGACGCACAGCAGGGCACGCTGGGCGACTGGACGGTGGCGGCCCTGCGCATGGGGAACGACGTGCTTCGCGCCCCGGCCGATCTACCCGAAGCCGTACGCGCGGTTCGGCAGGCACTGGAGCAGGGCGAACTATCGTGGGAAACCATCGACCGGAAGGTAGCCAAGCAGCTGCGGCTTAAGTACCAGGCGGGCTTGGAT
This sequence comes from Tunicatimonas sp., assembly GCA_049650865.1. Classification (GTDB taxonomy): domain Bacteria; phylum Bacteroidota; class Bacteroidia; order Cytophagales; family Cyclobacteriaceae; genus Tunicatimonas. Next base: position 12,926 of record JBASAY010000022.1, read on the forward strand.
GCCCCCTCCCCCCCGAAGGTTGACCTGTCCGATGGGGATAACACCCTATTGCGGCAACAGTTGCTTGAGGAAGCCATTACGGTGGTGCGCAACCAGCGGCAACTGCTGCCCATCAGAACGCTGGCTGACCGCACGTTTGCCAGCCTAACGGTAACAGACCACCCCGAGCGGGCGCGCCCGTTTCAACAGTCGCTCGACCACTACGCCCCGTTCGCCCATTACTCCGTTTTTGCCCAGCCCGAGCGGGTAGACTACGAGCAAACCTACGATCGCCTCCGGCGGTACGACCAGGTGGTGGTGGGCATCTACGCTACCAACCGGCAAAAGCTACCCAAGAAAACCCTGGCCTTTCTTAAGTTTTTGCACGAAGAGGTGGACCTTACAGTGGTGGTGTTCGATGAGCCCCGCCGGTTGGACGATTTTTCTCGTTTCTCGACGCTGGTGTGTGGTTACGAGGCGGATAGCCTGGCCCAGTGGGTGGTTCCCCAGATCCTGTTCGGCGCCCGTGCGGCGAAGGGTCGACTTCCCCAACGGGTCAGCAAAGACCTGCCCGTAGGCAGCGGAGAGCACACCGAAGCTTTAGGGCGGCTGGCCTACACCCAACCGGGGGCCGTAGGACTCAACCTTGACACCCTACACCTCATTGATACGCTGGCGAACTGGGCCATTCGCGAGCAGGCTACGCCGGGCTGCCAAGTGCTGGTGGCCCGGCGCGGGGCGGTGGTATTTGCCAAGTCGTACGGTTACCAAACCTACGATAGCCTGGTGCCGGTAAACAACCAGACCATCTACGACATTGCCTCGGTTACCAAGGTGGCGGCCACCACCCAGGCCATGATGTTTTTGCAGGAGCGGGGCGCGCTGGCCCTTGACGATAAGTTGTCGAGCTACCTGCCCGAACTGCGGGGCACCAACAAGCGAAGCGTTACCATCCGCGAGGTGCTGCTTCACCGGGCGGGCCTGCGCTCGTACGTGCCTTTCTGGCAGAAGACCCGCGACCGCCACGGACTGCACTCCGAGTTGTACCGCTTTTCGTCGGAGGCAGATTTTAGCACCCAGATTGCCTCGGGCCTGTACGCCACCCCCAGCCTGCGCGACTCGCTGTGGAACTGGACCATTCAGTCGCGGATGGTTCGGGCGCGGGGACGTGGGCCCCGGTGGAAGCCCCGCCACGGCTACCGCTACAGCGACCTGGGCTTTTACATGCTGCTTCGCTTGGTAGAGCAGGTGGCACAGCAGCCGCTCGACGCGTTTATGGAAGAAACCTTCTACGAACCCCTTGGCCTCACCACGCTGACTTACCAACCGCTGTGCAAGTTCTCCCAGCTGCGCATCGCGCCTACCGAAGAAGATAATCATTTTAGAAATACGCTGGTGCGCGGCACCGTGCACGACGAGGGGGCGGCCCTCTGCGGGGGAGTGGCCGCGCACGCTGGTTTGTTTAGCAACGCCCACGACCTCGCGGTGTTGATGCAGATGAATTTACAGGATGGCTACTACGGCGGCACCCGCTACTTGCAACCCGGCACCGTGGCCCGGTTTAGTACCCGGCAGTTTAACGACAGCCGCCGGGCGTTGGGCTGGGACAAGCCCGAGCACCTTCGCGACGGTGGCCCCACCGCACCGGAAGCTTCGCTGGCCTCCTACGGGCACCTGGGCTTCACGGGCACCTCGGTGTGGGTAGACCCAAAGTACGAGCTGGTCTACGTGTTCTTATCCAACCGCGTGCACCCCAACGCACGAAATACCAAACTTCTCACCGAAGGAATCCGTACAAAAATACAGTCGGTCGTTTACCGGGCGATGGAAGACTACGACGGCAGATAACCTGTTGTGGGTAATGTTGTGGGCACGCCGCGGCGCGTGCTCACAAAATCTATTTTTATGAAAATTGGCATTGTTTGTTATCCCACCTTCGGGGGGAGCGGGGTGGTGGCGACCGAACTGGGCAAGGCCCTGGCCACGAAGGGGCATAAGGTGCACTTTATCACCTACTCGCAGCCCACGCGCCTGAGCTTTTTCAACGAGAATCTTATCTACCACCAGGTGGATGTGATGACCTATCCGCTGTTTCAGTACCCGCCCTACGAACTGGCCCTGGCCAGCAAGATGGTGAACGTGGTAAAATACGAGCAGCTAGACGTTCTCCACGTGCACTACGCCATTCCGCACGCCTCGGCGGCCTACATGGCCAAGCAAATCCTGGCGACAGAAGGCATCCATATTCCGGTGGTCACTACCCTGCACGGTACCGATATTACCCTGGTAGGTAAAGATGCCTCCTTTACGCCGGTGGTTACCTTCAGCATGAACCAGTCCGACGCGCTGTCGGCCGTGTCGCAAGACCTGCGCGACGACACTTATAAGTTCTTCAACATCCACCAATCCATTGACGTGATTCCTAACTTCGTGGACCTTACGCGCTTCAACCGGCAGGCCAAGGACCATTTTAAGCGCGCCATCTGCCCCGAGGGCGAGTTCTTGATCGTGCATACCTCTAACTTTCGGCGCGTGAAGCGGGTGGAGGACGCCATCCGGGTGTTCTACAACGTGCGCGAGCATGTGCCCGCCAAACTACTGCTGGTGGGCGATGGCCCCGAGCGAAACAACGCCGAAGAGCTCTGTCGCGAACTGGGTACCTGCGCCGACGTTCGTTTCTTAGGAAGACTCGATGCGGTAGAAGAGGTACTGTCGGTATCAGACTTGTTCCTGATGCCCTCGGCCAAGGAGAGCTTCGGACTGGCCGCCCTGGAGGCGATGGCCTGCGAGGTGCCGGTAATCTCGAGCGACGCCGGAGGGCTGCCCGAGCTTAACGTCGACGGCGAAACCGGCTTCGTATGTGCGGTAGGCGACGTGGACGCCATGACCGAAAAGGCCCTGTACGTGCTGCATCCCGACCGGCTGCCTACCTTTAAGAAGAATGCGCTGGCCCGCGCTCAACACTTCGACGTGGGTGCTATTGTGCCCCAGTACGAAGCCTTGTACGAGCGGGTAGTGCAACCTAAGGAGCGCCCGGCCGCCGTAAGTAATCCGCCGGCAGCCTGAGGTGTGCCTCATTTCCTGGGTTAGTTTGCTCTTTTTCTTCGGTTCGGTGCCAGACGAGCCGCATTCGTTATATATTTGCGCGCAATTAAATTTGTATAGACCATGAAGATTGTTATCGCTGGGGCGGGCGATGTGGGTACGCATCTGGCGCGTTTGCTGTCGTACGAAAAAAAGGAAATCACCATCATCGACCTGAACGCTGAGCGACTGCAGAAGATCTCTAACCAGATCGACGTAGCGGTGGTGAAGGGGAGCGCCACCTCGTACAAGGTTCTGAAAGAGGCCGAAGCGGCGCAGGCCGACCTATTTATTGCGGTTACCGAGGTGGAAGAAATTAACCTGACAGCTAGTATCATCGCCAAGCAGTTGGGTGCCAAGAAAACCGTAGCGCGCATCACCAACGAAGAGTTCTTGCGCGACAAAACGAGCATTGATCTGGCGCAGATCGGCATCGATGAGCTTATCTCGCCCGAGTTGCTCGCCGCGCGCGAGGTGAAGCGCCTGCTGCGCATTGCCGCCGTTACCGATACTTTTGAGTTCGATGAGGGGCTGCTGTCTCTGATCGGGATTATCATCGACCAGCAAAGCGCCCTGGTAAACTGCCCCCTGGCCGAAACCGCCCGCTTTAACCTTCAGAACAACTTTATTATCGTAGCCGTGCTGCGGGGCACCCGCACGCTGATTCCCAACGGCGAAACCGTGCTGCAGGTCAACGACCACGTGTACTTTATCGCCCAGCCCAACGGCATCGACCGGGTGCTGGAGCTCACCGGCAAGCGGGAAATCGAGATTAAGAACATGATGATCTTGGGAGGCAGCAAGGCCGGATACCATACCGCCCGCAAGCTGAGTCCGCACTACAAGATCAAGCTTATCGAGCGCGATAAAGAAAAATGCTTTGCCCTGGCCGACCAACTGCCGGATACGCTGGTGATTAACGGCGACGGGCGCAACGTAGACCTGCTGGAAGAAGAAGGATTGGGAGAAATGGACGCCTTTATTGCCCTTACGGGCGACTCAGAAACTAATATCATCAGCTGCCTGGTGGCCAAAGACCGCGGAGTGAAAAAGACCGTGGCGCTGGTAGAAAACGCCGACTACATTCAGCTGAGTCAGAACATTGGGGTAGACACCATGATCAACAAAAAGCTGATCGCGGCCAACTTCATCTTTCGCTACATCCGCGAGGGCGACGTGATCTCTATCGCGGGCATCCATGGGGTAGAGGCTGAGATTTTGGAGTATGAGGTAAACGAAAATTGCAAGATTGCGCAGCGGCGGCTGCGCGACCTTAACTTCCCCAAAGAAGCAGTGATCGGCGGAGTGATTCGCGACGAATGCGGGTACATTGCGCTGGGCGATTTCTTGTTCAAGAACAACGACCGGGTGGTGGTGCTTAGCAAGCGCGAGGCCCTGGGGGCGGTTGAAGAATTTTTTAAGTAAGCAGTTTCCTGGCCGTCGGTATGAAGTTTAACTGGTTCGCGCTCATCAACATTCTGGGGGTTATTCTGATGTTTAACGCGGGGTTTATGGCGCTGTGCCTGCCGTTTGCCCTGTACTACGACGACCAGCAGTGGCAGCCGTTGCTGCTGGCCAGTAGCGTAACGCTGGCCGGGGGCGGCATCCCGTTTTTACTCACCCGCCGCCGCACCGACCAGGAGCTGCGCAGCCGCGATGGCTACCTAGTGGTAACCCTAAGCTGGGTGCTGATGTCGTTCAGCGGCTCGCTACCCTACCTGTTCAGCGGGGCTATTTCTACGTATCCCGATGCTTTTTTTGAGTCCATGTCGGGCTTCACGACTACGGGAGCCACCATCCTAACCGATATTGAGGTGCTGCCCAAGGGAATCTTATTCTGGCGTAGCCTCACGCAGTGGATCGGCGGTATGGGCATCATCGTGCTGGCGGTGGCCATCCTACCCATTCTGGGCATCGGGGGGATGCAACTGTTCCAGTCCGAAGCACCCGGCATCACACCGGACAAGCTCAAACCGCGCATCCGCGACACCGCCAAGCGCCTGTGGGTCATCTACATCGGCCTCACCCTTATCGAAACCGCGTTGCTAGCCCTCGGGGGCATGAGCTTCTTTGATGCCATCAACCACGGACTTACCACCATGGCGACGGGGGGGTTTTCACCTAAAAACTCTAGTATCGCCTTCTACGAATCGCCCTACCTGCAGTACGTCATCACGGTGTTCATGTTCTTGGCGGGCACGGGCTTCACGCTTACTTACTTTCTGTTAAAGGGCAAGTTCAATAAGGTGTGGCAGAACGAAGAGTTTCGCTACTACGTGGCCCTGGTGCTGCTCGTTACGCTGATCACCACGGTGGGCATTTACCTTACCACCGGGCAGGCCTGGGAGCCTTCGTTTCGCTACGCTATCTTTCAGGTGGTTTCCATTATCAGCACCACCGGCTACATCACGGCCGACTACACCGCCTGGGCTCCGCTGCTTACGGTTGTGTTCGTGATTTTGATGTTTATTGGTGCCTCGGCGGGCTCCACGGCGGGGGGCGTGAAGATCGTGCGGCACGCCATTCTGATTAAAAACAGCCTACTGGAGCTAAAGCGGCAGATTCACCCGGCGGCGGTGATTCCGGTACGCTACAACGGCAAGGCCGTTACGCAAGACATCACCTTTAACGTGCTGGCGTTCTTCGTGATTTACATCACGATCTTCGCGCTGGGCACCGTGGTGGTGGCCCTTACCGGGGTAGACTTTATGACGGCCGTTGGGGCTACGGCTACTTCGCTGGGTAACATCGGGCCGGGCATCGGCACGGTGGGTCCGGTAGATAACTTCGCGCACCTGCCGGAGGCTTGCAAGTGGATTCTATCGTTCCTGATGCTGCTGGGGCGGCTGGAATTGTTTACGGTGATCATCCTGTTTACCCCTTACTACTGGAACCGATATCAGTAGTCGCGAACCTTCGAACGATCATCTGCAGTTTCTACCGTCGAGCTTGCCACTGATAACCCCCAAAGATGATTACGCTACTCTCTCCTTCCAAAACGCAAGACCCAGTCACGGGCCAAGGCAACCCTGCTGAGTACGTGCCGACCACTCCGGCCTTCCTGGCAGCAGCTGCTGAGCTGGTAGAGACGCTTCAGCAGCAGTCGCCCGACGAGCTGATGCATCTGATGCGCATGAGCGAACCCCTGGCCGCCCTCAACCACACGCGGTACCAGCGTTTCTCAACACCCTTTACCGCCGATAATGCGCACCCCGCCCTGCTCACCTTTCGGGGCGATGTGTATACCGACATTGCGGTGGATACCTACGGAGCGGCCGATTTTACCTTCGCGCAGCAGCACCTGCGCATCCTGTCGGGTCTCTACGGGCTGCTGCGTCCGCTGGACCTGATCCAACCTTATCGATTAGAGATGAGCACTACCCTACCCACCGGGCGGGGAACCAACCTGTACCAGTTCTGGGGTGATCGCCTAACTGAGCATCTGAACGAAGTCCTGGCTGAGCAGCCGCACGCGGTGGTGGTGAACTTAGCGTCGCAGGAGTACTTTAAGGCCATTCACCCGAAGAAGTTGGCCGCCCCGGTGGTTACCCCCGTCTTCAAGGAATATAAGAACGGGCAACTCAAAACGGTAGCGATTTACGCCAAGCGGGCGCGGGGCAAGATGACCAACTTTATTATCAAAAATCGCATCGACGCACCGGAACAGCTTAAAACGTTTAGTGAGGATCGCTACGAGTACCACGAAGTAGCTTCTACGGATACCCAGTGGGTGTTTGTGCGGTAAGTATTTTTTTTAATAAAGACTGATTTTTCCAATCCACTCCGGGGGTGCCCTACGTATCTATCGACACTTTTTGCACCTTTTTATTCACTACACCACGGTTGCTCTCTTACTGCTCAACGCTTGTCTCGTACCGAGCCAGGTTAGTTCGTGCGGTAGGCGGGCGGGCGTTCTAACCTAGTCTTTATGCCACATTCTGCACTGCTTTTCTCCGCCGTAGGTAGGGCGGCCTTTCTCCTAACGCTCACCAGCTTCACGGTTCCGGCATTCGCTCAGTCGTCGGACGTACTGTACCTCACCAACGGCCGGGTGGTGCCGGGCACGGTAACCACTGTCGGCACCGACTCGGTCTATTATTATCCGGCAGGGAGTGCTGAAGCGGAGCCGCTTCGTACCGCGCGCTCAGCGGCCGCCCTAATCTTTCGGGACAACGGTGACTTCTTGCTTGCTTCTAGTCCTGAATCTAGCTGGAAAGCCGGGGCCATCTCGGCTTACGATCACATCGTAGAGGTCGACGGGCGCGTACTTCCGGCCGACAGCATCCAACAATTCGAGGACATTATTTACTACCACGACGCGCTGGACAGCAGCGATGCCTCGGTGCGGGTGGCCGAAACGATGGCCATTATCTACCGCGACGGCAGCCACCAGTTGCTCGCCAACGCCAACGAAGTAGCGCTGGGTTTAGGCCGAGCCGACTTCCCCGCCGCCCGCCCGGCGTCCGATGCGGTAGCCAGCACCGAACTGGTAGCGGCTCCACCTCCTTATTCCAATGCAGAGTCCGCGCTGTCAGGGTCCAATTCCGAAAGCACGACCTCGGGCGACGTTACCGCGCTACTAAGAGTGTTTCCCGCCCCCAACGCTGCCCCAGTGGACGCTGCCCCAGTGGACGCTGCCCCAGTGGATACTGTCGCAGTGAATACTGCCGCAGTGGACGCTGCCTCGGCGGCCGCAACGGGGGGCCTCCGCACTGGTCAAACCGCGCGCGAAGCGCTGGAACTAGACCGCGTAGACTACGAAGAGTACGCCGCCAAGGCCATCAATAAGGCCGAATACCTGGGCTACTACCTCGATCTGCTCTGCAACGCCCGCCTGGATATGTACGATAAAGACCAGGCCGTTGCTAACGCGCTCAAACTGTTCGTTCACGATAGCACCAAAGTGCAGGTATCGTCGGTGACGCGCGACCAAACCACCGCTTACACCATTAAAGACTACCTGAAGCGGCTCAGCCTGCTCAATTACGACCGCGTAGAACTGCTGTGGCGCAACCTTCAGTACGTTACTAAGTTTCGGCTGGCGCCCGACGGCAACTACTACGGAACCATCACCGTAGAGCAACTCTTTCGGGGCTTCCGCGACGGCCGGGCCATCTACGAGGATATCACCCAAAAAGACGTAGAAATTGTGCTGGGCAACTTCCGCAAGGAAGAGAGCGGTACCGTGGCCTACGCCTGGGACGTGCTGCTGTCCGATATCGGAGTAGAGGAGACCCGACGACGCTAGGGCGATGCTACGACCTTTGGTAGTCCTGATATTTCTTGGGATGAGATTAGCCGCGTCGGCGCAGTCCATCCATTTCTCTGACGATGAAAATTTCGCCTTTAAGGTGAAGCAGATCGACGAGTTTATGGACCGCTTCAATGCGGTAGCCGACACCCCCATTCAGCAGTACGTGCGGGAGCAGTACGCCATCGATAGTCTGTCCCGGGCGTCGCTGGTACTAAGCCTGTTTAATCAGGAAGACACCTCCTGGAACGAGCCGCAGGTGCGGGAGTTTGTTGCCGATGTGGCCCAGAGCACGGCTCGGCTAAACTTCTACGACCGGGGCTGGTACGCCGAGTTAGATTGCACCGGGCGCTACCGGGGGCAAGAAGAGCAGTTTACGCTGGTGCTGTCGCTTGAGGTGCTGCGCCCCGGCCAGGGTTCTAAGTGGGTTATCGAGGGAGTATCGGCCGACTTCCTACGGCTCGGGTACAGCAAAGACCGCCGCCGGGCGCTTAATCCGGGTAGCTACGGCACCGACTTTATGGGGCTGGTAGATGCGCTCCGGGATACGGCCAACGTACGCAATTACCTGAGCACCCGGGCCCAACCCTCGCAGCTGCTGCTCTTCTTCAACGAACTCTGCGAGGGCCAGTTAGTCTTCAAGCGGGTGCGTGCTATTACCTACCACTTTCTTCAGATTGACAACTGGATCTTCAAAGTGCGCGACTTCAAGCGCGACCTAGCCAATTCGGGGTGGCTGATCAGTGACCTGATGAAGGTAACCGACGTTCAGAAGCTCCAGTACCGCGAAACGATGCTCTACCTTGACTAGGAGCGGGATGCTCAGGATGCCGCGGAACATTCAAGATGAATAGACGGACCGCTCAACAACATTGGGATTGGTAACAAATGCTACCCCCCATCAGAATACCAACCGTATGATAAAATACATTCTACCAACTAGCTTACTTGGATTACTGCTTCTGCTGCAACCTATACAAGCACAGTCTTTAGAAAAAGCCGATACCACCGAAATCCAGCGAAAAGCCCTGCGGCACGTGCGGCAGTTTGAGGGCTTGCTTAACCTTATTGCGCAGCCCGACGAGTACTTCCGCAAGTACGGCTTCGACGCCCTGATCCGGAGCTACTACGACAGCGCGTCGAGCTACCGCATCTTCCGCGACTCGCTGGTGGTGGTAGAAGACGATCTGAACCCCCGCGCCCGCGTGCGGAACTACAGTCATCTGCTCACCATCCGGGAGTATCTCCAGGCTTTTTTCTCGCTCTACGAGAAGTCGCCTGTTACCAGTGTATTTTTTAATCGCTACCGCGTATCAGAAGTAAAGCAGGATGACTTCACCTACGTAGAAGTGCGCTACGAGAGTGAGTTCCGTAACCGCCACCGGGCCTACCCCGAGGTGCCCTACCCCGTACGCGCTCGCAAGGCCACCGTAAAGGCCGAGCGAACCGCCAGCGGCTGGCAAGTAGTCATCGCCGACGTGAGCTACGACCGTCCTACGGCGCCTCCCAAGCCCCCTGCTGCGCTTGACCCGCCACCCACCCGCCGCGTTGCCCGCACCACCCCCACAACGTCGGAAACCAACCAGATACCCGCTCTGCGGCCAACGCCGGTGCCCGTACCCCTTGATACCGCTGCTGTGAATGCCCCTGCATTTCGTCCGTTTGGCGCGTTACGCGCTACCTACCGCTCCGGACGAACGTATGCTTTGCCCCTGCTGCCACCGGCAATTCCGGCGGAGGCCTCACTACAGCTATACCAGGGTGACCAACCGGTAGAAGACCTCAGCGTGGTGCTGACCGACAGTACCTACACCTGGGCGGTGTCTCAGCAACTGGATGCCGGGAGCGGGTACCACTTTCGTTTGCTCGACCCAACCACCGGGGCCACCGCCGAGAGTGCGCCCTTCGCTATCCGGAAGCGCCCCCGCTGGCCCTGGGTGGTGGGTGCCGCCGCCGCCGTGGTGGTGGTTGCCGTAGTGAGCGGTGGCAACCAAGCTACTCCTAACGACGAACTCCCGGCTCCTCCCAATCCTAACTAAATCCTGCACAATGGCACCTTCTACGCTACTCTCCTTACGCTACGCTACCCTCTTACTGGGATTGCTACTCACGAATATACCTGCCCCGGCCGTGGCGCAAGCGCTAACCTGGGTTCGCCAACTGGGCGGCGGTGGCTACTGCGACACCAAGAACACCATTGTAGATGCACAGGACGCCATCTACATGATTGGCACCTTTAGCGGCACCTTCGATTTTGATCCGTCGGACGCCACCAGCACCCTGAGCAGTGTCTCCGATCAGGATGTTTTTGTGGCCAAGTACGACGCGGAAGGCAGGCTGGTGTTCGTGAATCACATCGAGGTAGCAACGCGCGACAGCGACACCACCTACGCCGGGGGAATTACCCTGGACGCTGCCAACAATGTGTTTGTTTCCGCTTCTTTTAAAGGAGACGTAACGCTTGGCGCTACCACCCTATCCAGTGCCCTGGCAGAGGATGGTGACGACAGCCGCGACATCCTTTTCGCCCGCTACAACGCCAACGGAGAATTTGCGTTCGCCTACCGAATGGGGGGCGACCAAACCGACTACGGCTACGATTTGGCCACCACCGCCGACGACAAAATCGTGCTGCTGGGGCGCTTTAAGCGAACGGTCGACTTTAACCCGGGCTACGGCGGCGAGGTACGGCAGGCTACCTTCAATGGTACCGACATCTACCTGGCCCACTACAACCCCGACGGGTCGTTAGATCGAGTAGCAACCTTGGGGGGAGAGGACTTCCAGATGGCCGACCACCTGGCCATCGACGAGCAGGGCAGCTACATCATCGCTGGTTTCTTTCAGAATCAAATCTCCTTTCGGCCCGGCAGCAATCGGGCAGATATCACGCAATTGGGTAGCAAGACCGCTTTCGTAGCGAAGTACGACGCTGACTTTAACTTTGAGTTTGCCGTTCCCTTCGTTCTGCCTCAGAATCAGTTCACCGAAGAGCTGGCGATAACCACGCACCTGTATATCGACGCTGATAACAATATTCTGGTGACCGGGGGATTTACCGGCCCGTTGCGCGTGGGCGGGCAGGAGTTTGTTCCGGAAGGTGAGGGTGCGGATATCTACCTAGCGCGCATTAGCAACGACGGCACCCTAGACTTTGCTCGGCGGTACGGCGGTGCGGGCGACGAAGAAGGGCGGGCCGTTACGCTTGGTCCCGATGGCACCTACTACCTGCTCGGAAATTTTGCTGACGCACTCGACCTTGACCCTAGTCGGCAAGATGATAACCTTACTCCCCAGTCGGATACTGACGGCTTCTTGGCGCGCCTGAACGCACAGGGCGACTATCTAGGGGTACAAGCCTTTCGGGGGAGCGGGCCGGTTACGCTGAAGCAATTGGTGCGCTACCCCACCGACCCATCGGCGGTGCTGCTCACCGGAATGTTCGGCGGAAGTCTGGCCCTAAGCCCGAGCACCACACTTACCAGCTCCGGTGAGGTTGATATCTTCTTCGCCCATTACGACTTCACTCCGCCGCCGCCCGCCCCGGAACTAGTCTTGACCTCCTTTTCGGCCTACCAGGGGCAGGTAGGCGACACTGTGCAGTTACAAGGGCAGAACTTCGGCGAGGCGGTGACCGACAACACCGTCACCTTTGGCGAAGCGGTGGCCGAGGTGCTGAGCGTCAACGCCGCCCGCACCGAGCTTGTCGTGCGCGTTCCGCCGCTGGCTCCCGATAGCTATCCGGTAGAGGTACGGGTAGGCGAGGCCTCGGCCACGGCCGATCAGGCATTTGTGGTAGGGCGTCCGGCTCCGCGGATCACCGCCGTGCAGCCCCCGGTGCTGAAAGCGGATACGGTAGGCACCCTGGTGATCATGGGCGAGAACTTCGCCTCCGACGCCGAGGCGGTTAGCGTACTGATCGGCGATACTCCGGTGGCGGCGGAGAACGTGCGGGTGAACGAGGCGGGCACCGAAATCACCGTTACCACGCCCCCCTTGTCGGAGGGCACGTACGCGGTAGTGGTGACCGTGGGCGACCAGATGGTAGCGGCCCCACTGCTCACCGTGTCGGCTACGCCGGTTGTTGACCGAACCCCGCCGGTGGTAGTACTCACCGTTCCGGCGCGCCTGCGCTCCGGCGAGCCTACGCTTTCGGTTAGCAGCACCATCACCGATGAATCTGCCCTGGGCGAAGTTACGCTGGAGTTTCTGCCCATTCGTCAGGACCCCCGGAGTGGTGCGTGGCGGCGTCTTACGCTAGGACGTGAGGGCAGCTCCAATACCTACCGGGCTCAGTTAAGCAACACCGATCTGGATGAACTGGGCGGGCAAACCCGGGTGGTGGCTACCGACGTCTGGGGCAACACCGACACCTCGGCGGTGCGCTACACCTACCGGGAGTACAGCGTAGCCCAGCCGTTGCGCATCAACGGAGTGCAACCCGCGGGGGCAACGCCTTCGCCCAACGACTATCAGCTGCTGGCTGTGCCTCTGCAAAACCAATCAGCTTCGCAGGTGCTGGGTCCGCTGGGCAGTTATGATCCCCGCCGCTGGCGCTTCTGGCGCCTGCGCGATGGTTCCGGGGATGCCCCCTATCAGGAGTTGAACGAGGGCTGGTCGGGTGAACTAGCCGCCGGGCGGGGTTACATGCTGATCTACACCGAAGAAGCCAGCCTTCAGGCCACCGGCCCGGTAGTAGAAGCTAACCACGAAACGCCCTACACCATCACGTTGCAGCCCGGTTACAACCTGATCGGCAATCCGTATCCGTTTGCGCTAGATTGGCAAGCGGTGTTGGCCTTTAACGGATTAGAAGCTGCCGCCCTGCGGCTCAAGACCTTTGAGCGAGGTTTCCGGGAGGCCACCCAGCTAGAACCCTTCGCGGGGGGGCTGGTGATCAACCCCAACGCGGGGCAGCTGCTTACGTTGGCGTTGCCGGTAGGGACGGTGGCCGCTTCTTCGGGCCGCACCGGGGCGGTCGCTTCCGTAAGCAACGCCACGCAGTGGACGGTTCCGTTTACGGTGAGCAGCAACGGGCTCAACGCATCGGGCCGCGTAGGCATGCACCCCGAGGCCCAGCCTGGCTTCGACCGCCACGACGACTTCCCACCACCCCGCCTCACCGACTTCCTGGAGGTGAGCACGCTTCACCCCGAGTTCTTTCTGTCGGAGTTTAGTCACGATGTGGTGTCGCCTGCCGCACAGCACCGCTGGAAGTGGAAGGTAGCGAGCGGGCAGGCCCTCCGGGAGGTAACGCTGCGCTGGAATCCGGCCGATGTAGCCCAACTGACAGAGCCACTCCGGTTGACAGACCGAGTGCGGGCGCGGCAGATCGACATGCGTAACCACGATCATTATACCTTCCGGACGGATGCGGCAGGAGACTATGCCCTTGAAATGGTCTACGGTTCGTCTGCCGAAGCTCAGTTATTAGATGGCGCGGGGCGGGTAGGCGAGGCTTATCCTAATCCTGCTACTGAGCGATTGCATTTGCCGGTATGGCTTCCCAATGGGGGAACTTCCCGCGCTACGCTGGAAGTATTTGACCGTACCGGCCGCCGGGTAGGGAGGCAAACCTACGATCAACTATCGCCAGGCTACCAGACGCTGGTGTGGCACAGAAACGATGCTCTTCTGGCAGGACTCTACCTGTACCGGCTACGGTTTGCCGGGGGGCAGGTTTTTAGTCAGCGGGTGCTCTTGAAGTGAGGGGATGCGGGGTAGTGATAAAGCGTCTATTTACGCGAATCCAATAGTTGGTAAATTACCAACCACTGCTATCTTCCTACTGCTTACGACAAATTAGATGAGCTGTTTTTGCCAACGAGTTTCATTAAAATCACCCTGGTAAGTAGTTCAGAGACCATCCTCCTCGTAAAAATCAGGGAAGGCCGCCACCGTTCTGGCTTCTATCCAGGCCTCCTTCCACTCCCGGGCGGCGTCTATCTCTGTGCTATCCAGGGCCCTGATCTCTTCTCCTGAGACACGCCCTTCCCGGTAGCCATCCAGCACGGCAAAAACGCGTTGAAAGCGTTCGGGCATGTCGCTCATTGGGGTATTGGCAGTGGGTTTGGTGGTCTCGAAAAAAGTAAGTTGTTTGCGGTTCATGGTTGTATAGTTTGCTACAAGATACTCAACTTTAGCGGCTTTTGCGAAGCTTAATGGGCATTTATCTGTTATGCCAGACTATGAAAGTGTCTCAAATCACCTCGTCACAGGGCGATTGAGAGCGCTTCTCTTACGAGTGGTTTTTCGCTATGCTTTACCTATTTTACGAAGCTACTTCTCTACAATGAGCCCCTGCCTCCCGCGGATATTTCTGTATATTCGCTCAATGAAATATCGTCCAATTTCTGCATTTGTTTTGCTCGCTACCAGCGGCTTGCTATTCGGCTGCGGTGGTTCTTCTGAGGCACCGCTGGTGATTCCTACCGACCCGGCAACGGTGGCCCAGGGCAAAGAACTCTTCGTTAATAACTGCTCAGCCTGCCATAACTTCCGGCAGCAGGCCATTGGCCCGGCCCTGGCCGGAGTTACTACCACTACCGAGTCCGCCTGGCTGTACCGTTTTATCCGCAATGCCCCGGCCATGATCGACGGTGGTGATGCGCGGGCGGTGGCCCTGTACGAAGAGTACCAGCAGTACATGCCGCCCTTTACCATGCTGGATAGCAGCGCCGTGCTGGCCATTATGAGCTATCTGCACACGCAGCAGGAAGCCGCCCCCGTGGTTAGCGCTGGCACGCTGGAGAACGTGCTTACCGATCCTATTCCCGCCAAAATCAAGCACTCGGGACTTGCGCTGGTGCTGGAGTCGGTAGCGCAGGCCCCCGCCACGCGCCCCGAACCGCCCGTGGCCCGCATCAACAAGATGGATAGGCTGGTTGACCCATCGGGCGGTACTGCCGAGCGGATGTTTGTTCACGACTTGCAGGGCGTGCTGTACGAAGTGAAGAACAACCGGTTCCAAACTTACCTCAACCTGCGGGAGCAGCAACCGAACTTTATTGACAAACCCGGACTGGGCAGCGGCTTCGGCAGTTTTGCGTTTCATCCGGAGTTTTACGACAACAGCCTGCTCTATACCACCCACACCGAGCCCGCGGGCACCAAACTGGCTGACTACACCTTTGCCGACAGCATCGAGGCGACCTTGCAGTGGGTGGTGTCCGAGTGGAAAACTGACGACCCATCGGCCACGAACTTTAGCGGCCAACCCCGAGAACTGCTGCGTGTCGATATGGTGACGGGCATCCACGGGATGCAGGAGCTCACCTTCAATCCTACTGCCGTTCCAGGAAGTGAAGACTACGGCTTGCTGTACCTGGGTATCGGCGATGGCGGAGCTACCCTGCACGGGCACCCCGAACTGTGCCAGAACCTGAGCCGCCCCTGGGGCACCATCCTGCGCATCGACCCGCGGGGCAACGATAGCGCTAATGGACAATACGGCATTTCACCGAACAATCCGTACGCGCAGGACAACGACGAGCAAATGCTGGGCGAAATCTTTGCCTACGGCTTTCGCAATCCGCACCGCATCAGCTGGGACACCGGCGGAGAGCACGCCATGCTGATTTCGGGTATCGGCGAGAAAAACGCAGAGGAGCTGAACCTCGGCCGGGCCGGAGCCAACTACGGCTGGCCCCAGCGCGAGGGCACCTTCCTGATCGACGAGCGGGGCAACATCTCCCTGCCCTACCCGCTGCCGCCCAACGACGACGAACTGGGCTTTACCTACCCGGTGGCGCAGTACGACCATGACGAAGGCAACGCCATCTCGGGAGGTTTCGTGTACCGTGGCGAAGCGGTACCGGCCCTGCGCGGAAAATACGTGTTCGGCGACATTGTAACCGGCCGCTTGTTTATGGTGGATGCTGATCAGCTCAGACTGGGGCAGCAGGCCGACATTCAGGAGCTAGGATTGCAAGTAAACGGGCAACCCACCACGCTGCGCGAGGTGACGGGCATCAACCGGGTTGATTTGCGGTTCGGATTGGGCTTTGGTAACGAACTGTACTTGTTCACTAAGTCAGACGGGCGGGTGTGGCGGGTGACGGGCGTGGTAGAGGAAAAACAAGCACGGGCGGGGATTTAGAATTGGTGGTTTTCGTAGCAACGTGATTCGTAGGAACGTGATTAATAACGTTCCTACGAATCACGTTGCTTGGGTGCGCCGTTCGTTGAATTATCACCATCTTCCGACTCGTCCGGTTCGTCTTTGGGTTTTCGGCCTGCTTTGCGTAGTGCTTGGTCGATGATCCACTCTAACTGCCCGTTGGTGCTGCGAAACTCGTCGGCCGCCCACTTCTCGACCGCTTTCATCATCTCGGGACTCACCCGCAACACAAAGGGTTTCTTTTTAGCCATTACTGGTGCAGGGTGCCAGTATTCACAATGGGAGTGGCGTCTTTGTCGGAGCAGAGCACCACCATTAAGTTGCTTACCATTGCAGCCTTTTTTTCCTCGTCCATCTCGATAATTTCCTTGCGCGATAGTTCGGCCAGGGCCATCTCTACCATGCTGACGGCCCCTTCCACGATTTTCTCGCGGGCGGCCACGATGGCGGTGGCCTGCTGGCGGCGCAGCATGGCGCTGGCAATCTCCGAAGAATAGGCCAAGTAACCAATGCGCGCTTCAATTACTTTGATGCCGGCCATGCGGAGCCGGTCGCTGAGGCGGCCCTCCAGCGCATCGTTAATTTCATCCACCCCCGAAACCAGGGTGATTTCGTGGGTGTCGTTGAAGTTATCGTAGGGGTACGAGTTGGCCAGCTTGCGCACGGCGGCATCCGACTGCACCCGCACGAAGTTTTGGTAGTCATCTACCTCAAAGGCCGCTTGGTAGGTGTTCTCTACCCGCCACACCAAGATCACGCTGATCATGATAGGGTTGCCCAGTTGGTCGTTTACCTTCACCCGCTCGCTGTCGAAGTTGCGGGCGCGGAGTGATATCTTCTGGCGGGTGTAGAAGGGATTCGTCCAGAAGAAGCCGTTGCGTTTCACGGTGCCGCAGTACTCACCAAACAGCGTCATTACGCACGAACCATTGGGGTCTACCATAAAGAACCCTCGAAGCAGCAGCAGAAGCGCCAGCACCGATAGGATCAGTAGAAACGGCATTTCAAGAACGGCAATCGACAAGATGCCAACCAAGATAGTAAGCAGGGCTACGCCTGCCGTTACGTAGCCTGACACAGCGTTAATTTCCTTTTCGTGTTTCATAGCAAAGAGTTATGATATCATATTGATATCATAAAGATATAGAAACAAATCGGATTTCCTACAGGAGTATGCCTAAATGCTGCTCTTACTTTGGGACAGTAAGTATTAGATATAGACTATCTATTGGTAGTACCTTTTGTCTACGTCACAAAGAAATCGCAATAAATTATGCGCTATAAAATATAACTAAACAAATAATTTGCATGAATATAATGTGTATTTTGTAAATAAAGCCGTATTCTCGTGTGCTTCTTAGAGAGAAAACGTATTTTTATCATAACAATTACCATGTATCATTTTAACCTAAATTGTAATGAAAATTTCTACTTATCCTACCCTATCTGGGTACTCACTCACCTATGACCGCTTTAAAGCAGCGGTTCTCTCAGCTTTATTTCTGCTGGGCACGTTACCTACGCTGGCGCAAACCGC
The DNA here is from genome assembly GCA_049650865.1 of Tunicatimonas sp. Classification (GTDB taxonomy): domain Bacteria; phylum Bacteroidota; class Bacteroidia; order Cytophagales; family Cyclobacteriaceae; genus Tunicatimonas. The sequence continues at coordinate 30,896 of JBASAY010000022.1, forward strand.
CGACCCCATTGAAATTCGTTTGCAGGCGGGCGAAACCGTTACCCAACAAGTTACCGTAATCAACCCGGGCGATGCTGCGGTTGGTTTCCAGACGAAAGTAAAAGAAACCACCGCTTCTTTGGCGCGACGTACGGTTGCCCCCACCTCCTTTGATGGATTGGATGTATTGTTCTCTACCGGATTTGAAGACTATCCGGTAGGAGATTTTAACACGCAAAACGGCTGGGTGGATAAGGTACTGGCAGAATATCCAAACTTCACCTTTGGCAATTCTATTCCCGTTGAGGCTACCGTCAGTACGACCGAACCACTGAACGGTGAGAGGCACTTGGCCTACGTAGCGTTAGACACCAACCAAGTGTACGATAGCTATAGCCCCCCGATCGAACCGGCGCAGACGAGTCCGATACGAAGTGCGGTAGTTAACGTTAAGCTAACCAGTACTGAATCGCTGTTTAGAATATTCACCTATCAAAATCGTAGCGCGCCCAATGGAAATCCCCAACCTCCTCGCATCGGGGCCAATATCGTAATTAATAGAGGTGGCCGAGTTACCTACCTCTTCGGCGCTAATAGCAACAGTCAGCGTTTTGCGCCTTTCACTTTCGAGGCGGATCAAGAGTACGTGGAAGCAAGGTTTGTAGTAAACCGTATTACCAAGAAGTTTGACGTGTACCTTAACGGTCAGCGAGTTGTAGAGGCGGCAAGTACCGATACCGATAATGCAGTAGTTGATGGCATAGGGATAAATGGAAACAATAACCTATTCTTCAACCTCAGGCCTTTTGGCCCTGTTGATCCTACCCTTTATGTAGATGATATTACCATTGCCGAAGGGGATGCCTCTACTCCCGGCTGGATTAGCACTACCACCACCACCGGAACCCTACCCGCCCAAGGAGAAAGCGCACTTGACGTAACCGTTAATGCGCAGGGCCTAGAGCCCGGCACCTACGAAGCCGAGGTGCAGGTACTAGACGAAGCCTTCGGCACCGTCTCTACCGTGCCCGTTACCCTGATTGTGGAAGAGCCACCGGTGAATCCTACGGTGCAAAAGCTCAACCTTACTTCTATGTGCTCGGATGATCCTACCACCGAACTGCGCTGGCGCATCCGCAACCCCAACGACTTTGCCGTAGACGTGACCTGGCAAGTATACGGCAGTACCCAAAGTGCTACCGTGAGCGCTCCGGCAGGCGACTCGTTCTTCTTCACCGATACCGAACCGGGTGCCAACACCACCATTATCCGCTGGCAAAACGAAGAAGGAAAAACCAAGCAAAAAATTAAAGCGTCGGGCAAAGCTCCTTGTCAGCCCCCGGTGGTTGAGCCTAGCGTAACGGTATTCCCTAACCCGGTGCAGGGTGAGTTCACCATCAAGATAGACGGCGGCGCCGCACCCGGTAAGCTGTTTATCTGGGACGAAGGATACCGATCGGTGCTGTCCGGTTCAGAGGATCCTAGCATTCCGGTAGACCCCAACAGCGAGCTAACCCTGGATGCTAACGCCCTGGGACTTGAGTCCGATAAGATGTACTACATATGGGTAGAGATACCCACGGCCAACGGAGAAGTTAAAGTGATCAATCAGAAGATCATTAAAAACTAAACTAACCAAACCTTCTCCACTGAGCCTACCGAACCCTGTTCGGTAGGCTCTTTTACGTTAGTCCCTAATCAAGCCCGACGGAAACACTACCACGCTCTCGTTGCCGTCCTGGCCTACGGCGGCCACAATACTTAGTATCCCGCTCTTTCCTTTAGTTCTCCCCCTTTCACCTGCCGACAGTAGTGAGCAATTCCTGCTCGGGAAGAGATGCCTAACTTTCTAAGCACGTTTTCACTGTGGCGGCGGGCCGTATGTGCGCTGATGAAGAGTTCTTTGGCGACTTCCCGATCAGTGAGGCCCTGGACGAGCAACTGCGTCACTTCTACCTCTCTACGGGTTAAATTGAAAGCAGACCGCAATAAGGCAGGGGTAGGAAGTGGGGAAAACCGCTCTACGACAACCATCAACGTAGGTATAGGTAGCGAAACCCGGTCAAGATACCCTCGTAGATAGTAGGATTGGTATCCTAGCGAAATGTTGTGGGAAGTAGCTACCATTTCATCAGGCTGGGGAGTAACAAGTGTCTGTAGCTGCGCCCCAAAAAGACGAAGTGCTTCTCCGAAAGCATCGGCAAGCGGTTCGGTAGACAGGAGCTGCCGCAGGGTGGTGTTGCGGTAGTATTCTTTTCCGTCAACGTTAAAGATGGCTAGTGCTTCCTCCATCTCATCAATGCGCGTAGTCCAATCAGCATACCTATCCAGTGAGCGCTGCCGGAAATAAACATTTGCTTCAAAAGCGGGTAGCAGAAGATTAAGTAGCTGATGACACTCGGCTCCTAGCGCAGGAACATTGGACTGCTGGTAACCGAAGCCCAACAGACTGCCCCCCTGCCTAAGAGGAACCGAGAGGGCCATTTGCCGCTCAATATTAACCGGTTGATACGCTTCGCTATACAGTCTACACTCCCGCCACCGCCGAGAATCGTATACGACCGCATCATGCACTGCATTCTCACCAAAATAGCGGATGAGCCGATGCTGCTGGGTAATGTAGCTATCCTTGAATAGTAAGTAGCCTTCGGGGTCGTGCCCCACAAAATTATCGCGAAGACC
>JBASAY010000023.1:0-6005 GCA_049650865.1 Tunicatimonas sp.
CCTTAAAACGCTCGCGTTATGAACGATGAACTGATCCTAGAAAAGGTAAAGCGCCTCCCGACCACTCAGAAAGAGCAAGTGCTGGACTTTATAGCGTTGTTAGCGACTAAGAACAAGAACCGATCCCGTCCTACCTTCGGAAGCGGTAAAGGAACGTTTGAGATGCCACCTGATTTCGATGATCCTCTGGATGGATTTAGAGAGTGTATGGTTAGTAAAAAGTAAAGCAATCAAACGTGCGCTGTTCTTGTACTCTCCCTGTCATCCTGTAAGAAACCTTTTACAGGGGTGGCACTACCTTAACAATTGATGAAAAAATCCCTTCGGGGACGCCCAGTCGGGGACGCCTAGTCGGGGACGCCTAGTCGGGGACGCCTAGTCGGGGACACCTAGTCGCTTTGCGCAAAGGAATTTTAGGGGTTGGCGGCAGGTTCTATCCGCTTTATATTCCTCTTAATAGCCTGGCAGCATGATGTACCCGAGCGATTCCTATGCTACCTTCCGACTCGACGCTATAAATGATGCGGTAGCTCCCCTCAATTAGTTCTCTGATCGATTCGTTGTCAAACTCCGGCACTTTTCTTCCAATTTTTGGATGCTGCTCCAATACATCAACCCTTTCAACAATCTTATCCATAAGCCGGTCAGCGTACTTTGGTGAGTCTTGCGACACATAATCATAGATAGCGCGCAAGTCATTTAAAGCAACGTTAGTCCATTTTACTTTCGCCATGATTTGATGATTTTCTTGGCTTCTTCGTTAGTTTTCGTCTCTCCTTTGTCCAACTGCTGCAATCCTTTTTCTACCTTGTCAACGAAGATCAATCGCTCAATAAACTCATCTAGATCGAATTCTTGGGGTAGGTCGTTTACTGTTTCTATTACTCTATCTTTAGTCATACTATATAGCGGTTAGTCAGTTAATATAGCCATTTATTTCACTTGCCGTCAACTATTGGACGAAATTACTGGTAGTGATCTCTACCGATTTTATATCCAGCAAAACCTTCATAATCGTGTGTGTAGCTATCAATGGTCAACGGAATCACTATTTTGTTGAATTGAAACGCTGTTACACAGCGTTAGTTGCACTTTTTTTCCGCTTCTGCTTAACCACTTGGTGCGCACCCACCGGCCGCTCCGCACCGTAGTGGGCCTAAGCGCCTTCTTGCTTGATGTGAAGGGTGTGCCGATCGGAGTCTACGTGTTGCAGGTAAGTTAACAGGACGCGCAGCGGCAATTTCGGGTGGCGGTGGGGCGTTGATAAACTTACTTTCCCATAAACACGGCCTCTTCAAAGAATACGAAATAGTTAATCGTGCGCTGTTCTTATTGTACACCCCCTGTCATCCTGTAAGGAACCTTTTGCATTGGTGGCACTACCTTAACAAATGGTGAAAAAACCCCTTCGGGGACGCCCAGTCGGGGACGCCTAGTCGGGATGATAGAAGAAGTGATTTTATGAAAAAGTGGGTGAACATGCCCCAAGGTAGTCACTTTCGTGTTTTTTCGGTAAGTTTCGTTCTTTAGAAAAAAACAAACTATGGAAGCCGTTATTTTTACTCCAAAAACCAAAGAACAGGTGAAACTACTTCAGCAACTGGCTAAACAAATGAGAATCAAAGCCACGGTAGTCAGTCAGGAGGATCAGGAAGATGCGCTATTGCTCAAGGCAATGTTGCAGGGAAAAACCGGACAGCAGTCTAGCCGGGAAGAGGTGTTTGATGCGCTATCTTGATGAGAGTGATCTTTGACAAGTGCTTCACAAAAGACGTCAATAAAATTGAAAATCTGAGAACCAGGCCGAAGCTTAAAAAGGTTATTGAACAACTGGAACTAGCAGACGCTCTAAACGCAATAGGCAGTATCAAAAAACTACCAGGCCATTCGACTCGTTAAAAACTAAAATCTAAACCAAAAAAGTATGATCATAGAAAGAGTGAATAACGAAGTGATCTTCCGGGTTTCCGGCGATATTGGCCTAGATGGTTTACAAGACATTGTTGATTTATTAGAATTTAAGGAGATCGCTAAAAACTCTAACGCAGTTCAGGAAGACGTTGACGAACTGGCAAAATCTGTCAAAAGAGGGCGGTGGGAAAAAGCTAAAAAGAAACTGGGATTATGAAAGTGGTGGTAGACACCGACGTAGTTTTTATTGAGAAGTTATTGTAACTTGGCAGAATCAAGCAATGACAACCTAATACAGTGCACCAAACTTTAAGTCTTTTCTTACTGTCATCCCGCAGGGTCCTTCTTTCAGTAAAAGGACTGTTGCTTTAAGAAGCCATAGTGCTTTTTATCTAGAAGGTTTCTTTCCCCCGCGTGGAGCGCTGATTGACAAAGGAGAAGCTGGCTCTAATGAGTGCCGAGAATAACCAATAAAATAAATTTGAAACAATGGAAACGATGGTCCTTAAAGAAAAAATCGATAGTCTGCCGGATAATTTAAAGGAACAGGTAGCCGATTATGTTGACTTTTTGCTGTATCGTTACCCGGATAACCTGGCGGAACTCACCAACGAAGAGAAAACTGAATTAGATGACCGTTGGGCTGCTTATGAGCAAGGTACATTAGTGAGTAGTGAGTTAGAAGGCGTAAAAACGCGATTAGAGAAAAAGCATGGTATTTCGAATTAGCGTTACTCAGTCAGCCGAAGATGAGTTGGATGAGGCAGTAAGTTGGTATGAAAAAGCGAAACCAGGGTTAGGCATTGCTTTTTTGAATCATTTTTTCAACCGGATCGCTTACCTGAAAGATAGTCCTTACCTGTACCAAGAAGTCTATAAAACTTACCGACGGGTACTCATAGATAAGTATCCTTACGCTATTTACTACGGAATTGAAGAACAACCGCAAAAAGTCACTGTCCTAGCAGTGTGGCATACGAGCAAGAATCCGGACCGACTGAAGAACAGGTTGTGAAGCATCCTCAAAAAAGGAAACACTAGCGGAGCGGCGACATGCTAACCGGGGAATAACTGAGGACATAATGGTTACGACCGACAGTATCGATGACCCCCCGGATGACTTCGAAGAGTATATGGGGAGACACCGATGATAACTGCGACTACCTCAGCCTGAACGAGCAGCTCAACGTAGAGCCGCCCTTCCCCAATCCGGCCACCGAGCAGCTGCGGGTGTCGGTCATCCTGCCCGCCGACGACGCTCTGTCGCTGCGCTTGCTCAACCAAGACGGCCGGGTGGTGCGCACCCACCGTCAGCCTCGCACCACCGTAGGCCTAAACACCTTCTTACTCGACGTGAAGGGCCTGCCGGTAGGGGCCTATATTCCGCAGATCAGCTACCGCGACGCGCAGCAGCAGCGGGTGGCGGTGGGGCGGTGATAAACTTGCCTCCCCCATTGACGCGGCCTTTTCGTAAAATACAAAATAGTCAAACGTACGCCGTTCTTCTTATACTCCCCCCCTGTCATCCTGTAAGGAACCTTTTACAATGGTGGCACTATCTAATTTGAAAGAATCCCTACGGGGACGCCTAGTCGGGGACGCCCAGTCGGGATAACAACAGTAGAGCGCGTAGCTGTGCGCAACTGTTAGGCGCGCAAATGATTTTGGCTTCACCAGGCTCATCAGGTAGTTTGTATCTACTTCGCCTCATAGTCACTTAAGCCTCAGCAACCTAGGCTAATGCCCTCCCCCCGGCGACGGTGCCCCGGGCTTAGCTACGCCCAATCGCTGCACCAGCTTCCCCACGGTGAGGCCCTGCACGATGATCGAGAACACCACCACCACGTAGGTCACGGTCAGGAAAAACTCCCGGTTCATCTCGCTAGTGAGCGATAGCGCCAGGGCGATGGAAATGCCTCCCCGCAGTCCGCCCCACGTCATAATCAGGTCGGTGTGCGGCGCGAAGTCGAGCCGATCTTTGAAGAAGGCAATCGGAAGCTTCAGCACCAGGTAGCGACTCGCCAGCACAATCACGATGGCCAGTAGTCCGGCCACCAGGTACTCGGGAGCCAAGTCAACAATAAGCAGCTCCAGTCCGATGAGCACGAACAGCACCGCGTTCAGAAACACGTCGACCAGCTCCCAGAAGCGGTCCAGGTAGTTCTGGGTGATCTGCGACATGGCCGTCTGCCGGGCACTGTTGCCAATAAACAAACCGGCCACCACCATCGCCAGCGGACCCGAGAAGTGCAGGGCGCTGGCCAGCACGTAGCCCCCCATCACCACCGCCAGGGTAATCATCACCTCGGTTTCGTAGTGGTCGATGGTGCGGGTAAGCTGGTAGGTCAGGAAGCCCAGTGCGAAGCCCAGGCCTACCCCGCCAATCACCTCTTCGGCAAACAGCAGGCCCACCTCGCCCACCGTGGTGTTCTCGATGCCCTGCTGCGCGACGCTGTAGATCGTGAGGAAGATCACCACGCCCACGCCGTCGTTGAACAGCGACTCGCCCACAATCTTGGTTTCTAGTTTCTTGGGGGCGTTGGCCTGCTTCAGGATGCCCAGCACCGCGATGGGGTCGGTGGGCGAAATAAGGGCGCCGAACAGCAGGCAGTGAATAAAGGGCACCGACACGCCCAGCAAATACACCGCCAGCAGGTAGAACAGTCCGCCCACCACAAAGGTAGAGGCCAGCACCCCCAGGGTGGCAAACACCAGGATCGGCCCGGTTTGCGCCTTGAGCGCGTCCCAGTCGGTGTGCAGCGCCCCCGCAAACAGCAGAAAGCTCAGTAGCACATCCAGGATAAGTCCCTGAAAATCAATCTGTTGAATCAACTCATTGGCGGTGGTAAGCACTGCCTGGTTGAAGCTTCCGATCACCAGCACCACCGAGGTGGCGGCAATGGCCATCACCATGAGGCCGATGGTAGTGGGCAGCTTCAGGAAGCGTACGTTGATGTAGCCAAAGACGGAGGCGATCACCGACAGAATCGCGATAATGGTAAATAAATCCATATGAAGAAATGGTTCGATTGCTCGATTGCTAAGACCAACAATCGAGCAATCGAACAATCGAGTATTTATTAATAAGAAATTTCAAACTGCACCAAATCCACGAACTCCCGCACCCGCTCTTCCACCTGCTCGGCGGTGAGGTTCATCAGTCGCTCGGGGCCGAACTTCTCCACGCAGAACGAAGCCAGGGCCGAGCCGTAGATGATGGCGCGCTTCATATTATCGAACGAAATATCGTCGGTGTGGGCCAGGTGGCCGATAAAGCCCCCGGCGAAGGTGTCGCCCGCCCCGGTGGGGTCGAACACCTCTTCCAGCGGCAGCGCGGGAGCGAAGAAAATCTCATCGTCGCCGAACAGCAGGGCCCCGTGCTCGCCCTTCTTGATGATCACGTGCTTCGGACCCATCTGCCGGATCACGCGGGCGGCTTTCACCAGCGAGTATTCGCCCGACAGAATACGGGCTTCCTCATCGTTGATCGACAGCACATCGACCTGCCCGATCACCGCCTTGAGCTGGTCTAAAAACTGCGGCTCCATCCAGAAGTTCATGGTGTCCATCACTACCAACTTGGGGCGCTGCGTGAGCCGGTCCAACACGGTTTGCTGCACCGAGGGCGTCAGGTTGCCCAGCATCAGGTAATCGCAGGGCTGGTAGCGGTCGGGAATGATCGGGTCAAAATCGGCCAGCACGTTGAGTTCGGTGGCCAGGGTGTCGCGGCTGTTCAGGTCGTTGTGGTAGCGTCCCGACCAGAAGAACGATTTTTCGCCGACTTTAATCTGTAGTCCTTCGGTGTCTACGCCGTGCTGCTGGAGCATCTCGATGTCGGACGAAGCGAAGTCGTCGCCCACCACCGCCACGATGCGGGTGGTATCGGTGAAGTAGGAAGCGGCCAGGGAGATAAAGGTGCCGGAGCCGCCGATGATCTTATCGGTTTTTCCGAAGGGGGTTTCGATGGCGTCAAAGGCCACCGTGCCAACAACGAGTAGACTCATGAAGGGGGGTATGTGATGATTGATGAATAATGAGTAATGGGTGATGATTAGCGGGGGTAAAGGTAGTGAGATTTGGGGAAGATGGGAGGG
>JBASAY010000024.1:0-8474 GCA_049650865.1 Tunicatimonas sp.
GAGCTTATTTCTGCCAGGTATGGACAACGGCCAGGAAGAGCGGGTGCGCGAATATCTGGCGTTGGCGCATCTGCGATTAGGCGAACAGCAGAACTGTATTCACCACCATGCTTCCTCTTCGTGCATCATCCCGATCAGCGAAGAGGCGCAGCACCATCTGCCTCAAGGGTCGACCCGAGCGGCCCAATTGTACCAAGAGCTATTAAACGACGACCCCCGTAATCGGAACGCGCAGTGGCTGCTCAACGTAGCAATGATGACCACCGGCGATTACCCCCACCGCGTGCCTATTAAGTATCAAATTCCTGACAGCGCCTTTCGGTCAGATTATCCTCTAAAGCGCTTCACCGACGTGGCTCATACCGCCAATTTAGACTACCGAGGTCTGGCTGGAAGCAGTATAGTAGATGATTTCAACAACGACGGTTGGTTAGATGTAGTTATCTCCGAATGGCACCCCCGGGGGCAGTTAAGGTACTTCATCAACCAGACCAATGGTCGTTTTGAAGAGCAAACCGAATCAGCACAACTGCTTGGCATCACGGGGGGCTCGAATTTAGTACAGGCCGACTACGATAACGATGGTTACCTGGATATTTTTGTAACACGAGGTAGTTGGCTCTACGAGCACGGAGGGCACCCTAACTCTTTGTTGCGCAACAACGGCGACGGAACTTTTACCGACGTAACCGAAGAAACCGGACTGCTTTCTTTTCATCCTACCCAAACTGCTACCTGGAACGACTTCAACCAAGACGGCTGGTTAGATCTGTTTATTGGCAACGAGACCGCCGCCGACGGCCGAGTGCATCCTAGTGAGCTGTACCTCAATAACGGCGATGGGCCGGATGGACACGTCACGTTTCGCGAACAGGCGCAGACTGCCGGGGTAGCCGCGAATGAGGGCAGCAATGATTTTTACGTGAAGGGGGTGACCTCGGGCGACTACAATAATGACGGTTGGCCAGATATTTACGTATCGGTATTTCATAGCCAGCGGTCTAATATTTTATTCAAAAACGAAGGTCTGGATCAAAACGGTCAGCTCCGCTTTAGTAACGTGACTCAAGAGGCGGGACTCCTTGAAGACCATTCGTCGTTTCCTACCTGGTTCTGGGATTACGACAATGATGGCTGGTTAGACATCTTTGTGGCCGGCTACTTCCGCAGCAATTACTACGGCTCGGTAGCGCAAGATATTGTAGCCGAATACCTAAATGAACCCCACCAGGCAGCTACCGCCCGGCTGTATCGCAACAACCAAGACGGTACCTTTTCTAACGTGAGTAAGAAGGTGGGACTGGATAAAATACTCTACGCTATGGGAGCTAACTTCGGTGATTTGGACAACGACGGTTGGCTTGATATGTACTTGAGTACTGGCGAGGTTAACCTTGGCTCTATCATTCCTAACCGGATGTTTCGCAATGCACAGGGCACCCACTTTCAGGATGTAACCACCGCTGGGGGCTTTGGACACTTACAAAAGGGGCACGGCGTGTCGTTTGCCGACTACGACAACGATGGCGACCAAGATGTGTACGTGGTGATGGGTGGTGCCTACGAAGGAGACGTTTTTCAGAACGCCCTATTCCAAAACCCGTACGAAAATGAAAATCACTGGGTGGGGTTTGTTTTACAAGGGACTACCTCTAACCGTTCGGCTATTGGAAGCAGAGTGATGATCACGTTCGATGAGCAAGGAAAGGAACGGCAGGTTTACCGTGAGGTTAATTCAGGGGGTAGCTTCGGTTGTTCGCCCCTCCGCCTTGAGGTGGGAGTAGGGAAAGCTATGGATATCAAAAAAATTGAAATCATTTGGAACGGTTCGCAGAAGACCCAACAGTGGAATAATGTTCCAGCCGATCATTACTATCTCATTGTGGAGGGCGACACTGCCTTAACCCATTTAGAAACTACTTCGCTGCCTTCGCATTCGGCTAGTCTTCCATAAGAAAGAATGTTTTGACATCTTCAGCCCTTTGAGCCCGCCATTGGCCTACAATAATAACTCTTAATATAAAAATCAGAAGAGAGCTAGGAGGAAATAACGTAAATGTCATTATAGTTTTGTGAAACGGTTTCCTGAGGCAATGCTAGGGCGTGTTGACATGAGTATTTAGAATTATAGTAAAACTTTTCTATTCTTTTGTAGAAGCTGAAAAATTATCTATACATTCACCGTTATAATTTATTTTGTTGATGTTGTTCATACGTTTTATTATCAGTCTTTCTTATTGCTTACTTACACTATACACCTTATGATCAGTACCTATACCTCCAGTTGGCGCGTATTACTAAGCTGCCTCACTTTTTTACTGGTCGTTCACACCACCCAAGCGCAAGAACGCGCTGTTTCCGGAACCGTTACCTCTGAAGAAGAAGGAGCGCTACCGGGCGTCAACATTCTTGTGAAAGGCACCACCGTCGGAACGGTTACCGATATTGAAGGTAATTACCGGGTTAACGTTGAGGGAGAGGATGCCACTCTGGTATTCTCGGCCGTAGGCTACATGAGCGAAGAAGTAACGATTGGTAATCAATCTACCATCGACATGCTCATGAGGCCCGATATTCAGTCGCTTTCCGAAGTGGTGGTGGTGGGTTACGGTACGCAGGAACGACGCGACCTTACTGGTTCAGTGTCGTCGGTAGATGCCGAAGACTTCAAGAACATGGCCATGACCTCGGTAGAACAGGGCTTGCAGGGCCGCGTAGCCGGGGTCAACGTAGTGCAGCAGTCGGGGCAGCCCGGCGCGGGCATCCAGGTGCAAATTCGCGGAATTGGCTCCATTGGTAACTCTGAACCCCTGTACGTCATTGATGGCATTCCGGTAATTAACGATAACGGTGCTACTGGTTCGGGTGAGTTCAACGCCTTAAGTACCATAAACCCCAACGACATTGCGTCTATGGAGATTCTGAAGGACGCTTCCGCAGCGGCTATCTACGGCGCGCGGGCGGCTAATGGAGTGGTGCTCATTACTACCAAGCGAGGCAAGGCAGGCGAAGCTACTATTCAGCTTGATGCCTACACTGGTATTCAGGAACCCTGGCGCTTGCTGGAGCTTACCGACATTAATGGTTACAAAGAGATTTCGAATGAACTTACCGATAACGCCGGACTGCCCCGCGTGGTGGCCCTGCAACGGCCCGAAGAATTAGTAAACAAGACCGACTGGCAGGATGAGATGTTTGGCCAGGCTCCGATTAACAACGTCAACCTAAGCGTATCCGGGGGAAGCGAGGCGGCTCGGTTTAGCGTATCGGGTAACTACATGCGGCAGGAAGGAATTATCCGGGAGACTGATTTCGACCGGTTTAGCCTGCGCGTAAATACTGACTTTAATAAGGGGAAGTTTAAGTTTGGTCAGTCGCTGGCGGTGAGTCGTACCAAGGCCAATGATTTAACTACTGGCTTCTTTGCTATTATCCACTATCCTCCGAACCGACCCGTGTTTGATCCTGAAAACGTAGGAGGAAGCTCCGGACCCAATCCCAGCCTTTACTCGGGTAACCGTATCATCGATGAACAGGATGCCAACAACCCGGTAGGCGAAGCTGAACTATTCACTGATCGCACCACCCGCTACCGAATGCTTGGCAATATTTACGGCGAGTATGAGATTATTGAAGGACTTACCTACCGACTAAATTTAGGCGCGGATTTCATCTACGGAAATCGCTACATCTACCAACCCCCTTACAAGTTTGGCGACCGTCGTGCTCAACCCTTTGCGGGCATCACCGACAATAATTCGTTTTCTATATCCCCGTTGGTAGAAAACACGCTGAACTACAGCAAGAATTTTGGCGAGCACGACCTGGGCCTGCTGGTCGGTTACACTCGACAGTCGTATACCCAGCGGTCGGCTAATGCCAATGGGCGTAATACAATTAACTCAGTGGTTCGAGTGCTAGACGGAGTTAACGAAGTGCCCAACGTAAGTGGTGGCATTGGGGAGTTTTCGTTAGTGTCATACCTAGGGCGACTCACCTACAGCTACGCAGATCGTTATTTGCTCACCGCTAATATTCGCCGCGACGGGTCTTCTCGCTTCTCGCCCGGTAACAAGTTCGGTATCTTCCCCTCGGCTTCGGTTGGCTGGCGCGTTAGTGAAGAAAGCTTCATGCAAGGGGCAAGCTTTATTAGCGACCTAAAGCTACGCGGTAGCTGGGGACAAACCGGTTTCCAGGAAATTGGAAATTACACATTTCAGACCGTGCTAGACCCTACGGTGAACTACCTTTTTAACGGAAATGTGGCTACCGGGGTGGCGCAACGTAACCTGGCTCCTTCCGACCTGCGGTGGGAAACCTCTACCCAGACCAACTTTGGTATTGATTTGGGGCTGTTTAACAACCAGATACTCATCAACGCTGATTACTACATCAAGCAAACCGACGATATTCTGGTACCTGTCCCGCCCACTCCCAGCACTGGAGTACGAAACTCACCCACCCTCAACGCCGGATCGGTGCGCAACCGGGGGCTGGAGTTTGCGCTTACTTACCGCAAATCAGTGGGTGATCTCCAGTACAGTGTTTCGGGTAACTTCGCCACGTTAGACAATGAGTTTCTTTCATTGGGGGGAGGTCAGCCAATTACCAGCGGTAATGTTAATGTAACTCGGGTAACGCGTATTGACGAAGGGCTACCTATTGGGTCGTTCTTTGGTTATCGAACTGATGGAATCTTTCAAACGCAGGAAGAAGTGGATGCTCATGCTAATCAGCCCAACGCTGAACCAGGGGACATCCGCTTTCTGGACCTAAACGGTGACGGTGAGATCAACACCCAAGACAAGACGTACATTGGTGATCCGATCCCGGACCTAACCTACGGGCTAACGCTCAATGCATCTTACAAGGGCTTTGATTTAAACTTGTTTTTGCAAGGGGTAGAGGGCATTGAGCTTTACTACGGCTACCGTTACTTCGCCGAGGGGATGCTACGCCCGTTCAATTTCGAGCAGCGTACGCTGAACCGATGGACAGGGCCGGGCACTTCCGATGAAATTCCCCGTGCTATTGGTGGTGATCCTGCCAACAACACCCGAGAGTCTGATCGATTTATTGGCGACGGCTCCTTCTTGCGCTGCCGCAATCTTACCCTAGGCTATGCGGTGCCCTTCACCGCCCTAGAGAGTATCGGTGGTTTTATTTCCAACGCCCGTATTTATGCCACTGCTCAGAACCTGTTCACGCTAACCAATTACGAAGGCTATGATCCAGAAATCGGATCTCAGAATGACAATCCTGACCAAGCTAGCCGTGGTAGAGGTATTGATGGTGGACAGTTTCCGCAAGCGCGTACGTATATGTTGGGCGTTCAAATAACTTTCTAATTAAGTATCGACAGTAAATAGAACAAGTGAATATGAAAAAGTACAACGCAGCCTTTAAATTTGCGCTAGTGTTTTTGCTGGCTAACTTGGTAATTGTTGTGTCATGCAAGCGTGACGAAGAATTGCTGGAGATTGACAATCCCAACCGGGCTACTCCGGGCACTTTTTATCAGTCGTCTCAAGACGCACTGCTGGGCCTCACCTCAGTATACGCCACCTGGCAGGCCACCAACTTGGCCCAACGCTTTTATTTCTTCGGCAATGACATGCCCTCTGACGAAAGCATTGGTACCAATAACCTGCAGGCTACCCTGGCCCAGATGCTGAACTACACCTGGGATTCCAACAACGAGGTAATCGCCGGAATGTGGGATGCTTACTATACCGGAGTAGGACGGGCCAACCGTATCTTACTACAGGTACCTGAAATTGAGATGGATGAAGCCCTCAAGAACCGTATTCTGGGGGAAGCTCACTTCTTACGGGCTACCTTCTACTTTGATCTGGTCAACAAGTGGGGAGATGTTCCACTGATTATTGACCCTCCGGTGGCTTCCATTGAGCAGCCTCGTGCCCCCGCTGAGCAGGTGTACCAACTCGTTATCGAAGATCTTAAGTTTGCGCAGGCCAACTTGCTTACCAAAGAAGAGTATTCCGGTGGCGATCTAGGGCGAGCAACTAGCGGAGCAGCTACCGGCTATTTAGGCAAGGTATACCTCTATCGACAGCAGTGGGCTGAGGCTGAGGCCGAGTTCATGAAGGTGATTGATGGTCAGTTTGGCGATTATCGCCTGGTAGACAACTTCCGATGGAACGGCATTGGCGAAGAGCAGGTTGCCGAGTCCGAAAACAACGCTGAGTCACTCTTCGAGGTGCAGTTTGAAGATGGATTAGGAGTACAGTGGAACACCGATAATGCAGGGGGAGGAGAGAGTACCTTCCGCGGAGTAGAATATGCTTTTGCTAGTTTCAACAACGTACGCCCTAAGCAGGCCTTTGCTGATCGCTTCGAGTTAGGCGACCCCCGCTACGAGCAAACCTTCTACGACGACGGAGTGGAATGGTTTCGTGGAACCTTTACCAAAGATCAGTTCGGGGGTTTGATAGCATGGCGTAAGTACCACAACTACGACATCCGTGACGATAGCAACCAGAGCTCAGGCATCAACTTCCGCCTGATGCGTTACGCTGATGTGCTGCTGATGGCTGCCGAAGCCAAGCTCAACAACGGAAAGCCAATCAGCGAGGTGTTGGGACTGGTTAATCAGGTACGCCAACGGGCTATTGCGCAAAAAACCAATCCTGATATTGAACTGTACATGCCCCGTACTCTGGATAACGTACTAAGGCTATACCCTACCAGCCAGTACCCCGCTGATACTCGGGAGCAAGTTATGGAAATTATTATGCATGAGCGGGCCGTAGAGCTGGCCGGTGAGCAACACCGTTACAATGATCTGCGCCGCTGGGGGCTAGACGATGACATAGCTCGCGCGGATAACAAACCCTACGCGGATCGTCATAAGTTGTGGCCCATTCCGTTGCAGGAAATAGAAACCAACCCAGAGATCACTCAGGCCGACCAGAATCCGGGATACTAACGGTCGGCTAGCTACTAACTACGGGCGGGTGAATACCCGTCCGTACTCACTACTTAACACTTATTCCTAACTATATGACACTGAATAATTTATATAAAATAGCGGGAGGACTCTGTTTTTCTTTACTGCTCCTCACCGCTTGTCAAGAAGACGTAGAGGTACGTGATAAGAATGGCTCCGGAGTGATTGGAGTGTTGAACTCCATTGAAAGTGAGGGTAAGTTTTCTCAGTTCTATCGCGCTATTGGCTCTAACGGCCTGAATATTTCTGATGAACTTAATGGCAGCGGGCCATCGTATGAGTACACCATCTTCGCGCCCACCAATGCCGCTATTGACGCCTTTTTGGCCAATTACGATACCTACGACGACCTCGGGAGTATTCCGGATAATCTGCTGCGCAGCTTAATTGACTACCACGTAGTACGCGGTAGCTACAGTTCGGCTGAGCTTGGTTCGGCACCGGCTACCGAGCAGGGTGGTCAGCTAACTTTCAATGGTACCACCGTAACCGGAGCGAACAATAGCGCTACCATTGCCGTGGCTGACCGAGCGGCGCGCAATGGATTTTTGCACGAACTAGACGCGGTGTTAGTTCCGCCTACCTTTCCTACGCAGAACATTTTACAAATTGCCGGAGGGGCAGACTTTACCTCACTCGCCGCGGCGGTGGGTCGCTTTCCTGATCTGGTAGATGCCATTGATGGCGGTAGTGGAGCATTCACCGTACTAGCTCCTACCAATGCCGCATTTGCCGAATTCTTGACCAATCAAGGGTTTGCTTCGCTTGCCGACGTCCCTGATCCCCTACTGCGCACCGTGCTAGAATATCACGTTATCGAAGGGCCTATTACTGCGAGCGATGTAGTAGGAAGCCAAACTACCCTCAGTGGAGAGTCTCTTGACTTAGACGACGACACCGACATAATATCTACTCCCGACGTAGGAGCCACCAACGGAGTAGTGCAGGTCATTGACGAAGTGCTGGTACCCCCTAGCCTAAATACGGTAGCGGGTATTCTACTCACCAATCCTAATTTCAGCACCTTAGCGGCCGCATTAGTAGCCAAAGACCTGATTACCCCGCTTAGCAGTGGGGCCGTAACGGTGTTCGCTCCTAACAATGCAGCCTTTGCCGCTGCGGGGGTCACTGACCCTAGTGCCGCTGCCGCCAGCCTGCTTACCTACCACGTGGTTACCGACTCACTTTCCGCCGCGGCGATTGTTACAGGATTTTTCAAAACGATTAACGGAGCCTCTGTGGTACTTTCCAACGAAGGTGGAGTTACCGTAGACGGAGTTCCGGTTATTACAGCGGATTTAAAGGGCACCAATGGGTACGTCCACGAGATTGGCTCCGTCTTAAGCCCCCCTGCCCAAAACATTGTAACCTTAGCCGCTGGCGTTGCTGACCTGTCGGATTTGGTGCTGGCGTTGCAGAAGAGTGGACTCGATACTGTGCTCACGGAGGGAGGACCCTACACCGTCTTTGCGCCTTCCAATGCCGCGTTTGCTGCGGCTGGAGT
>JBASAY010000025.1:0-14205 GCA_049650865.1 Tunicatimonas sp.
CTTTTTCTTTCCACCGAGCTACCTTTACTGCTTCATTTCTCATTCCTCGCATAGATGGTTTCGCAACTCAAATATGCGGGGAATTTTTTTATTCTCTTAACTTGAATTTTGCACAGCCTAGCTATAGGTCCAAACTAGCGTTCTAAATTCATCATTTTTAGACGAACGTACAGTACTTTAACAACTATCTAATTGCGTGGTCAGACTTGGTCTGACTTTTTTTTGCACTTTTTTCACCGGAAAGTTACGCAAACGAACGTATTGGGGTTATTGCGATATTGATAATTAGAGGGGGTGTTTTTTGAAAATCATCAAAATAGAAGGTGCACTAGCTCTGTAGTTAAATCTTAGTTAAGATAGCTTTGCGAAAATTTACTTTATAGCCCTAAGTATTTGCGTAAATAAAAATATACACCCCTAAATTTTATTTTTTTCGCAACGAAATAGCTAAACTCTTCGTAAGTTTGCAGTGAACACGATATCAAGTTCACGCATTATTTTAAGTTCAATCACAAAAAGGAAAACAAAATGAAAAAGTTAACAAGTCAAATGCTGGTAGCCATTGCGCTACTGTTTGCCGGTGGTGCAGCCATCGCCGGTGGTGCTGATCCCGCGATCAGCGTTCGCGAGTCACAGGGCGACAAGCAAACCCTAGTACGGGTAGCCAACCTGACCACCGGTTCGGCCGTGCTACGTCTGAAAGATGAGCGAGGACACGTACTCCACCGCGAGTCGATCAAGGGGAACACCTACATGAAACGGTACAACCTGACCAACCTGCCGGAGGGTGAGTACACCATCGAGGTACGCTCGGGCGAAGGGGTTTCTCAGGAAACCTTCACGTTGAGCAATGGTACTGCCCAAGCAGTGTACTTTAAGCCTGCCGTACAAATCGACGAAGCGATGGTAAAGGTAATGTTCAAGAACAGCATTGCCTCACCGGTATCGTTGAAACTGTACGATCGCTTTGGTGAGGTATTGTACCAAGAAACCGTAGCTTGTCAGGAGCAGTACGCCAAGGGCCTAAACCTGTCTAAATTAGATGCGGGGCAGTACTCGCTGTCGCTTACGGGTGCCAACTATGTTTATTCAAAGAGCATCGCGCTGAAGTAAGCGCAGCTTCCATTCATAGACAACGCCATCCAGACCTGGCCCAAATTCGGGCGGGGTCGGGGTGGCGTTTTTTTATTAGTGGCAGCATACCGTTCGTCCGTATCTGGTCTCTCGCCAGGTACGGTCTCTAGCAGTTAGTCTGGCCGAGGAATATCCCGCAGGTGCTTATCTACTCCCATCTCTTTCCAAGCCAGGGCGCTAGCGCCCAGCACGGCCGCATTTTTATCTTCCAACGCCGAAGGCAAGATTTTCACCTTGTCGCGAAACACCTGGAACATGTACTCTTCCATGTAGCGCTTGGTCGGCTTGAAGAGCAACTCATCGCCCGCCTTAGCGAGTCCGCCCAGCAGGAAGATAGCTTCGGGACTAAAGATCGCCACCATATCGGATAATTTCTGTCCTAGCACGCGGCTGGTATAGTCGAAGGCGGCACAGGCCACCGGATCGTCCTGCTGCGCCAGTTCGGTAATCTGCTTGGCGGCCAGTTGATTGAAGGTCACATCGCGCAGCGGAGTGTCGTCGGTCATGTCGGCCAGCAATTTAAACACCGTGCGCTTAATGCCGGTGGCCGACACGTAGCTCTCCAGGCAGCCTTCTCGTCCCAAACCGCACACGCGGCCGCGCGGCTTTTGCAGAATGTGGCCCATTTCTCCGGCAAAGCCGTCGTGTCCGTACACCAGCTCGCCGTTGGCCACAAAGCCGCTGCCCAGCCCGGTGCCCAGCGTAATCATAATAAAGTTGCGCATGCCCTTGGCGCCGCCGTAGATCATCTCACCGATGGCCGCCGCATTGGCATCATTGGTCATCACCATCGGCAGGTTGTAGTACTTCTTAAAGAGCTCCACAAAGGGTACAATGCCCCGGAACGATAGATTAGGAGCGTACTCGATGGTGCCGGTAAAGTAGTTGCCGTTAGGGGCGCCAATGCCTACGCCCACCACGGTAAGGTCTTCACCGGTTTGCTTCCGAAGCAGCTCAATCTCATCGTAGAGGTACTTCAGGTAGGCGTCGATGTCGTCGGGAGGAGTCTTGGTGGTGGGGATGGAGGTTTCGGCGTATAAGTGGCCGTCTCGGTCAACAAAGCCGAACTTCGTATTGGTACCGCCGATGTCAATGCCTAGGGCAACGTCTTTCATGAGGAGGGTAGGTTTGGTAAGGGAAAGTGATAAACATAAAAAATCGGGACTAGCTGACCTAATTAATCAGCCAAATAAGTAGCAGGCTACTACTTCCCCTGGAAGACGTGAGAATCTACCTGCGGGAAAGGAATGGTGATTCCCTCGCGGTCAAAAGCCTTTTTCACCGCCTCGTTCACTTCGAAGAACACCGACCAGTAGTCGCCCTGCACCACCCGAGCCCGTACTTTTAGGTTCACCGAGCTGTCGCCCAGTTCGGCCAGGTTAATAAACTGCTCGTCGGGAGCCACCACGCGGGGGTCGTTATACACGATGTCCTTAATTACCTGCCGGGCCTGGTCGATATCGTCGGAGTAGCCAATGCCGAAGGTCCACTCCACCAGGCGCGTCTGCTCTACCGAGTAGTTGATGATCTTGTCGTTGGCCAGCGGTCCGTTGGGTACGATGATCGTTTTGTTGTCGAAAGATTTCATGATGGTGTGGAAGATCTGAATCTCTTTGACCGAGGCGGTTACGCCCTGGGCCTCAATCACGTCGCCCACTCGAAACGGCTTAAGCAAAAGAATCAGTACTCCGCCCGCGAAGTTGGACAAGCTGCCCTGCAAGGCCAAGCCGATAGCCAGACCGGCCGCCCCGAGCACCGCCACGAAGGAGGTGGTAGCGACTCCCACCATACCGGCCACGCTGATCACCAGCATCACGACCAGTATCGCCCGAATGATACCGGACAGAAAGGGCACCAGCGAAGGGTCTACATCGCGTTTGCTGAGTTGTTTCCTAACGTATTTGACAATTCGTTTGATAAGGGCCAGCCCAATGATGAGGGTAAGAATGGCCAGCAGTAATTTGGGAATGTACAGGGCGGCCAGGGCGGTAATTTCGTCTACGGCCGAAGCTACATTGAAGTCTTCCATGAGATTGTGTTTGGTTGGTTAGGATATAAGGTTGATGCAGCCCACAAGGTTTAGGCGCTGACGGCTACGCAGTATCAGACAACGAAACGGCGGACTCGCTGTTGGTTGATACCTCTTTACGGTTATGTTGTCCCTCTACCAAATCGGCCAGGCAGTCGATCCACAGCGGATGGTCGTTCAGGCTTTCTACCAGGTCCCATACCTCGCCTCCGGCTTCTATAAAATCCTCTTTGTACTCCTGTCCGACCTCAATGGTGGTTTCCAGACAGTCGGCCACGAAGGCCGGAGAAAAGGCCAGCACCCGCTTGGTACCCTGCTTGGCCAACTCTTCAAGCACCTCATCGGTGAAGGGGCGAATCCACGGCACCGGTCCCAACCGCGATTGGAAGGTAACGGTATATTTTTCTTCGGGGATGCCCAGTTTATCAGCCAGCACCCGGGTGGTCTGAAAGCACTGGGCGCGGTAGCAGAACTCGTTCTTCTGGTGGTACTTGTTACAGCAGGCCCCCACCTGGCACTGGTTGCCGTAGGAAGCCTTCTTAATCTGTCGCACCGGCACGCCGTGGTAGCTGAACAGCACGTGATCGTAGTCTTTCTTGCCCCACCACTGTCGGGCCCGCTCGGCGTGGGCCTCGATAAACAGCGGATGGTCGGGGAAGTTGCTTACGAATCGAACGTTGGGAATCACCTGCCAGGTGCGGGTAATCTCCATCACCCGATCAATCACCGAACCGGTGGAGGCCGAAGCGTACTGCGGAAACAGCGGGATGCACACAATGTCACTCACCATCTCGCGCTGAAACTCCGCCAGCGTATCAGGAATACTAGGGTTCTGGTAACGCATGGCCAACTTCACCGAATAAGCGTCGCCCAGCTTGGCTTGCAGCAGGTCGCGCACGTCTTCGCCGTAGAACTTAAGGGGCGAGCCGCGCTCCTGCCACAGCTTGCGGTATTCTTTGGCCGACTTGGGCGCTCGAAAGGGGGCAATAAGCAGGTTCACCAACATCCAGCGGGGGATAAGCGGGTAATCGACCACGCGTTTGTCCATCAGAAACTCACGCAGGTAACGGCGCACGTCGCCGGTTTTGGAGCTGTCGGGAGTGCCCAGGTTGACGAGTAGGACACCAACTTTATTACTAGAAACAGACATAGGGTAGATTGTGTGGCTTTAGAACAGCGCGGGGTTTTTAAATGTTCGCGGAAGACTACGCTGTTATCTCAAATATGGTGTTAAGCACGTCACGCAAATCGCGTTCGTAGGTTGCAAAAGATGATAGCTGCATCAATTTCTCGATTTTGACTTCGGTTCCGAACCGTTCGTATAGGTCTGGAAGTTCTACGGCTCGTTTGCGCTTTCGGGGTGGCAACTGGGTTCTATGAATGTTAATGGCATTTTGAATCACCGCCTTGAGATCTCTGATAGTCTCAACACGTTTTATCTGGTAGGTAAGCTCCAGTTCTTGATAGTTCAAATCTGTTTCCAAAAGATTCCTGAGTAGTTCTTTGTCGCACAACATCCAAGCTTCACTTTCCTGGATAGGAATGGCGGGGATGACGTGTTTGATTCTGTTGCTGGCATTCATTTTATGAATCTTTTGAAGTCCGCTGTTAAAATGATTTTGTAAACACTCATCGCGGCTGCGGCAATCAGCATCTCGATGGAAAATTAGAACGTGCTGTTCTTTGGCTTCTGATGCGGCTTGCAGAAGGGCATCCTCGGAACTCCTCTTTGGTCTTCTAAGGTACAACCACTCTATTTCAGTAGTTTGATTATTCTCTATTAAAATGTCCTGAGCGATTCTCTCTGTTAAATTTCTAAAAAGCCTTTCATCAGTTGTCCCTTCTCCACAGAACGCCATGTATAACTTATTCATGAGTTTTAGCTTATTAAACTCTCCTCTTCATCAAACGCCTGAAGTATTCTAGCAACCTCATATTGACTGTAAGTCCTCTCCGCCGGTGGAATGAACAGCTCTTGCAGTGCATTAATCTTCTTGTCTGCTATTACCGGCGACATACGAGTGAGTTTGTACGAAAGCTTCTTAACTGCATCTACCTTACGGTCCAAATGAGCAAGATAAAACTCTCCCTCGTAATAGAATTGATTAGCAAAGTACTTCTGCATAAGAAGAGGAGAATGGGTATTAATAATTATCTGTCGTAGCGGCAAATCTGCCTCTCCTTCTGTTTGAAATTGCGTCGAAAGCCCTTTTAATAAGCGCATTATTTTTTCCATCCGGTGGGGATGAATGCCGTTTTCTGGCTCTTCAAAGCAAATGAGACCACGATGGCGATCGTCAAACATCAAAGATACCAGAGCTATAATCCTGAGGGTTCCTTCGGAAAGAACATTAGACGTAAATACACGATCATCTACCGATTTGACCATTAAGATGTATTGGTTTCTGGCTAAGTCTTCATCAATATATATTTCTTTGATTTCTGGAAGGATATTCTGAATGGCTCGGCTAATTGAGCGAAGCGAACCCGGTTCATTAGCTTCGGTGTGTTTAAGCATAGCTGCCAAGAAACTTCCCTCAATATCCATAAAATCAGTTCCTAACATGGGGGAGGGTTTACGTAGCTTGGCCGGGCTTAGTTGAAACTGTTTCCAATGGTGCATTTCTTCCCGAACTGCAAAAGCATGGGGATAGGAAGCATCATTAACTCCGCTTAAAACAGACCTTTCTAGGTCTTGTATTGGCGTGGGCTTTCCTCCTCGGACACCATCTTGCCGGATACTAATTACCTTGGTTTTATTCTTTACTTCAGTATTAATGTACGGTTTGTAATTTAGACTAGCTTTTTTGCTTTTCCATTCGTCGCTTAGTTGAAATGACTTCACCCACAAATCGTTGCCTCGCTTAATGGGTCTCAATACTTCATGATCGATGTAGAGGCGTTCGATCTGAGATTTTCTGTCCTTTTTGCGTGATATGTGAATTTCGTATCGTAGCCTCTGGTGTCCTAATTCGGCTTCTTTGTTAAAGTCATCTTTAACGGTAGAATCTATAAACAACTCAACCGCGAATTGCATCTTATCCGCTCGCTGATTCTGAGCATATTGCGTAAACAACTCAGCAAATGTGCCCCGTTGCTCGCCAAAAGCCGTTCTTAAATCTTTTTCCGCTAGTGAAGAAAGTAAACGAATTGCATCGAAGAGGTTACTCTTACCCGAACCGTTACTCCCGGCAATAACAACAAACGGCTTGAAGGTAATCACAAAGTTTTCAAAAGTTTTGAAGCCGTTAATCTCGAGTTTGGTAATCATAAGAATATCTAGTTAAAGTATACCGAAACTACTGAAGTAGCGTAATTAACGTGAATACCGCTAACATACTGGCGCAATTGGCGTGAATTCCGCTAGTTTAGCTGTATTTCTGCTAGCACAAGCGCACGTAACTCCCCAGCCACTTTACCTTCTTCCGAAACCGGTCCATTACTTGCTGCACATTCTCATCTTCAATGTGCCCCTCAAAATCGATGAAGAACCAGTAGCGGAAGTTCTTTCCTTCCTTGGCCGGTCGGCTCTCAATCTTGGTGAGGTTGATGCCATTTTGATTAAAAGCTTGCAGAAAATTCACCAGACTGCCCGGCTCATTGGAGTGCGGGAGCTTCACCAGGATGGAGGTTTTGTCGGCCCCGCTGGGCTGGTTGCTAAACGACTTGCTGATAATAAAAAAGCGCGTCTGGTTATCGCCCGAGGTTTCTACGTTCTCGAACAAGATCGGCACCTGGTAATCCTGCGCGGCAATGCGCGAGCAGATGGCCGCACTCTCGGGGTCCTGCGACGCCAGCCGGGCCGCCTTCGAGGTAGACTCTACCGGAATAAGCTCTACTGAGGGGTCGTTAATTACCTCGTTGATGAACTTGCTGCACTGCCGGAAGGCAATGTCTTTGGAGTAAATCTTCCTGATCTGCGAAAGCTGGTCGGTGCGACTCACAAAGGTAAAGTGCACGTCCATCGGCAGCTCGGCGGCCACTTGCACGTCGTAGGTGGCCAGGCAGTCGGCGGTTTCGGGCACCAAGCCCTGCTGGTTGTTCTCTACGGGTACCACCCCGAAGCGCACCACCTCGGCGTTTACCGCGTTAAACACCGCCTGGATGCTGCTCACCGGCATGTACTCGCTCATGGCTCCGAACCGGCTCTCGGCCGCCTGGTGGGTAAAGCTGCCGCTCGGCCCCAGGTAAGCGATTCGTTCGGGCAGCTCAATGTTGCGACTCACCGCAAAGATTTCTAGGAAGATAGCCTCAATGGCCACGTCGGTGAGTAAGCCCTGGCTGCGCTCCTTGAGGCGGTCTAGGATCTGCTTCTCGCGTTCGGGACGGTAGATGGCCGCCTGGGTCGTGCGTTTCAGTTCGCCTACCTGCTTCACCACCTCCATCCGCTCGTTGAGCAGCGAAAGCAGTTGGTCATCTAGTCCATTAATCTTGATACGCAGTTCGTCAAGGGTCATTGTTACTGATTTTTTGTAACAAAGTTATCAGAATCTGCGGGCCATAAAACAGCAAAGGTCAAAGTCTTTGGAAAGGTCAGGCCGTCGGCGTACTTTTGAAGGCTAGATTACTCGTAGAAGTTACTAGATATCGGGGGTTTAGAAGGTGGATACTAGCCAATATCCAACTGCTATTATCTAGCTTCCCTAGGTGTCATTCGCGCGGCGGCGGCCAACATCCAATACCTTAGCTATTCAAAAAATCATCCATTATGCGTGATCAACAAGTATTTTCCCTTATTCAGCAGGAGCAAGAGCGGCAGGAGCGCGGCATCGAGCTCATCGCTTCTGAGAACTTCACCTCGCCCCAGGTAATGGAAGCCGTGGGCAGCGTGCTCACCAACAAATACGCCGAAGGCTTGCCCGGCAAGCGCTACTACGGCGGCTGCGAAGTGGTAGACGAGATTGAGCAACTGGCCATCGACCGGGCCAAAGAGTTGTTCGGGGCCGCCTGGGCCAACGTGCAGCCCCACTCGGGCGCCCAGGCCAACGCCGCGGTAATGCTGGCGGTGCTGCAACCCGGTGACAAAATTCTAGGCTTCGACCTGTCGCACGGTGGGCACCTGACGCACGGCTCGCCAGTCAACTTCTCGGGCAAACTTTACCAGCCCTCCTTCTACGGCGTAGAGAAAGAAGACGGCGCCGTTCCGGCCGGATATATCGACTACGATAAGGTGGAGGCCATCGCCCGGCGCGAGCATCCGAAGCTGCTGATCTGCGGCGCATCGGCCTACAGCCGCGACTGGGACTACGTGCGCCTGCGCACCATTGCCGACGCGGTGGGGGCGCTGCTGCTGGCCGACATCTCACACCCCTCGGCGCTCATCGCCAAGAAGCTGCTCAACGACCCGCTGCCCCACTGCCACTTCGTTACCACCACCACCCATAAAACGCTGCGCGGGCCACGCGGCGGACTTATCATGATGGGCCAGGACTTCGACAACCCCTTCGGAATAAAAACTGCCAAAGGAAACATCCGTCCGATGTCGGCGCTCGTAGATATGGGAGTGTTCCCCGGCACGCAAGGCGGCCCGTTGGAGCACGTGATTGCTGGCAAGGCGGTGGCCTTCGGCGAGGCGCTTACCGACGAGTTTGGTGAGTATGCCCGGCAGGTAATCCGCAACGCCCAGACCATGGCCCAGGCGATGGTGGACCGAGGCTACCACGTGATCTCGGGCGGCACCGACAACCACGAGATGCTCATCGACCTGCGCTCCAAAAACTTGACTGGCAAGGTGGCCGAGCGGGTGCTGGGCGAAGCCGACATCACGGTGAACAAAAATATGGTGCCCTTCGACGACAAGTCACCCTTTGTGACTTCGGGCATTCGGCTGGGCACGGCGGCGGTAACCACCCGCGGTATGAGTGAGTCCGATATGGAAACCATCGTGCAGCACATCGACACGGTGCTGATGAACGCAGAGGATGAGGAGCGCATCAAACGAGTGCGCCACGAAGTGAACCAATGGATGGCCGAATATCCTTTATACGGTAGTTTAGCAAATGCGTAAGGAGTGGATCAGGAACCAGGTAAAAACGAAGACGGAGCCGACCGGATAACCTCATCGGGTTACGGAGTGGAACCGCACGCCAACGGCACCCGACCGGTGCAGCCCTACGATGGGTTGGAAACCGAGCCGGGGCAGATGTCCTTTTTGGAACATCTGGAAGAACTGCGCTGGCACATCATCCGCGCGATGGTGGCGATCGTGGTATTTGCCGTGGGAGCGTTTGCGGCCAAGGAGTTCGTGTGGGGCACCCTTATTCTGGCCCCGACGAAAGTCGACTTCTGGACGTTCCGGCAGTTCTGCCGGATCGGTACCATGGTGGGCTCTGATGCCTTTTGTATGGAGTCGATGCCTTTCATCATCCAGAGCCGTAAGATGACCGGGCAGTTTACCATGCACATCTACTCGTCGGTGGTGATCGGACTTATTTTCGCTTTTCCCTACGTGTTCTGGGAAATCTGGCGATTTATCGCGCCCGGATTGTACGACAACGAGCGCCAGCTGAGCCGGGGGGCCGTGTTCTTCGTAAGCCTGCTGTTTATCATCGGGGTGCTGTTCGGCTACTTTATTGTAACGCCTATTTCAGTCAACTTTTTGGGGCACTATCAGGTGGACCCCACGATCCTCAACGAGTTCGACATCACCTCCTACGTCTCTATTCTGATCACCCTGATTCTAGCCTGCGGACTGCTGTTTCAGTTGCCGATTGTGGTGTATTTCCTGAGCAAGGCAGGCATCATCACCCCCGCCCTGCTGATCAACTACCGCCGCCACGCCATCGTAGTGATCCTAATTATTTCGGCGCTGGTGACCCCGCCCGACCCCGTCACGCAGCTGCTGGTTACGCTTCCGCTCCTGCTGCTGTACCAAGTCAGCATTGCTATTTCTAAGGTGGTGCTGCGCAAGAAAATGCGGGCTGAGGCGGAAGAAGGTTTGTAGCTAGGTTAGGCACCAAATAGCAGGCGATGAAACTTTTAGTGCTTTTGTCCCTAGCGCTTGCGGCTGTCCTTCCCGCTCATCCGCAAGTGGTTAACGATAGCATACATCATAGTATAGCGCTTCAATTAGGCGCAACGCATACTTCCTACACCGCCCACTGCACGGTGGAGCGAAACTGCGTAGACGAATCACTAACCGGCAAGTGCATCAAGTACCACAACGACCAGTGGTTCACGTTTCGGTCTGGCAACACTGATAAGCTCTTCGTCAACGTATCGGGGCAGCGGTGCAAAGACCTGAACGGAGTACAGGTGGTTTTGCTCACCGGCGAGCCCTGTAGTCCGAGTACTTACACCATTCTGTCTTGCGTTTCGTCAGGTACTAATGATGACTTTTACGTAGAAGCCAACGTGCGTCCCTACACCACTTATCTACTCAACGTCGACGGCTACTTGGAAGACTTTTGTTCGTTCGATATTACCTTGGACAGCGTTGCGCGTGGGGTTCCGGCCGAACCCAATCTGACACTTCCCGAAGCGGGAGAATTAACCGGTAAGGTTGTTCACTTAACCTGGACGTTGCCCGATACGCTATCGGAAGAAATGAGTAACTTTGTCATTCACAAAAGAGAAAAATCGTCTTATCGCTTTCTAGCGCAAGATACGGTAACCGTCGCCCGAAATACCTTCGGCGAGCTGGTGCACGACTACGTGTATACCGATACCCTAGAAGACCATCGTACCTACTTCTACCGCGTTACGGCTCAAGACTATCGTGGTCAACACTACTTGTTTGCCGACTACGCATTCCGGTGGCGAGAAACCCGAAAGATAGTTGCTGTCCCGCTAAACTATCGCAACCATACACCCTTGACTATCGCCGTCTGGAACGCTTCCCAAAACAAAATCCTAGAATCCCACGCGACTATCTCTCAGAAAGATAAACCCAAATATTGGCTAGACCTGACCGAATACTGGAACGCCGGGCACGGCGCGGTGGTGATAGAAGTGATTGATAACAAGAAAAAGAGGTCAGAAACCACAATTATCGATATCGCAGAGGTGAAGTCTATACGTATGAAATAGACGTAAAGCACCTCACCAGATTTGACGCACTTTGTCCGGCACTGCTAAGTTGAGACACTAGCGCTCGAGCATCCCTGATAGCACCTCGTTTAGATCGCTAACGGTGGAAGGGCCAAAGCCCCGGCTGCGGTAAGTAACCTCACCCGTAGCGTCTATCAAGATGTGCGTAGGATAGGCCTCCACCGCGTAGTCTTCGGCCACTGTTCGGGCGTCGGGCACGATGCGATAAGCAAACTCTTTCTTTTCCAAAAACTGCTTTAGTTCCGGCTTTCCGTTGAGGGCAAAAGCCAGGAAAACTACTTCCTCGTCCTGATGCTCCCGCACCAGTTCGTTGAGCTCGGGCATCTCCATCACGCAGGGCTTACACTGCACGAACCAAAAGTTAAGGGCCACTACCTTTCCTTTCAGGTCTTCCAGTTTGAATCGGTTGCCTTCCAGGTCGCGGACGCTAAAGGTCGTGGCCGACTCCTGAGCCAGCAGCGGCGGCAGGGATAGTAGCAGGCTGAGCAGAAGAAGGGTAGTACGCTTCATAATAGGTTGTTGTGGTGAGGACGAATAGAGAACCAAGCGTCGGAAGGCGTTCAACTAGCCCGGAACCCGACCTACTTCAATGCCGTCGCGGGCGATGCGCTCGAGGCGCTGCTCGTTTACCAATACATCCTCCAGCACTACGTTAATGGTGTATACGCCGGGCACCTGACCGGGTCCGGCAATCCTGAGCTGAATGCTTCCTTCCTCAGCGTCCCACGTTTGCAGCGGGTCCTCGCCAGCTTCTATCCCATCGTCGCAAAAATAGGAGTCAAGGGGTTGGCGAAACTCGTAGAGGGTAAGACTCAAATCCGACTGATCTAGCGCGTAGGTTTGCCAACTGGTAGACAGGCCCAACTGCGCCGAGTCGCCCACCAGGAGCAGTCCGTAGGTGCGGTCGTCCGAGTAGTGGTAAACCTGGAAGTTGCTGCATCCCCCACTATTAGCCGTCACGGTAAACTTGATCGGGTCAGGTGAAGGAATATTTTGTTCCGAGGTATCGTCGCGACAGCCCAAGCTTAGTAGCAAGACAATCGGAATAAACCAGTATTTCATAGCTTTAGGGTGAGTGGTTCTTCTTAGTAGACGCCCTTCGCGCCCTTTTGGTTGGCGTTTAGGGTGAATACGGGCTACTTTATGCTTGCACAAACCCTTCCTGCTTGAACGCCGGATTAGGGTAGGTGTAAAATCCCTCGCCGGTCTTCACTCCCAGCTTGCCCTGCTCCACGTACGTATGCAGCAGGCGGGCGAAGCGCTGGCTCTTCTCATCCTTACGGGCCTTCACAATGTGCCAGGCGGTATCGAGCCCCACGGTGTCCATAATGCCGAACGGACCGCGGTCCATCTTGAAGTTGCCCATCCACGAGCGGTCCACGTCCTGAATCGTCGTCACGTCGTAGGTCACCAGCGCCCCGGCCGCGCCCAGCAGCGCCATCAGCATGGCATTGAATACGTAACCCGGCGACTCGCGCTGCAGCACCACTGGGGTTTGCTTCAGTTTCACGCCCAATTCCTGTAGGAAGTCCACGATCCACGCTTCGGTGCCGGGGTGGGGCATGATGTCGACCACGTTGGCGGTGAACACGTCGTGAAAGTGAAACGCGCAGAAGCGCTCCGGCCGACCCGATTCCTGGGCGAACATGGAGGGCAACAGGTACGAGGTATTCGTAGTAAGCACCGCCCGCTCGGGGCAGCGCGGCCCGAAGTCAGCCCACACTTTCTTCTTCAGTTCCGGGTCTTCGGTCACCGATTCGTTTACAAAGTCCGCCTCTTGGGCCGCTTCGGCGGGGTCAGTCGTCCAGATAATGCGCTTGGTAGCGGCGGTGGCTTCCTCTTCGGCGAGTTGCTCGTGCTTGACAAGTCCTTTTAGAATGCGCTGCTGCGTTTGCTTCCCCTGCTCCAGGGCGGCGGCATGAACGTCGTAGATGGTGGTGTCGAAACCGCTCAGGGCGCACTGTAAACCCACGCGCAGGCCCAGGGTGCCGCTACCGACGATGGCAACCCGATGAATATCGTTAATGGTCAGATTTGTCATTATTTCAGCTTTTTAATTTCTTCTAGTGATAGTCCGGTCAATTCAGACAAGTCTTCGATGGAGTAGCCCCTCGCTAGCCCTCTTTTAACTATTTCAACGTTCGTCAGTCTTCTCTCTTCCTGCCTTACTTCGTCTTCCGCCTCAACGCGCCAAGTTTCAACCATGCTTGCCTTGTAGCTAAGATTCTCTAAGTGCCGGATGTACTGCTTCCTCTCTTGTTCGGTAAGGTTGTCGAGACTTAATAACTGCTTTGCCTGAGCTAGTCCTTTGGCGGTGAATTCTTCCTTTATGTCGTTGTTCTTCAGATAGTATATCCATTCATCCAACGTATCCTTGGCCACCCCATCGAACTGATTTACTTTCAGCACGTAGTACTCGGGAAACAACTGATAAACCTCAGGCTGTCCGAACAACTCTTTCTGTTTAGCGGAAAGACGAAGCGTATCATTTTGGTGGACTCCCCGAAAACAAGTGGTACCGTGGTACACGTAGTCTTTTCCTTGTCCTAAATCAAAATAAAGAATGTTGATAGAGAACACTTTCTTAATCATAGAATAAGGTTCGCCCATGGTGGCGTACTCAGCGATGACCTTTGAGGCACCGTACATCATCCTTTGAAAGAAGTCATACTCATTTCTGTTCTGGATTTCAATGATTAATAGTTCACCTTTACTATTTCTCACCAGCATATCTACCCGATTGTACTTGTCGTCTGCATCCTGTTGGTTGCCCTCACTTTCTAGAATGGAGTCAATGCTAATGTTTTGTTTAAAAAGCTCTGATAAAAAGCCTTCCAAGACCGCGAAGTTAGCCTTGTTTCTTAGCAAGCGTTTAATAGCCCAGTCGAACCGAATAAGATTTTTTCCTTCCATAGCAGTAGTCTTAGTCAAAGTAGATTGCTTA
Organism: Tunicatimonas sp.; assembly: GCA_049650865.1. Classification (GTDB taxonomy): domain Bacteria; phylum Bacteroidota; class Bacteroidia; order Cytophagales; family Cyclobacteriaceae; genus Tunicatimonas. Next base: position 14,157 of record JBASAY010000025.1, read on the forward strand.
TTCTATTCAACGTGATGGCTCGCCGGGCGTTGTTCGCGCAGGCTTGCAC
>JBASAY010000026.1:0-50072 GCA_049650865.1 Tunicatimonas sp.
GCAAAGAAGTGTGCACGGTAGTCGAAGAAACCGGTTTCTGTAGTAGGGTCGTTAAACACCGGGTCGACCGCTTGTAGTAGCCTTCCATTGTCTTCAATGATCCGGTGAGGGCTGTTTACGTTTCTTACTAAATCAGATAAACTCTCGTTATGGTACTTGTCTTTATACTCATTTAGATCATACTGTACGTCAGGTTGGTTTTCGAGGTAATAAACTAATTTCTCACGGTTTTCTACCGACTTATTGAAGAGGCTTACGTAGTGCTGGCTGCTCTTATTTAAGTACGTTCGCAGTTGCTCAACCGTTTGGGGGGTGATGGTTTCAGCCTGCAGCTGCTCTTGCCAGTTAGTAGTATCCGCGTATTTCCGGAAAGGTGCTTTTCGCAGTTCATTTCGCAACGTAGCTAAACCAGCCTCAGCTACTGATTTTAACGAGTCGTCTGGTGAGTCAAGGTGGTTACTTACCAGTTGCAGTTTGGCCTCTAGCTGGGGTGCCAGATAGGCGGCCTTAAAATCAGCTTGTCGTTCTTCTTTCTCAAGGGAGTAGTACGGGCGCTGGTAGGCGTTCTCCTTAAACTGATGCACCGCCATCGCTTCGTAGGCCCACCGGGAAACCATCATATCGGCAATGATAGGAACCTCCCCCTTCGTGCCTACCACACTATTAAGCTTATCAAAGCTAAACAGCAGTCCGCTCAGAATCATTTGGGGAATCAGAATCAACGGTATTAAAATGTAAACCGTGACGGCCGAACTAAATGATGCTGAAATATTGAGCCCAAGTACGTTGGCAAAGCATGAAACCGAGAAAAGCACGAGCCAGAAACTTATGTTCATGCCGCTGATCTCGAGAATCGTATTACCAATAAGTACAAAGCAGAGGGTCTGCAGTGCAGACAAGGTAAATAAAATAAGCACCTTAGAGGTTAGGTAACTATTCCAACTCAGGTTAAGAAACGACTCTCGCTTCAGTATTTTACGGTCTCTGATAATCTCTTCGGCACTTACCGTGAGGCCCATAAAGAGGGCAACAATAATACTGATCAGTAGATAGGCCGGTATATTTTCATTAAACCGAAAACTGTAAGCTCCTGCCGTACCGTCTTTATAGCGGATAATAAAGGAAAGAAATAGCGCCAACAGTGGTGCCTCCAGAAAGTTAATCAGCATATATTGCCGGTTACTTACTTTGGACAGCGTGTCGCGGATGGTGAAGATAATGGTTTGCTTGATCCGCGAGGGTATGCTTAGCGATTTGGGGGGCACTTCCTGAACATCGGCAACTTTTTTTAGCCGAAAGTTTTCGACGTACATGTCGTACCACTTCTTAGGGGACACCTTTCGCTTATTGGTGAACTGACCATACTCGTCAACCACCTTGGCCTCAATAATATTAAAGATTTGTTCCGGGTTAACGTTACCACACTCGCGGCACTGCCCCCGGTCGGCATCCACCTGGTTGGTAGCCCGTTTGAAGTAGGTAGCGGCTTCTACAGGATTGCCGTAAAAAACCGGGTAACCACCGGTATCCATCAAATACATTTTATCAAACATCTTGTAGATGTCGGACGAAGGTTGGTGGATGACCACAAAGATAAGTTTACCCTTGAGGGATAGCTCCTTCAGTAGGTCGATAACGTTTTCAGAATCGCGCGAAGAGAGGCCGGAGGTCGGTTCATCGACAAACATGACGGCCGGTTCACGAATCAGTTCTAGGGCAATGTTCAAACGTTTCCGTTGTCCACCACTGATGGTCTTATCCAGCACGCTTCCCACCCGTAGGTCTCGGCGGTGTTCTAGCCCCAGGCTTAGGAGCGTTTTGTTAACCAGTTCGCCGATCTCTTGGTCGCTCTTATCGGCGAAGCATAGTTTCGCGTTGTAGAAGAGGTTTTCGTAAACGGTGAGTTCTTCAATGAGCAGGTCATCCTGGGCTACGTAACCAATCACTCCCTGAATTTGCTCTTTCTGTAGGTGGATGTTAATACCGTTGATCAGAACTTCGCCCTCCGAGGGCGTCTCGATACCCGCCAGCACGTTTAGCAGGGTGGTCTTTCCGGCCCCACTGGCCCCCATAATACCGATCAGCTTACCCGGACCTTCCGAGATATTGATATTTCGTAGTCCGATAGCTCCGTTCGGAAAACGAAAGTATAGATCGTTTACATTAAAGGAGATGGTTTGAATGGTATCCTGAGACAGGAAGTGACGAATCAGATCGCTATAGTAGAGCGCGTTGCCCTGGGGGGTTTTGATCGTGCTACCGTTCGAGAATAGGTAGCACTGGTGGGCTTTCATGATAAACCCGTTCAGCACGATATCGTCGTAGCCTAGGTATTTAACGAAGTATAAGTCAGCACTAGCTACCTTTAGAAATAAAATTTTCCCGTCGACGGCCGTTTCTACGTGCTTAACCTCTCCCTGACCCTTACGGCTTGCCGTCAGCACGTCGGCCGACTGCTGGTAAACTTCCTCACGCTCTAATACGAACCCCTCAATCACCTTGAACTCATCGCGGCTCATGTTAAAGGTGTGGGATACGGTGTCGATGATACTCACCCGCTGCTCGGTAAAGTTACCATCGGAGGCCACCAGCTCCAGAATCTTTACCAGAACAAAAGCCTTCTGCTTCTGCGTGAGGGTTTTGTTGATCTTCCTGCAGATGGCCAGCGTCTTAACTGAATCGCGGACCGAAGTCAGTTTACGCTTTTTCACCTTTACCTCGCCCCCTTCTTCCTCTTCTTTACCGTAGTCGGCGAACGAATCGTAGAGCGCCACGTACTCTACCACTGAGTCTTGATCCAACTCAGATTTAAAAAAGTTGATAACGTAGCTTCGCTCCTTTTCCGTAACCCCCCCATCCTGCTTGGTGATAATGGCAAAAAGTTGGGTAAGGGCTTTTAGTATTTCTTCACTCATGGTGGCTTACGTACGTTGTATCTGGCATTGGGGCTGACGTACGCGGGCGGCGGAAGGCCACGGCGCGTTATCGGCTACCTGCCGGTAACGTTGAAATTGCTACTGCGGGAGATGCGCTGCCCTTAGCTTGCGCGCCTGGTTAGTAGGTATTGAACTCGAAGGGCACTTCTACCAATTCTGAAAACTCCTCCCCTGCTTCCTCCATATCCTCGTCGTCTTCGTGGAAGTACCACATTACTTTGGCGCTTTGTACATCTTCTAGTTTAGAAAGCACATCGAGAATCAGTTTGGAAGAGGCGGTGTTAAAGTATTCTAATTTGAAAACAAAAGTACTGTTATCGTTGGGGGTTCCGGCGTATCCGTCTAGCCAATCGATGATCGGTTGATAAAATTCGGCCGAATCTTCGGGTAGTGACCGTCCTGAAATTTCAAAAATTCCGTTGCTCTTATCTAATAAAATCTTGGGCGTGTCTTCTGTACCTTCCAGATTGATAATTTCCATAGCTATATTATTTAAAAGATATTTTATTCAGAGTTATTACTACCTAGAGATGGTTGTTTTAAGCGAGAAGAAAGACCGTTCATCGTCCATCTCCGTGAAACCGTACTCAAGTTTCTTACCTGATTTTCGGGCCATATCCACGAAGCCGAGTCCGGCCCCTCCTTTCTCAGAAATTGCCGTGTTTTTAATAATATCCTTGTAGAGCTGTTTCAGGCCATCTTTGTCAAGGCTGTTTACTTTGTCAAGCCGTTGACTCAGCCCTTTAATCCCTTCGTTGTAGAGTGGGTTTCCCGAGGCGATAATATATTCTTCGCCCTTCTTACCAATCATAAACACCGCGTTATACTCGAAGCCCTCTTCGCTCTCGTAACTTTCGCCGTGCTTTACGATATTCTGTAGACACTCTACCATCACGTTAAACACTTTCCTTTTGATGGTAGATTCTTCGCCCATGGAATCCATGTTGCGTTCGGCCATGGAGAGCACCGACTTGGTAATTTCTTGCGTGAACTCGCCTTCGTAAACCAGAATCAGGTTTTGTTCTCGCATGGCTTTGTGTAAGTCATACACATACTTCATGTCTATAGATATTTAATGGTGATTATGATTTCTTAAAATTTTATGCCAATCATTAGAACATCGTCCGTTTGTCGCTCATCGCCTCTCCAGTTTTCCCAGATGTTCGCAAAATTCTTATGCACTTGCTCCATTGGTAGTGGATGTTGCTCTTGGATAAGATTACGGGTGCGCTTAGAACCAAATTTACGGTTGTCAGGTCCGCCGAACTGATCAGGAAATCCATCAGAGCAGAAGTATACGCCGTCGTTTTTCTTTACCTCAATAGTATGGGTGGTAAAGTTTGTTTGGTTTTTGTAGATTCCCCCACCGATCGGGAATTTATCCCCTTTTATCTCAACCATTTCTTCCTGCTGCATAAAGTAGAGCGATCGGTGCGCACCGGCGTACTGCACTTGGTTTTTACTAATTCGGCAGAGCGCGATGTCCATGCCATCCTTAGACTTAGCGTCTTCACTATCCTGCCTCAGCGTCTGGGTAACCCCCTCATCAAGTTGATCTAGAATAATGCCCGGATCGGTAATTCCTCTACTCTTCACAATGTCGTTCAGTAAGAAGTAACCAATTAATGAAATCAGAGCGCCCGGTACCCCGTGGCCCGTGCAATCTACTGCTGCAATAAAGATATCATCTCCTTGCTGCACAAACCAGGGAAAGTCGCCACTTACTGTATCACGTGACTTATAGTAGATAAATGATTCAGGAAATACCTGTTTGATGATGCGATTGTCAGGAAGAATGGCCTCCTGAATTCTGCTGGCGTAGTTAAGGCTGTCGTTAATTTTCCGATTTTTGGTTTGAACCTCCAATTCAATCAGCTTTCTATCGGTAATATCGTGCGAAACAACCAATACGGACTCTAATCTTTCGTCCTCGTCAAATTCAGGGATGGCATTTACGTTCATCACCCGGTCGCCCATTTCCGAGGGGAAGTCGATTTCGCGCGACACCTTATGCTTGGTAGCTCCTACTTCGTAAAGCACCTTCTTCCACTCTTCTACAATGCTCTCGCCCAATCCAGATTCTTCCAAGTTTTTATTTAGGAAGTGCGCAGGCTCTTTTCCAGTATAAGTTTCAATGGTCGGGTTAATGTAGAAGAACGTACCTTCTCGGTTCATCCGCGTGATTAAGTCGGGCGAATTTTCAGAAAGGGCCTGCATCTTACTACGCATCCGCTCTTCTTGTTCGGCCCGCTTCTTCTCGGTAATATCGCGAGAGTTAACGATGATGCCTCGCACGGCGGGGTCGCTAATTAGGTTGGTGCCGGTAGCCTCTACCCACACCTCGCCAGCGTGCTTGGTCTCGTAGATATACTGCACCGTAACCGACTCTTTGGGATTACCAATTAGGGTAGTAAACATGTTGCTGAACACCTTGATGCCTTCGCCCTGGATGTGCTGCATGTCACTCTGTCCGATCATATCTTCGGTTTCGTAGCCGAAGATTCGCTCGACTGAGGGACTGATGTAGCGAATGCGTCCGTCCTCTTCGTAAATCGTAATTACCTCCGAGGCGTTTACCAGGAGTGAAGCCATCCGGTTTTGCGTGCGTTCCACCTCCTGAACCTGGTTGGCCAGTTCACTATTGGTCCGCTGAAGTTCTTCTTGGGTAGACTGCATTTCCTCCGCGTTCTGGCGAAGCACTTCCTGCTGCTCCTGCAGTTCATTACTCATTGTCTGTGACTCGCTGAGCAGTTTGCGGGTACGTTCGTTTACCTTAATGTTAAACACCGTTCGGGCGGTGATCAGACTAATTTCTTCAACGAACTTGACATCTTGCGCGCTGAACCGCTTAAAGCCAGCAAATTCTAGCACCCCGTATACCTGCTCGTTGGTTACCAGTGGAACGATCATGAGCGCTTCGGGGCGCTGGTCGCCCAGCAGTCCGGAAGTAACCGTCACGTAGTCGTAAGGAATCTCGGTGCGTACCAGGGTGTCTTGCTCTATAGCTGCTTGCCCTACCAAACCCTCGGCCATCCGAAAGTTAGCCTTTAGGTGCTTCTTTTTATTGTAGGCGTAGCTGGCACGCATAACAACCTGGACGTTGTCCTTGTCCTGATCGTCGAGCACGTAAAAGGCTCCCTGGATAGCATTGATTTTATTGGCAACGTAGGCGATGACTTCGGTGCCTAGTTCCTCAAGGTTGTTATGAGAGCGCAGAATCTCGCCTACTTCGGCTACGCCGGTTACGATCCAGTTGCGTTCGGCGTCGCGCTTGTCGGCGTTCTGGATGCTATCGCGCATGTTAAGCAACGCGTTGCCCAGCGTATCTTCGCCGCTTAGGGGAGTGAAGTCGGTATCATACGCTCCTTCTCCAATTTTATGGGCAAAGTTAGCCGTTCTTCGTAACGACTGAATTAGCTGGTCGGTTGCTTCGCCCATTTGTCCTATTTCGTCTTTTCCGCGCTTGAGCGCTTTGCTAGGTAGCACTCCCCGGCCAAGCTGGGTAAGCGTATCACGTAGGGTTAAGAGCGAATCGATAAGAAACCGCGAAAAGACCAAGCTTACCACTAGGGCTAAGATCAGTATAATTAACCCAGCCACCAGAAAGCGAACGAACAAGCCGCTGAGACGCGCCTCAATTTCCTGGCTGTCTATTTTTGTAACGATTCCCCAGTTTAGAGCGGGAAGGTAGTCCCAGGAAGCGAGTACTGGAGCGCCCCGATAGTCGGTGCCAAGGGTTGTTCCCGAAGTTTTGTCTAGGGCCCGCAGCATCGGTCCGCCCTTCTCTTCGCTTTCAGAAAGCACCCGGCCGGTCTGGTGCCGCAAGGGGTTAAGAAACACCATGTTACCCTTGAATGATCGACCAATAACGGTTTCACCCGTAGCGCCTAGTCCGGTCGTATCATTTACCGCTTCAAATATTGGGTCAACTTCAACGCGCGCCAGAAGTACGTCGCCGCGGTCTGCTAGGGGCAGGCCAATGTATAGAAACGCTTGGCCGTCTTGATCATGTACCCCGCTGTAGTACTTTTCTTGCCGCGCTTTGTTGATGATTTGTCCCTCGGGGTCGTAGAAGGTCTGCCCCTTTTGTTTATCCGTACCCGTACTGGCGTACGTGACTCGCCCGGTGGTAGTGACCACATAGATGTGGTGGATACGCGTATCTTGCTTAACGAGTTGGTTGATAAGTCGATTGCCGGCGGTGGTCGACTGGAGAATTTCTCCCTCCTCGCCGGGCACTACTCCAATGGTTTCAACTCCTACGCTGTCGGTGATGATAATTTGTTCTAGGTTGGCCAGGGTGGCATCCACCTGAGCAAAGTAGTCACCAATACGATGTTTCTTAAACTGGTTGATGGCGGATATGCTGGTGACGTACTGTTGCTGGAGCGAGTCGGTAACCAAGGTATACGCAATGAAGCTGATAACGATAACTGATAGCGCAACCAAGGTTAGTACCAAGGCGGTGATTTTACTACCAATGTTTACTTGTCTAAATATCATTTAAACTGCTAGTTATAGTAACGCCGCTACCAGGGCGTGCTTTCGTCGCTGGTTGAAGACCAGTGCATTTAGGCCGCAAAATGCCATATTCCTTACCAAAAATTAAGGCGTAGCTTCCAGTAAACTTACATTGTCGGTATTCGCCAGCTTTAGCGCTAGGCGGTCGAGCACTTGCGCTGCCTGATTCTTTTGCTGCTCCGTAAATTTTGTGAACGAGGCAATCTCTACAACCCCCACCACGGCATCATCGCACTTTAGGGGGTAAATCATCAGATGGGTTGGGGTAGCTTGCCCTAAACCCGAAAGAACCTTGATGTATCCACTGGGCACTTCATCAATAGAGACACTGTTGCCTTGCTTAGCTACCTGACCGGCCAGCCCCTCCCCAAAGCGATAAGTTACGGACGTGCCTTCGGGTACGGAGTAGGCGTACGATGCAAATAACTCAATGCATGCATACTCTTCGGTATTCTTGGTGCGGTAGGCCGCCGCCAGACTTGCCTCCATTCTTCGGCACAGTTGGGTAAGGGCTTCGGTGAATACTTCGTGATTGTCGCCCTCATAGTTTAGCAAATCGGCAAAATCTTCTGAGGGAGTAATCTCAGTGGTTTCATCATCCTGATCCAGGACATCAGTGGTGTGCGCCTCGGACACTGCGACTGGTGAATTCTCCGCAATGGGGTCGGCCGAACCGCTACGGTGCAACCACAAACAGCCCAGGGCAACGCTGCCCAGTACGAACGAGAGGATTAAGATTACGTTGATTTGATTGAGTATCGGCTGGATATCTTCTAGCTGCACCAAGTCTATTACCTGACTCTGAACCAGGTAGGCTGGCAATTGGTACAAGGTGTAGAACGAAGCCGCTAAGCTTGCGAAGAATAGCAGTGAGAATATAGCGCTGGTCTTTTTCATTGGTACTTTGTTAGTAACATTTATTTAACTCGCCGATCAGCTCGACGATTTGGTCTATCTTCAGCGTATGGTCAATATCAGAAAGCTGGAGGGCGGCGGTAGGCATCGTATCAATCACACACTCTTGGGGGTCTTGAACAATAGTAAGCCCTCCTAAATCGCGCACCCGCTTCATGCCCCAAGCACCGTCGCGGTTGGCCCCCGACAAAAGAATACCAACCAGTTTCTGGCGGTATACATACGCCGACGTTTCGAGGGTGATATCAATAGAGGGGCGAGAGTTATTTACCATTTCTTCGGTAGACAATGAAAAGAAGTTGCCCAGCTCAACCGAGAGATGGTAGTTCGAGGGGGCTAAATAAATTTGCCCTCGTTTGATACTCTCTTTGTCAGCTGGTTCAACCACTGGCTTCGTACTTCTTATTGATAGGGCCTCGACAAACCCGTTCCGCACGTGCTTCAGGCGGTGCAAACACAGAATAATGGGCAAAGCAAAATCTTCGGGTAAGCTAGACAGGATTTTTGTGATCCCCTGGAAGCTACCCGCCGATCCACCAATAACGATGGCCTTGTACTGCTTGCTCACCTGATACTTGCCCATAATTTCACCTGACACGCCAAGGATAAGCGGTTACTCTTTGATTTTTTTGTATATCTTCTCTTCGTTGTTCACAACGATAAACTTGTTAGCGATTTCGCACCAAATCAGCGATTCCTTAGAGCCCACCGCCAGGTATCCGTACTTAAACAAGCTTTCGTGAATTCGCTTTAGTACCGTATTTTGAAGGTTCTGATTGAAGTAGATCATCACGTTACGACAGAGGATTAGGTCGAATTTATTGAATACCGCCCCCTGCACCAGATCAAAGCTTCGATATGACACCTTATCGAAGAGCGACTCGTTCATCACCGCTTTACCGTTTTTCTCGGTGTAGTAGTCCTGAAGAGAGGCGGTTCCCTGGAATCGGATGTAATTTTTCTCGTTGAGCTCCATATTCTTGAGCGAATACTCTCGCGTGCGCGCTTTCTTCAGGATGGGTTGGTCGATGTCGGTTGCAATAATATTAACCTGTTCGGAAATACCCATTTCATGAAGCAAGATGCTCATGCTGACCACCTCTTCGCCCGAAGAGCAGCCCGCGTGCCAGATGCTAAACGACTCGTGGTTAAGCAAAATACTGGGAATAACGTGGTCGCGCACCTCGCGCCAGAAGGAAGGGTCGCGAAACATCTCGGTTACGTTGACGGTGATCTCCGAGAGAAAATCATCAAAGAAGACCGCATCGTTGCTAATCCGTTCAACGAGCTGACTCACCGATGTCATGCTGTAGAGCTCTAACACTCGCTGGATTCTGCGGCGTAGCGACGAGATAGCGTAGTTAGAAAAATCGTAGCGATACTTGTTTTTAATTACCTCAGTAATTCTGCGCAGGTCCGTAACTTCTACCTCTATTTTTTTGCTCTTGGTAGTGGTTACGTTAGCAATACCCCCTGAGGTATTTTGACTATTTAGCATTTTGTCGTCGATCAAGAGTTGTTCGTAATGATGGCTAAGCCATTGAACAACAAAATACATGAAAAAAAAAGAAGCCCGCCGGGTTGGCCGGGCGAAGACCGGGGGACTTAATGTACCATCTCAGCAGGTTGTAGCGAAAAAAACCGGTGGGCAACCACAAGCGGTCGTAAAGACATTAGCCCACTATTGGGGCGTACCCCAACAAGCTTGCCGTGATGAAGCAAGTAGGATAAGGCTGGACAAGAGGCAGGAAAGCTTATAATTAGGAAGCTGGACGCAGCTTAAGCGTATTCGCCTACCACTATCTCGTGCCATTGGTCGGTGGCCAAGTAGCGGTTGGCTACGGCTATTATCTGCTGGGGCGTGGTTGTTTTTAGGGTTTTTAGGTAATTTTGATAAAAATCATAGGTAAGGCCATCCAGGTAGATATTCTTAAATTTTTCGGCCAGCGCAAAGGGGGTATTCATTGACTTTAGCAGTCTGCCGGCCAGGTAGCTCTTTACCGTTTCTAACTCCACGGTTCCTACCTGCCGGTGGCAGAGTGCGTCGACTTCTTTGTGAATTTCGTCCAGCACCAGCTGCGTAAACTCTTTCTTAACCTCGGTTCCAATTACCAAGTAACCACCTTCCTCCAGGGTGGCCAGTCCGGAGCTGATGCCGTAGGTCAGGCCCTTCTCTTCCCGGATGTTCCGCATCAGCCTCGACCCAAAGTATCCGCCCAGCAGAGTGTTAACCAGCCGCATAACGTGATAATCAGGATGATTTTTTTTGAACAGTGGTAACCCTACGCGCAGCGACGATTGGAGGCTATCCGGTCGCTCAACCAGGTGCTTATCCGCTGGCTGAAACCTAAGTTCGGGCAACGAGAGGAGCTCTTGCTCGGCTACCGGACGGGTGCCCAGGTGCTGTTCGGTCGCGGCGATTACCGTGGGGTTTACGTCACCCGACAGGATGACCTCCCACCCGCCAAGGAGGCTCTTCTGGTGAAAGTCCACCACGTCTTCTCGTCGCAGCGCGTCGACGGCCGACTCAGTAAGGACTTTTCCGTAAGGGTGCTGACCGAATAGTCCGACCCGAAGCTGCTTGCTGGCTAGAGCACTGATCTTTTTGTTATCTAGGCGAATTTGCTGCTTCTGCCGGTCTTTTAGCTTCGTAAGCTCCGCCTCAGCGAAGGCCGGTTGGGTCAGCACCTCGTGCAGTAGTTGCAGCAGGCGGTCGGCGTGTTTGCTCAGGCAGTACACTTCTACCGACGAACGGTCTAGCCCTGGGGTGAACTGCATATACGCTCCCAATGAGTCGACCAGATTAGAAACCTGGTAGGCGCTACGGTGCTGGGTGCCCTCGCCGAGCATCTTAAGCGCAAAAAAACAGGCAGCATCGTGGGTCTCGTACTTACTTCCTCCCCGCCGGAAAACCAGCTCGATGCCTACCACCGGCTGCTGCCCCGCCCGCAGAACGTGTACCGGCACCGCATTGGACAGATGATGGGTAACCGCCTGCACCATATTGATGTGCCGGATGGGTTGCGAGGGGGGTGCCAATGATCGGTCTAGCATGGTACAGGCTTAGGAAAATAAGGGTTGCTAAGATGAACTGTTACTCCTTGCCGTGGTGCGACAGCAGGCCGGATTTGGTGGCTAAGTAAAAATAAGTACGGTAGTTACGTTCAAAATCAACTTCAGCTTCGTTCAGTTCCGTCGCCTGATCGCTGAAGCACTTGATCCACCCCCGGCGCAGCAGGGTTCGTAGTACGTTTTTCAGTTCATAGTCTTCCAAATCCAGCGTGGTGCACAGTTCGGGAAAAGGAATCACGAAGTACAACTCATCCATCACGTCATATTCAAGGTCGGTCATAACATCATCGGGGATATGTTCTGTGCTTCCAGGTATAGCCCCCAAAATTAGCACGCATTCCGAAAAAGACGGCATAGGGCGAGTAGATTAGTTGCATCAATAAGAAAAGCCGCCCCGAGAGTCGCTTCCCGGACAATGCCAGCACTGAGCGTAAGAAGAGGTACTCAAGCACCACTTTGGGCGCCAGTTGCAGGGCAAGGATCCACCCAGCATATGGTCCGAATAGCGTTAGCGCAACAACCGCTAGCAGGCAAAAGTGATACGTAAAGATAAATACCGCCAGTGCGGCTACCGAGTAGCGGCGGTGCAGGTGCCACTTGCTGGCCCAGCGCTTTCGCTGTTCGTAGAACGCACCGATGGAAGGTTTGGCGTAGGTACACACCGTGGCTTCAGCGCTTTTTAGGAAAGAAACCCGCCCGGGGAAGCGCATGGCGATCTTCTGTAGCAAAAACTCATCGTCGCCCGAGGGAATGTGCAGGTTCCCCAAGTAGCCGTCTACCTTATCGAACGCAGCTCGGCTAAACGCCAGGTTTGCGCCGTTGCCCATCGTTGGGTATCCCGCTTGCAGACTAGCCGCCCCGGTTCCGATCAAGCTAGCGAACTCGATGGTCTGTAACTTCTCAAACAAGGAGTGCTCATCCGTAAACGTGACCGGGCCCGAAAGCAGTAGCGTTTGGTGATGGGCGAAATGCTGCTGGATGGTCGACAGCCAGCGTGGCCCCACCCGACAGTCGCCGTCGGTGGTAACAATGATCTCGCGGCGGGTGGTTCGGATGGCCTGCTGGAGCGCCAGCTTCTTGTGCGATCCGACAAAGCCAGGAGGCACCTCCAGCGAAAGCACCCGCAGGGAAAAAGAAATCGGCTGTTCAAAGGCAACTGCTTCGGCAAACGTAGCATCGGTTGAGTCATCATCAACAACCAGCACGTCAAAGTCCATCGGTTCGCCTGCGTCGTTGGTTTGCTGGGTCAAGTCGTGCAGCAAATTGGGCAGGGTAGCTGCCTCGTTGCGCACCGGAATGATCACCGCAACGGAGGGCACTTCTTTGCCGGGGGGGGCTGACTCTCGTACGGTTGGAATCCGGCTCCAGTGTCCGTACAGCCACAGCAACAGGGCAATGTACAGCCCACTTAGCACCGTAAATAGCAGCACCATGGCGTAGCAGAAACTTTATGGCTGGAAATGCGAACATACTGAAATTATTTCAAGAGGTTTGCGAACCCCTCGCACAAACCCTACCTTTAGGCGAATGAGCCAACCCAACGCTGCTGTTGTTCGCGAAAGAATTATTTTAGGAGTAGACCCCGGCACCAGCGTGATGGGCTACGGGCTTATTCGGATTGAGACGACCGACGTCCAGCGCACCTCGCTGCACCTGCTGCAGTACGGGGTGATTCACCTTAAAAAGTACGCCCGCCACGAACAAAAGCTAGAAAAGATCTTCGAGCGGATGATCGGCTTAATTGATCAGTACGCTCCCGACGAGATGGCCCTGGAGGCCCCTTTTTTCGGGAAGAACGTACAGTCGATGCTCAAGCTCGGGCGGGCCCAGGGAGTGGCCATGGCCGCCGCGCTTAGCCGCCAGATTCCCATCATAGAATACGCTCCCAAAAAAGTGAAGCAGTCGGTGACGGGCAACGGCAGTGCCTCGAAAGAGCAGGTAGCCCAGATGCTGAAGAGCCTGGTGAAGTTTCCGACATTAACCGACGAGCGGCAACTGCTCGATGCTACCGACGCCGTGGCAGTGGCCTTGTGTCACCACTACCAGAAGTCCGCCCCGGTGCACCACGCCAAAAGCTGGAAGGCCTTTGTTACCGACCACCCCGACCGAATTAAGGGGTAGCTTATCACTAACCAAAACCCAAACATCAACTATCCGCATGGAAAAACCCGCAGTGATCTTCGACATGGACGGCGTAATCGTAGACAACCACCGCTACCACCTGCAATCGTGGCTGTCGTTCTTTGAGCAGCACGATATTCGAATGACGGAAGAAGAGTATAAGGCGCAGGTAAACGGCCGGGTGATGCACACCATCTTACCCCAGCTGCTGGGCCGATCGCTATCGCCGGAAGAGATTCGCCGCTTCGGCGACCAAAAAGAGGAAGCCTACCGGGATGCCTACCGAGATCACATCCGGCCAACCCCGGGTTTGGTAGCCTTTCTGGAAGAGTTACGGCAGCAGAACGTCCCCCGTGCCATTGCCACCTCGGCCCCGCCCGCCAACGTGACCTTCACGCTCGACCACACCAAACTACGGCCCTACTTCCCGGTGATTGTGGATGATACCATGGTTACCCAGGGGAAGCCCGACCCAGAAGTGTATCTGCTCTCCGCTGCCCAACTTAACATGCCCCCCGAGCGATGTATTGTGTTTGAAGACGCGATCTTGGGCATCCAGGCGGGTAAAAATGCGGGTATGTACGTGGTAGGAGTAGCCACCACCCACACGCGAGAAGAACTGAAGGATACCGAAGCTGACTACGTTGTGGATAACTTCGAGGGGCTTACGGTTGAAAAGCTGCTCAAGGCCCTAGTCTAACCGGACAAACCTAATACCTGACCGCACATCACACCTATGCGTTACCATAGCCTTAGTTTGCTGGTGCTCATCTTATCGAACTGCCAGTCTCCTCAGCAGGACTTTTCGCAAGCTGCGTGGCAGAACCCCGCGGTAGTCGACGTGGGTACCGAACCGCCGCACTCCACCCTGATTCCCTTTGCCGACGAAGCTTCGGCGCAAACCGGACAGCGGGAGCAATCGGACTACTTTCGCTTGCTCAACGGATCGTGGCAGTTTCACTGGGCGCTAGGTCCCCGGGAAGCCCCCAAAGACTTTTACGCAACCGACTACGACGCCAGCGGGTGGGACGAGATTCCGGTGCCCTCAAACTGGCAGCTGTTGGGGGACTACGAGGGTCCTATCTACACCAACATCAATCACCCCTTCCCGGCCGACCCGCCGCGGGTACCGACCGATACGAATTCGGTAGGCAGTTACCGCACTACGTTTGAGATTCCCAACGACTGGCAGGGAAAGCAGGTATTTCTGCACTTCGCCGGGGTGCAGTCGGCTATGTACGCCTGGGTGAACGGGCAAGCGGTGGGCTACAGCGAGGACAGTATGACCCCCGCTGAGTTTAACGTCACCGAGTTTATTCAGCCCGGCGAGAACACGCTGGCGGTGCAGGTGATTCGCTGGTCGGACGGCAGTTACCTGGAGGACCAGGACTTCTGGCGCATGAGCGGTATTTTTCGCGACGTCTTTCTGTTCGCTACCCCGGCGGTGCACCTGCGCGACTACGCCTTCACGACGGACCTGGACGATAACTACACCGACGCCACGGCTAACCTTCGGCTGCACCTGACCAACTACGCGGATTCTAATTTTCGGGCGCGTAACGTTCGGGTAACCTTGCTAGATGCGCAGCAAGACACAGTGATCCAAGATCAGATAGCCGTTGAAAGAACCATTCCTGTAGGGCAAGAGATGGTTGTTGAGGCTTCGTACGAAGTGCCAAACCCCGCCCTATGGAGTGCCGAACAGCCCAATTTGTACCAGCTTACGCTAGCGATAGAAGATCCGGACGGCAGTACCACCGAGGTGATTAGCAGCCGGGTAGGCTTTCGCGAAGTAGCGATTGAAAACGGACAATTTTTGGTGAACGGCGTGCCGGTCTACTTTAAAGGAGTGAATCGGCACGAACTGGACCCGGAAACGGGGCGGGTGATTAGCGAAGCATCCATGCGAAAGGACATCGAGCTAATGAAGCAGCACAACATCAACGCAGTGCGTACCTCGCACTACCCCAACGACCCGCGCTGGTACGCCCTTACCGATGAGTACGGTTTGTACGTGATCGACGAAGCCAACGTGGAAAGTCACCAGCTTTGGAGCGAAGGACGATCGCCCGTGCTGGATACCGCCTGGCGGTCGGCGTTCGTCGCGCGGGGCGTAGCGATGGCCGAGCGGGATAAAAACCATCCTTCCATCATCATGTGGTCGCTGGGCAACGAAACCGGCGACGGACCCAACACGCAGGCCATGGCCGACACGCTGCGCGCCTTAGACCCTACCCGCCCCATCCACTACGAAAGCACCCGACAGGATGTTTACGGAAAGGAGCCCAGTGGCTACGACGTGATCGCCAACATGTACGCCCGCACCGACCAAATGATCGCCTTCCACGAACAGGACACCACCCGGCCCATCATCTTGTGCGAATACGCCCACGCGATGGGCAACAGCCTGGGCAACCTGCAGGACTACTGGGACGTGATTGAGGAGTACCCCCGCATGCAGGGCGGATTTATCTGGGACTGGGTGGACCAGGGGCTCAAGAAAACCACCGAAGACGGCACCGCTTACTGGGCCTACGGGGGCGACTTTGGTGACTTCCCCAACGATGGCGACTTCTGCATCAACGGAATGGTGTTCCCTGATCGCACGCCGCAGCCCGAGATTTTAGAGGCCAAAAAAGTGTTTCAGTACGTAAAGGTGGAGCCTGCCAGCCTTGCCCAGCGGCAGTTTCGTATCACCAATGCGTATCACTTCACCAACCTAGATGCGCTGACGGTAGACTGGGAGGTGCTGCGGGATGGCACATCCTGGCAAACCGGCACGCTGGGGTCGTTAAATTTGGCGCCTAACGAAAGTCGGGTGGTGCAGATTCCGGTGAAGCCTGCCGCCCGGAAGAACGACGCCGAGTACCTGCTGACGCTTCGCTTTACCCTTGCCGAAGCCACCTCCTGGGCCGAGGCGGGCCACGAGGTAGCCTGGAAGCAGTTTCTACTCAATGCGCAGCCTCCCCTAGCCGCTACCGTGAACCAGCGCACCGTGCCCGCCCTAGACCTTGCGCAGACTAACGGAAAGATCCGCATCTCCGGCAGCAACTTCGTTGTCACGTTTAGTGAGCAGGTGGGTGGTCTCAGCTCGCTGGTTTGCGAGGAGCAGGAACTGCTAACAGCGCCGCTGTTGCCCAACGTGTGGCGCGCTCCTACCGACAACGATTCTGGCGGAGGTGAGAAATCTTTTGCTTACCGTTGGAACGCGGCGGGCCTCGACCAGGCGGTGTTTGTTCCGAACGAGCTCAAGGCCATAGCATTAGGTGACCAAGCAGTGCGCGTGACGGTGCGGGGGGCCATGCAGGATGAAGATGAGACGACGGCTGACTTGATCGATTACGAAGCAACGTACACTGTGTACGGCAGCGGTGATATTGTGCTGGATAACCGGTTTACGGTGGATAAAGACGCCCCTCCCCTACCCAAAGTAGGGCTAAGCCTGCAAGTGCCGGAAGCTATGGATCGGTTGGCCTGGTACGGAAGGGGGCCGCACGAAACCTACTCCGACCGCTACAGCGGAGCTAAAGTTGCTCGCTACGAAGGCCGCGTGGCCGAGCAGTATACCGCCTACGTACTGCCGCAGGAGAACGGCAACAAAACCCAGGTTCGTTGGGTAGCGTTGACCAACGCAGCGGGGATCGGGCTGTTCGCCAGCGGCTGGCCGACGAATGATCTCAACGTAAGTGCGCACTCGTACAATCTGAAGGAGTTTGATCAGGCCACCCACGCGTATCAGGTAGAAGAAACCGACCAGATCACGTTTAATCTGGACTACGCGCAGATGGGTCTGGGTGGCGACGACAGTTGGACCCCGGCTACGCATCAGGAGTATCTGCTGGATTCTGCTAGCTACACCTATCGCGTACGGTTGCGCCCGGTTGATCTTCGCCAATCATCGCCCGGTGAGTTGTACAAACAGCAACTGCCCGAAATAACCGAAGGGTCGGCGGCGTTGTAACATCTGTCGGAAGTTGTAAGAGTTAAAACACTTTTTGAAGGCTCATCAACCGGTTTTGATACGCATCGCTTAAGACATGCTTAACCCAGTCAACCTACTTATTGTCATTCTTGCCTGTTTACTCGGGGGGTGCGCCGAAGCTGAACGTACTTCCGAAATGCCTGAGGAGGGACTAACGAAGCAACTTGCGTTCGTTAACGATGCGGATAACTACAGTTCGGAAGAAGAACGGCTGGATGCCCTCTTCGAGCTCTATGCTGAGAGTAAAAAGCGTGCGTCGCCCGTATCGGCTACTGTTTGGGGAGAAGAGGGCTATAATCACTTGTGGGATAACCTTTCTCCCGAGGGACAGCGAGAAAACCTGAAAGAGCTGCGCTTGTTCTACGAGGCCCGAGATTGGTTTAACGCGGATGACCTGAGCGAGCCTAACCAGTTAAACTACACCCTTTTTCGGCAGGCGGTACAGGACGACTACGAACTACATTCCCGATACCCTGAGCAGTACCTTATTATCGACCAGATTCAGGGACTTCACCAGATGGTGCCTTCGATAATACGGATGATGCCGCTCCGCTCGGCAAAAGACCTCGACGATCTGTTGACACGCCTGCGAACTATTCCTGAGTTTTTTGAGCGGGCGCAGGCGCAGCTTAGAGAAGGAATAGAGCAGGGGATTACCATGCCGCGCACTACGGTGATGCAAGTGCCGCAGCAGGTGCAAAGCATGATCGCGGATTCTGCCGATGAGAGTGTGTTTTTCGCTCCCTTTGCTTCGCTCGGCGAAACCATTGATCCGGAAGGCATCGATGCAACGTCAGTGCAGCAGGAGGTACGTACCCTCATTCTAGAACAGATAAATCCAGCCCTTGTTCGCTTCCATACATTCATGGAGGATGAGTACGTACCGCAGGCCCGCTCTTCGTTTGGCCTTAAAGATTTACCCAATGGTGAGGCGTGGTACAACGAACGAATCCGCCACACGACCACCACGGACCTCACCGCCCAAGAAATTCACGATATTGGCCTTGGTGAGGTAGCACGCATTCGAGAAGCAATGCAACAAATCATCAACGAAGTAGGCTTCTTGGGCGATATCACTGCATTCAACGAATTTTTAAAAACCGATCCGCAGTTTTACTACGAAACTCCCGAAGCGGTGCTTACCGGTTACCGCGAGATATGCAAACGTATTGATCCGATGCTGCCGCAACTTTTTGGTCATCTGCCGCGCTTGCCCTACGGAGTAGAAGAAGTACCCGCGTACGCGGCCCCCTCCACTACCACCGCGTATTATCAGTCCGGATCGCTCAAGAGTGGTACTCCCGGGTACTTCTTTGCCAATACGTACAACCTCAAAAGCCGTCCGAAGTGGGCAATGGAAAGCTTGGCCATCCATGAAGCTGTGCCTGGCCACCACCTGCAGTTAGCGATCGCCCAAGAGCAAGAAAACGTGCCCGACTTTAGAAAGATGCTCCGGTTCACCGCTTTCGTTGAAGGCTGGGGATTGTACTCCGAAAGTCTGGGGCCAGAACTCGGCATGTACCAAGACCCTTACGCCCGTTACGGCCAGCTGACCTACGAGATATGGCGCGCCATCCGCTTGGTGGTGGATACCGGAATTCACCAGTTGGGATGGACGCGCGACGAAGCCATCACTTACTTCCGCGAAAACTCAAGCATGAGCGAACAGGATGTTGTAGTTGAAATAGATCGCTATATTGCTTGGCCGGGACAAGCCCTGGCCTATAAAATTGGCGAACTGAAGATTAAAGAACTGCGGAAGCGGGCCGAGGCAGCCCTTGGGGATACGTTTGACGTACGAAATTTTCACGATCAAGTGCTGGGCAGCGGAACAGTGCCGCTCAGCATTCTGGAAAGTAATATTAACCGTTGGATTGAGCAGCAGCAGGCAACCACGGCTGAGTAGTCGGCCCTCCCGCAACGTTCATTTCAACTACGATAGAGAAACAGATGATGGTGTACCGAAGATTTTGCATTGTGGTGGTTAGCTTGATGGTGGCTGGAAACGCCTACGGTCAGAACGGAGGGCTGAAGCTAGCTAAATTGAAGTACAACGGCGGGGGCGATTGGTACTCGAACAAAACCGCATTGCCCAACCTGATTGCGTTCTGTAACGAGCGCTTAAAAACCGGCTTGGCTCCGGAAGAAGACATGGTAGAGGTGGGCAGTCCTGAGTTATTTCTGTACCCCTACGTGTACATGACCGGCCACGGAAACGTAGTTTTTTCGGACGAAGAGGCTGAGAATTTGCGTAAGTATCTGCTAGCGGGTGGTTTTCTGCACATCGACGACAACTACGGGATGGACGAATTTGTGCGTCTGGAGATGAAGAAGGTATTTCCCGAACTGGAGTTCGTAGACTTGCCGCCCGACCACGCGATCTACCGGCAGAAGTTTACGTTTAGGCGGGGCATTCCGAAGATTCACGAGCACGACGGAGAAGCGCCACAGGGACTAGCGTTACTACACGAAGGTCGGCTGGTGTGCTTCTACAGCTACGAAACCGATCTGGGCAATGGTTGGGAAGACCCGGCTATCCACAACGACCCCGAAGAAAAGCGACAGCAGGCCCTACAGATGGGCGCGAATATTGTTACCTACGCCTTTACGCAGGAGTAAGCACATTATTTTCCTTGCTGTAATTAGTCGTACGGTAGGGAATGAAAAACTAATGAACGTTGTTTTGCTAACTTAAGGCGATTGTTTCGCTCTTAAATTTATTCAGAAGACAAACATTCTTCGCGCCGAAACGATTATCTTTGTTCATATCCACCAAACCCCCACCTCAGTGATTATTATTGCCTTTTTTATTGCCCACTGGTATCTGTCGCTGTTCTTTCAGACCTTCTTTCTGCACCGTTACTCGGCGCACAAGATGTTTACGATGAGCCCCTTTTGGGAAAAGACCTTCTACGTGCTTACCTGGATTTTCCAGGGGTCTTCTTACTTAAGTCCCCGGGCCTACGCGGTGTTGCACCGCATGCACCATGCTTACAGCGATACGGAAGATGATCCGCACTCGCCGCACCACACCGAGAACCTGTTCACGATGATGTGGGAAACCAAAAACATCTACAACGGGGTGCTTGAGTACAAATCCGACATTGAGCCGCGTTTTACCAAAGACGTACCTGATTGGCCTCTAATTGACAAAATTGGCGATAGCAAACTGTCGCGAATCGGTTGGGGAACCCTGTATACCTTGTTCTACATCTGGGCGATCTCAATTGCCGAACTGCCCGGCACCCACTGGTGGATGTACGGACTGTTGCCCCTGCACTACCTGATGGGCCCTATTCACGGGGCTATCGTGAACTGGTGCGGACACAAGTACGGTTACTCTAACTTCGACAACAACGATAAGTCGCGTAACACGCTGGCGTTCGACTTCCTGATGCTGGGCGAGCTGTTTCAGAACAACCACCATAAGTTGCCGAAGCGACAGGACTTTGCGGCCCGCTGGTTTGAAATTGATCCTACCTATCCGCTAATTAAAGCGCTGGAGACATTTAAGATCATTAAAGTAGCGAAGCTAAAAAGCGCGTAGCGCCTCTCGAACTAACATTCTGGGCTGAGTTCTAACGACTCAGCCCAAATTTTTCATTCCTATAACTAATAAAATAGTTGTTTAACTAAAATAATAGTCGTACATTGGGGTTATCACCAAACACAACCCACCATGGAACCTAAGAAAAACCCCTCCTTTGATCAGGAACGAAAGCGCAACTTCCACTTCGTGATCGGCTTAATTCTCAGTTTAGCGACAATTACGGTTGCCTTTGAGTGGCGCACCCGGGTAGAACCTATTGATCTACCGCCCCCGGTATCTTTTGAGGAAACCATTCTCCCCCCCATTCCCACTACGGTGCACGAACCGCCCAAGCCCAAACTGGTGCAGCCCGAAATCATTCACGTACCCGACGATGAAGATGTAGATATCGATGTAGACATTATCATTGATGTGCAACTTACGGACGACGATTTGGACGAATATCTCACGGTTGTGAATCCGCCGGATGAACCCGTGGATGATATCTTTATTACTGTCGAAACCCAACCCTCGTTTCCCGGAGGCATCAGCGCTTTTTACCAATACTTGGGCGAGTCGGTAGTGTATCCTAAGCAAGCCATTCGTCAGAGCGTATCTGGAAAGGTGTTCGTGGAGTTCGTTGTAGATAAAGACGGCTCCCTGAGTCAAATCAAGGTACTAAAGGGCATTGGGGCGGGCTGCGACGAGGAAGCGCTGCGCGTAATTAAAAATTCGCCCCGGTGGAATCCTGGCAAACAGCGCGGACGAGCCGTGCGGGTGCGCATGGTGGTACCCATCAGCTTTAAACTGCAATGAAAGAACTAACCAAAGCCGAAGAGCAGGTAATGCAGATTTTATGGCGCATTGAGCGGGGATTCGTCAAGGATATTCTGGCCCAGATGCCCGAGCCTAAACCGGCCTACAATACGGTATCGACCATTGTGCGGATTCTGGAGAAGAAGGGTTTTGTATCGTACCAAGCCTACGGCAAAACGCACGAGTACTATCCCCTGGTGGCCAAGAAAGACTACAGTCACTTCTTTCTAAAGAGCTTTATCGGCAGTTACTTCGGTGGGTCGTTTTCGCGGCTGGTGTCGTTTTTCGCCAAGGAGAACGATATGGATATCCATGATTTTGAGCGGCTGATGCGGTACGTTGAGGATGATCTGGGGCACGCAGATGGCACAGATGACACGGATGAGAGAGGGCACGCAGATGGCGCAGATTACCCGAATAGTAAAGATGAGTAGGGCTAGGCACATAGCGTGGTTTATTATCTTAACGGGAATTGGATGTGAGCAATCGCACGATAAAGCTCCTTCCGTCTCTACGAAATCTGTATTTCCCATTACCGGATTTGCCGACTACGACTGGCTGCCCGATCAACTAAAGCATACGGCCGATCATCTGGCAACCATGCATACCGATCGACACTTTAATTTCTACTACTACTTTCAGGTAGACGACATTAATAGACACTTTTATATGATCGATCCGGGACTAGAGGTTATTGAAGAAATGCCCGTGACGAACGAAAACGCCCTGTCGTTGATTGAGGACAAACTGTACGACGTAAAGAATCGCCGCAGTGGCATTCACGTTGCTTGGGACACTATTTTGTTTAGACGTGACGGTAAAGCCCCGCCGAAGATTCCCTACCATCGGCAAACCATTACCTACGTACTTCCTGATGAAGAAGCGGATTTCAGCCAGCTGCGGGTTGCTCTGGTGGAAGATACCACCCTACAGAGCCCAATGTACTACTACGGCCCTCCTGACCCAGAAGTATATGCTCTTTCCGAAGTAGACGTACCGCCTCGGCCCGTTCGGGGAATAGACTATTTCCGGAAGGCTATCTTTGACGAAGTGCGGTCGGCAGAGGTGTTTGCGCTGTACGACACCGGCACGGTAGAGATAGCATTTACCGTGTGGGGCTACTGAACGCACTCGCCCAACCTGGTACGGGGGTTTAGCAGCCGAAGCGACTCCCACGCTGCGTACCAGGCCGACGGCGAGTTTATAAAAGCCATCAACCGCGCTAAGGTTCGGTGGCGCCACGCTCAAAAAGACAATCAGCCGGTGCGATGCCAAATAAACGTAACCTTCGACGTCAGTGAAATAAATGTTGTACCATCTCAGCCCCTTACCCCATGAACGCAACCACTGTTTATCTGCTCGAGTCCAGCGTGTGCCTGGGTGTCTTCTATCTTTTCTACCTGGCGGTGTTGTACCGACAGCCCATGTTCCAGTACAATCGGGTTTACTTGCTAACTACTTCGGCACTGAGTTGGGTGCTGCCATTGCTTAACATTCCGCTCGCCACCGGAGGTAGTACTTCTGCTGGAGTAAGCACGGCCTATCTGCTGCTTGCTCCCGCTGGGGTTGGAGGAGACAACGGCGCAGCGAGTGAAGGCTGGCCTTGGATACTGTTCGTGTACGCTAGCGGGGTTTTCGTAGCGACCGTGTACTACGGTTACCAGTTTTATCAGCTTAACAAGGTGCAGCGGAGCAGCCAAGAACAGGTGGTGCCTCACCAGCGTTATCGGCTGTTTTATACCAACGGGCGCTTTCCAACCGCTTCGTTCTTTCGCTACCTGTTCTGGGACAATACGCAGCCGCTCACGGTGGAAGAAACGCGGCAGATGATGCTGCACGAAGAAACGCACATCCAGCGGGGCCATAGCTACGACGTGCTGTATCTGACCCTGCTAAAAATTCTCGGATGGTTTCATCCACTGGTGTACCTCTACGACCGGGCACTTATTCAGACCCATGAGTACGAGGCAGATGCCCAAGTACTTGTTCAGGCTTCAGTAGGGCAACGCGACTACGCCCGGCTGCTTAGCAAGCGCGTCTTAAGTAGCCGCAACGTGTTACCCGTTAATTGTTTTTTTTATCCATCACTTATCTTAAACCGAATTCACATGATTTACTCCATCAAAAAAACTCCCTGGTACCGCTACGTGCTAATTGTACCGGTGTTTATGTCGCTATTTTTCACGTTCTCGTGTCAACCCAGCGAAGAAGAAATTATCAGTGAAGCAGTAGCCCAGTCATACGAAGAGATACAAAATGATCTGGCTAAAGTAGACCAAGAGATACAAGCGATTGTTAGCCGTCATTATCCTACTCAAAAGCAATTTGAGAAGGAACTGAACAAATACCTTGAGAAAGGCCAAGGACCTCCCGATGAAATGATGCTACTTGAAGAAAAAGCATCCTCTAACGAACTCACTAGGGTTGAAAAACTGGTTGGCCTTCGAGAAGAATTGCGAGAAAAGCTAGCCTATCTCCCGGATGCCGACGGGGTGTATACGGTGGTAGAAAATCGACCCGAACCTAAGGGAGGGATGCCCGCTTTCTACCGACACATTGGTGACAACATACGTTATCCTTCGGAAGCACGGCAAGCAGGTATCGAGGGAAAGGTGTTTGTGCAGTTTGTTGTCGACGAGTACGGTGAGATCACCCAGACAGAAATACTGAAGGGAATAGGTGAAGCTTGTGATCAAGAAGCATTGCGGGTATTGCAGGAGTCGCCGGAGTGGCTTCCAGGAACTACCGACGGACAAGCAGTGAACGTACGAATGGTGTTACCGATTACCTTCAAATTGGATAGGATAGATGCTCCCGCTTCGTTTCAAGAAGACTCGCAGAACAACGAATTATCGGAAACAGAAGAAAAAGCGAAAATTGACGAGATGGTAATAGTAGGATATCAATAAAAATGCTCACTGACAAATGGTCAAAGCAGTTGATATGCGCTCTGCACTCTATCAAACCATCTATTTATCAATGATGTTTAAAACAACCATCTCATTATCACTCAGCAGCTTCCGGTCCTGGAGAGGCATTTTCTTGAGTGGCTGGCGGCACTTATCTAGTTGGTCAGCCAAGGCTAC
Organism: Tunicatimonas sp.; assembly: GCA_049650865.1. GTDB lineage: Bacteria > Bacteroidota > Bacteroidia > Cytophagales > Cyclobacteriaceae > Tunicatimonas. Next base: position 24,979 of record JBASAY010000026.1, read on the forward strand.
CTCCAACACCCGCGGGTGGATGTAGTACTTCCGGCAGATCGTGATGGTGTTGCCCAACTCTTTGGCAACCAGTTTGACAAGGGTGGTCTCGAGTTTGAGGCGGGGGTTTTCGGTAACCATGCGTTGGGCTTCCGGCAGTTTGTCGACGGCCAGCGTGGTGCCGCCCCAGGTGCGGAAGTCTTTGCAACTAAACGCTTCTTCTGAAATGTCGCGTAGGTATTCGTTTACGTCGTGAGAATTAATGTGATGTAACTTACCATCCTTCCCGCGGTACTTAAACAGTTCGTAACCTCGCAGTTCTGAACTCTTCTTTACCAAACGCGCTAACTGGTTATTCTTGATGCTTATCCGGCGGTACTTGCCGCTCTTGGCCTTATACTCCAGCCGGGCAGTGCCCTTCTCGAACTCAAAGTGCTTACGGCGCAGGGTGGTAAGTCCGTAGGTTTCATTCTGCTGCCGGTAGTACTCGTTACCAATGCGAATGTGGTGGGCATCCAGAATCTGAACGACCAAGGCGAGTACTTTAGGGCGCGACCAGTCGGAAAGGGTAAGATGCTCGTTCGTGATTCGGCGAATATCCGGGAGGGCACGTCCAAATTCAGTCAGCTTGCGAAACTTAGCCGCGCTGCGGTAAGCGTTCCAATCGGGATGGTAGATATACTGCTTGCGCCCCTTGGGATCAATCCCTGTACACTGCAGGTGCCCGTGGGGGTCTTGGGCGATCCACACCTCCTTCCAAGCAGGGGGAATGCCCAGCGCCTTCAGGCGGTCAAGCTCCGACGAGCGCTTGAGGCGACTACCAGCTTTGGTGTGGTAGCTGAACCCTTTTCCTCGTCGCACCCGGGTGTATCCGGGATCCTGATCGCTACTATAAACTAAGGTTTCGGGTAAACTACCGATTAATGGAACTGCCATCCGCTACGGTGGGTCACGCTTTCTCTACTTCACTTTCCAGTTTAAGCACTTCATCGCCGTCCTCCTGCTCAATGAGCAGTGCCTTGTTACCACTTTCTCCCTTACGGGTAATTTCGCTTCCTTTAATGGTTTTGGTTACCTCTTCGGCAAACGTTTCTTTTACTTTTCCCTGCGCGCTACCGTTTCCCCACTTCCAACGGACGGTTGATCCCTTCTGTATCATAATTACAAATCATCAAGATGAAAAAATTTGGACAGACTACACCTTACGGGCTCCAATTACCACGTTACGCCGGATAAATAGGCGCACCAATGCCGCAATCACCCCGGTAAGCAGGGTCCAAGCCAATGCTTCCTTGATATCTACGTTGCGGTCGGCCGGATTTTTAGGGGGGTCGGACTTCATGGTTTTCTTCCAGCCGTACCCCAGCGCCCGGCGCACCAAAAAAGCACCGCCCGCAGCAATACCGCTTACTAGCAGGCCGCTTGCTCCGTCTTCATCTTCGAGGTAGTCACTTATTTTATCAGTTAGTGAATCAAGCATTATAGTTATAGTTATACGTTAATTATAGATTTACATATTAGACGGTAACGCTTTGTAGCGTGCCTTCACGATCATATATACGCCGTAGCAGGCCAATCCAATGGCAATTATCCCTAATAGGATAGAACCGTAGGATGAACTTTGGATAAAGCTAAACGCGCTCTCGGTCCCTCCCGCTTGGCTCGCGTTAGACTCAATAGCGGCTCTTAAAAACAAATAGCCAATAATTCCTACCACAATTCCACGGGCGATGAGGCCTACCTTACCTACATTCTTAATGGTTTCTCTCACCTTCCGCTCCAACTGCCCCGCAGAAATTTCTTCCATAAACTTTTCGGTAACAGCCTTATAGATCTCAGAGGCTCCCTTAGCAAACAAAGCAACAGCTACTAGACCTACTAATATTTGTCCAAAGGGTTGTTCCAACAGCATGCCTACCACGGTTTTGCTCCCCCCGCCTCCGCCGGTAGAGCCACTATTAATAAGCATTTTGATCGCCTCGTAGGCCAAAAATCCGTAGAGCAGTCCGCTTACTCCGTAGCCAATTCGCTTGGCAACGCCTTTTTTGTCATCACCCTCATTCTCAGGATCGCGAAAGGCCTGAACGAAGCGCCAAACAACGTAGCCTATCAAGCCCACCGTTAATAACGCTAATAACACCTGACCAAAAGGTTGGTTGTGGATAAACTGTAGCGCATCGCTTTGTCCGGCTTTCTGTCCGCCTTCGTTAAAAGCTGCCATAGCGGTAAGCATACCTAGGATAACAAAGACTGCCCCTTTGGCACCCATTCCAAATCGGGCTAACTTTTCAATAGCTTCGTCTTTGTCTTGATTGGTCACATTGCTCATTACTAAGTAGTTTGGTTAGATGAAGTTTTCGAGAGCCGACCCTATTAGCGGCTTAACACATAAAAGGCATGAATTACCCCGGGCACAAAACCAATCAGCGTTAGCAGCACATTAAGCCAAAACGCTCCGGTAAGACCTTTTTGTAGGCCGACAGCTAGGGGTGGAAGAAAAATAGCGAGAACAATGCTCAGGATTGACATAAAGTTTGGGTTTAAATTTAAAAAAATCACTTCCGCACAACAGAGGCGGTAGAATAATCTAACCAAAAATTCTCTAATATGTTCAACCAATAAGTCTTTGCCCCAGCGCGGTAAAAATTACCTACCCCAATCCCCACTGTGGGGAAAACATTTCGCAATAACTTTTTTGCTCAGTATCAGTTAGAATACTGTATAGCCCGCTAAAAAGAGCGGTGTATCCGCAAGTTGCTCATTGTCAGCAATTTTGTTTTCTCTTAGTGTTATCGTATAACTAGCTTTTACGTTTGGCACAAGATTTTCACCACTAAAACCTAACCTTAAATTTAATTATCAACACTATGAAGTTATTACCAGGAATCATAATTGGCGCAGCGGCCGGAGTAGTAGCCGGTATTTTAATGGCACCCGAAAGCGGTGACAAAACCCGCGAGAAGTGGGCCAAAGAAGGGAATAATATAAAAGACGATCTTGAGGGATCCCTCAACCGTAGCATCGACACTTTCTTAAATACCGTCAGTGAGGCGGTTGACGAGTATTCTAAACAAAGTAAGCAGTCACTCAAAAAGGCAAAGAAGAAAAAGAACTCTTTTTTTTAGCAGCTAACCGCTCTCCTCTAGGCTCAAGTACTAACTAATCTTAATTTGCCTTGGATATAAAAATTGCTGACGCAGTAACGTTAATCACCGACAAGGTTGAGACGTGGTTAGAGCAGTTGATCGCGTTACTACCTAACCTAGTAATCGCCATTGTAGTTACGGTTTTGTTCGTCTTACTAGCTAAAACGATCCGTAACGTAGCGGGCAAATTGTTTAGCCGCATTTCGCAGAACCGAGCAGTTAACAATCTTTTGGTCACGGTGATTTACGCCACCGTGTTAACAATTGGTTTTTTCATCTCACTGACCATTGTTGAGCTAGACGGGGTAGTTACCTCACTGCTAGCGGGCGTTGGGATTGTTGGATTAGCGCTAGGTTTTGCTTTTCAAGATATTGCGGCCAACTTTATATCGGGGGTGCTTATCGCGGTTGGGCAGCCCTTTCGCGTTGGCGATATTATTAAGTCGGGCGATAACTTCGGCACCGTTACAAATATTAACCTTCGGACTACCACCGTACGCACCTTTCAAGGTATTGAGGTACTTATTCCCAACAAGGATTTATTTCAAGAAGTAGTAGAGAACTACACCAACACCCGTGACCGGCGCGTCGATTTGTCCGTGGGAGTTTCGTACGGTGATGACCTTGATAAGGTAAAAGAGCTGACCATCGGCGCCATTCAACAGCTCAGTAGCATTGACACTCGCCGGGAGGTTAGTTTGTTCTATACCGAGTTTGGTGACAGTTCTATTAACTTTTCGGTGAGGTTTTGGGCCAAAACTTCCGGTCAGGCAGATTATCTTCAGGCCCAGAGTGACGGAATTATGGCCATTAAGAAGCTATACGACGAGAATGATATCACCATTCCGTTCCCAATTCGTACGTTGGACTTTGGAATTAAAGGCGGCGAGAAATTGTCGGAAATGACCTTGCAGCACTCTAACGGCGTTCGTAGTAACTAACTAAACCAATTATTTACCTTTACTTTTATTTAACCAATCAATTTTAACTTATGAAAACCCTTAGTTTAAAGAAATACCTCGTAGCAATTGTTGCTGGATGCTTCAGCTTTGTTGCATTAACCAACTGCTCACCGCAAGCGCAAAACGAAGCCGATCAAGCAGGCGACGATATTGAGCAAGGCGTAGAAGAAATGGGCGATGACATGGAGAATGCTGCTGATGACTTGGCCGCTAACTTCGAGACTGAGAAAGAAGACTTCAAACTGAAGCTTCAGAGCAAGATCAACGAACTGCAGAACGAAATGGCCAGCGCCACCGGCGAAGCCAAAAATGAATATCAGGAGAAAGTTGATATGCTACAGACTGATCTGGACGAGTTGGAAAACTCAACCGAAGACAACTGGATGGACGTGAAAGCCGATATCAACGAGACAATGGAAGAAATTGACGCTGAAATCTAATCAGTAAACTTCCCATCTCAGAAGCCCGAGGCGATACGCTTCGGGCTTTTTTTATGCGTAATCGGCAGCGGTAATAATCTGTTCGTGAAGCAACTCCCTGATCACAATCTCGGTAAGCTCGCTCTTAAAGATAAATTCGTAACGGATATCCATCACGTAGGCCTTCAGGCGCATCTTGTAGTACGGACGCCGCTCCTTTACTTCATTAAAAAACAGCACCGTGATGGGCTTATTCAAAAAGATGTACCGCGAGGTTTGAGCCGCCTCCTGGGCAATGTTGCGCACCCGTTCGGTATCAATATCAAGCGGCAGGTAAATCTCTGCTACCACCTGGCAGTTCAGCTCACCCGCGTTGCTGTTCGACACCGACTGGTTCATCAGTTCGCCGTTGGGGATCGACACCAGCGAGTCGTCGGGAGTAACGATGCGCGTAGAGCGCAGGCCAATCTCCACTACTTCGCCGTAGTGCGACCCAATTTCAATCTTATCGCCTACCTTAAAGGGGGCATCCAGTAAGATGACTACTCCACCAAAGATGTTCTTGAGGATATCTTGCGAGGCGAAGCCTACCGCCACCCCTACCGATGCGGTGAGCGCCAGCACCGCTTCAATTCGTGGCTGTAGCACTCCCGCAATAATGATAAAGATCACCACGATCCAGCCGATAATCCGCACCACGGGCACAAAGCCCTTGATCATGATCCGGTAATTGGTACTTCGCTCACCGGCTAGCTCCACCAAGCGGGTTAAAAAGCGAATGATAAAGTAGCCCAACCCGAAGATGACGATGCTCCACACAATCTTGTAGATGGATATATTCTGTACGGTAGGAGGCTTGGTAATGTCTACCACTTTTTGGGCCACCGAGTCAACGACCGTGGGGCGCGGAGCGAGTGGAATTGCGGCACTGTCGACCTGGATTACCAGCGTTTGCGCGTTGATGCGGATGCTTCCCGGAACTGTGGTAGCTACTGAATCACGGGGGACTACCGTGGTGTCGGTCTGCGCCAGGGCGGCCCCGGCGAAGATGGCCTCCGCTGCCAGCAATACAACCAATAAACAGCGTAAACGTATCTTCATCAGTGCAGAAAGTTTTTGCTGCGCAGCAACTGCACAATTTGCCGGTACAATAGCGGATTCACCGTATACACCTCATCCTTGAGCGTTACCAGTCCGTCGTCGCGCAGCTGGCGTAGCCCCAGCTGCGTGGCTACGGGGCGGCGCCCTGCGTGGTGCTCGTTCACCTCCTGAAAGTGCGCTTCGCTTAGGCCGTCGTGCAGCAGCAACGCGTGCAAGGTGAGCATCTGTTGCAGGGGAATGGATTTGGTGAACGAGAAGTCTACCGCATCAAGCGAACCGATGGTGATCGTATCGTTGAGCACCTGTTGGGTAGACCGGAGCCAGTACAGCTGGGCCACGCTGTAGTTACCAGCCGTTAGCTGATTCATATCCTCAAAGTAAACCTTCTCAAGGTGCTGCTGCTTCTGGTCGGTGGTCATTTTCTGGAACTTCTTGCGCAGGCGACCAGCCACCGCCCCGGTGTACTGAATGTGGTAGCCACTTACCCGGTGCCGCTTTAGGATTGCCTCCTGCAGCTGCTCACTACTGATGTTTTCCAGGGGAATAATGTACTCAAAGTAGTCGGAGATGTGCGTCGTTTTGTTGAGAAAATCCCAGGCGTAGCAAGTGCACGCGCACAGCCAAAATACCTGCTTGTGGGTGCGCGAGATAAGCTCGAACAGCAACTTAAGCGCCACAAACCCACCCACCTTGCGCAGGTAGCAGTGCTGAATGTCCTCCCACACGATGATGTGCTTGCGCGGGTGCTCGTTAAAATAGGCTACCGCTTCGTCGAGGTGCGTAAAGGTAATATCAGGAACGAGCGCGCTGATGCGCTTGAGTAAATCAATTTCGGTGTAGCAGCGGCTGGTAGCATCCACTCGGATTATCTCGTAGCGCTCAAGTTCAACGGTGGGTATCTTCTTTAGAAAGAAATTGATCAGCGTGGTGGCGCCGGTCCCTTTTTCCCCCACCAGCATGGTACTGGCGTAGCGCTGCCGCGCCCAGTTGTGATACGCTTTTTGCAGCAACGCGGTCTCGGCGGTTCGCTCTTCGTAAAATACCGCATCCTCGAGCGGGCGGTTGCTGTAGAGGCGTTGGTATACGTAGGGCAGACGGTTCACCGCCACTTCGGTATCGTTCAGGAAGTCCGACACCTCGGTGGTAACGGTAGCGGCGGCCGATGCCAGACCGAACTGCTGCCGGTAGCCGTTTACCGCTTCGTTGAGCGCGGTGTACCGCTGCTGTCCGTAGCGCGCCAGATAGGGAATGCCGTGCTTGAGGTAGTCGAGCGACTGCCGCTTCAGTGTCTGCGTGCGCTCTAGCGCCTTTGCTTTAGCAATCCGCAGCTTAATCTCCAGCGCGTAGTCGTTGCTCTTCAGCGCTACCAGGTTGCTGTTGAAGTCCCGAATCGCCTGCCACACCGCGCTGTCTACTTCTTGTCCTGCCGTACGAATCTGCTCCTGAACGCCTTCGGCGCTCTTGATAGCCCGCTGTAGTCCTTCTTCGGCGGTAGTTCGGGCCTTCTCTGCGGCCTCTTCCGCCTCGGTCTCGTAAAGCGACCGGGCCGAGTCTAGGTTAAAGTACGACACCTGCCCGATTTCAGTAATCATCTTCTGGATTTGCAGCACGCGCTGACCAGTTTCCTCCTTGGTTGCTTCGATGGTCAGGCGAAGTTTAGGCAGCGACTCGAAGCTTACAATCTGGCGGGGCGACACGTAGTTAAGCTCAGCGGCCCGCAGGGGGCGGTCGTAGTCGTTGGTATCTACCAGGGCCCGGCGGTCGGCCACCGTGTCTACCGCCGCCTGAATACGTTTGTACACTTCCAGCACGGCAGCGGGCAACGACTGTCGGTACAGTACCGCTACCGTAGAGGGGATGATCACCCGGATCAGGGTATGGTCGACCACGTCTTGCTGCTGCTGCAGTGCCTGCGGGAGCTGTGCTTCAGACGACTCGCGCACCGCCTGCTCTACCCCCCCGATGCAGTCGATCAGGCGATCGAGTTGGGGCAGGGTGGCCTCATCAATTTTGTTGTGCAAGCTAGAACGCAGGTGCGTATGTTCGTTGAACAGCGTAGTGCACAGTAAGTTGATGCCCTGGTCGATGCGCCAGTCTTCGTACAGGGCGTACAGGGTGTTGCGCCACCCCTGCGTGCAGGCGGCAAACTTTTGCGTTCCCTGCCTGCGGCGGCGGTACAACGCCCGCCCCCCGTAGCGGCGGGCCGACAGTTCGGCGGTTCCCACCCGCTCGTAAGCATGCGTAAAGTGCTCATGGGTGGTCGTCAAGCAGCTTTCTACCTCGCTGACCACCGCCTGCTCAAGGTCGTTCAGGTCTTCCAGCAGTTCGGCCACGGTGGTTTCGTACGCGTCCTGCGGCAGCTCCGGCAGATGCGCCAGCCAATCGTCCTGCTGGGCGTAGTTTTCTATCAGGTGCTTATACCAGCGGGTGTACACCTCATCCTCAAAACGCCACAGCCGGAGAGTGTTGGCCGCCGTCCGTTGGTAGATGAGCTCCACCACAGGTACCAGGTGGGCTATCCAGGCTTCGCGGTACCAGTACTGCGTGAGGTGGCGCAGCGGCACCCGGTAGCTTCGGGGCCGGACCGGGCGCGGCGCGCGACGCAGCAGCTTGCGAAACGAATTGGCTACCCGCGTTGGCCCCTGGGCAATAGCCCGGTGGTAGCGCTTCACGGACTTTACCACCCGAAGTAAGGGCCGTTCGCCGGGATGGGCCGTAAACCGATCCTCAGACTGTTGAGCTTGGTACATCAGGGGAAGTCCCTGAACGAGTTGGTCGGCCTCGGCGGCAAATGTCGCAAATACCTCTTCGTACGCACGAGCGGTATTGTTCTCGTAGCGGTGCTCGATGAGCGCGTAGACGGCTTGGTTGTACTCGGTATAAGCTCGGAAAAAGGCGCTCTGGTCCTCGGCCCGTTGCGCCTCGGCCAGCGGCGGGTACTTTTCTTTTACCAACTCCTCAACGGCGCGTACCAGCGCTCGCTGCTCGTCAATGGCTTCGCGCAGCACCGACAGCACGTGGGTGCGCACCAGGTTTTCAGCCTCGGCGGGAATACGGTGCTCGGGCGAATTGGAAGCAGGGGTTGCCGTAGGCGGTAGTTCAACCGAAGGGGCTAGCGTGGATGGGGTAGGCAAAAGGAGACGAAGATTCGGTAAACGGAAGCGGCTACTTGAAGTGGTGTGATGCCTTTTTGAGGGCTTCCCCAATGGCCGACGAAGCCTGCTCCACCCCTTCCCGGATATCATAGAAGGCGGCGGTGCTGGCGTGCTTCACGTCCTCAAGGGTGTCGTAGGCTTTGGCGTTCTGCCCTTTCAGGTCACCTACCTGCTCGTCGAGCTTCGTGCGTAGTTGCTTGGCCTTGTCTTCCAGTTCTTTCACTTTTCCGTACAGGTCGCCAAAGGCTTCTTTGGCCCGCGATTCAAACGTGGTCTCTTTCATAACAGTAAGCGTTGTAGTTGACTAAATGTAGCGAAACTTAGGCTAAAATAGCAAGTTGCGCTAACGGAGGTGATTTTCGGGGTTGATTTCAATGGTTTTTGATGCTTTTCTTCCCCTACTCTATTCGGAAAGTTTATCTCACCGACCGCTTAGCTAATACATTTGTTACCTATTAGTGGATCTAGTAAGGAAACAAGTGTAAAGGTTGCGCGGCAGTAGGTTAGCAGTAAACTTGCGATTATAGTAGTTGAAGTTCAGTCTCTACGTTGAGCGATACGGTTTAGTTGGGTCAAAATGTAGTAATGAGGTATCTTTTCCTGCTCCAAACGAAGGTTGTTTTCTTTTAAATAATAAAATAATTCCTGCTCGTCCCCCCGAAGGCCCTCAGTATTTACGTTGGCGATGGGCGTACCTTGATCTCCTTCATAAAAGGTATTTAAGGTAGCCCGGTCCATCATCAGGCTGTCTACGTGCCCGAATAGTTGCCGGAGCTGGGCCAGGATCACAAAACCGTGTGCGTCGAGGTCACCCCAGTAGTAGAGGTGTTTGCGGTGCAACCATTCGGCGTGCCGAAGCAAATGGATGTTGAAGCCGCCGCCGAAGAGGGCAAACGTGTCTGCTCGAGCGGGCAGCGTCAGGAAGTTCATCTTGTTCTCCGTGATGATGCCCTGCGCTTCCGGTAGCGGCGTTTGCGCAAAGACCGAGTGCGGGATAGACAAGTCGTTCATGCCCGGCAGAAAATCCCGGTCCAGCAAACGAAAGCGAACCAGCGTTTCGTCGTACTTCAGGCCAAAGCGCTTCTCAAAGTTGTGCTCCCGATTTCCTGCAAATTCACTTCTAACCTGATGCGGCGGTAACAAATAGGTGAGCAGTTCACTGAGAATAGCCTTGTGCTGCTCCACAAACTTAGTATGCACCCGGATGGGCAGCTCCCGGATGAAGTAGCGGTCGGCTTCGTAGTGGTGCACAAACCAGTCGCCCACCCGCAACAAATCGGCCCATACCGGACCGTAGTCGCCCAGTTTCTTCTCATTGCCCGGCATCCAACCTTCCAGCAACGGAAACGTTTCTCGGATCAGTACTACGGCTGCCTTAAACTGCCGGAAATGCTCCCGGCGTTCGGTCGTCAGCAAACTGAGGTAATCATCTTGATGGGCTACGAAGATGCGGACGGGAAACTGATTGCGCCCGATGGTACGGTTATTCACTTCTTCCCACTCCACCGTATAGCCCTGACCTACGGTTTCCTTGCTTTTGGCCCGCAGCTGCACCAGCGAGGCATGCACCTCCCCGAAGTGCTTCGCTAAGGCGCTTGACTTCATCTTCGGAAACCGAATGTCCCGCGGAAAGAAGTCTTCACCGCGCAGCGTAGCCGCCAAAAAATCCGGGTACCACCGCCCGGCTTGCTTCTTGATTTCCGCTGGACTAATAAAAGCAGGCATAGAACAGGGTTACGCTATCGTTTTATTGAAAATCCCCCACTGGCGCAGAACCTCCGGTTCTGTGCTCATGTAATCGAGGGGCTCTGTCCCCTCTCATCCCTCGTCATCAAATGGCCCTTTTTTGCCGCAGATAGCCACTCGATGATCAGGAATTAATTTTCCTGTAAGTAGGCCGTTTTTTTCTCCAGGTATTCTTTCTTGGTCAAATTCGTAATTTCGCTCTGGTTGCCCAGCGGGTTGCTGATGAAGTGCACGAAGTCGATGTAGTGCTCAATGATGTTGATCTTTTGCAGCGGGGTAACGATCAGCAGTTGCAGGTTCATCTTCTTGAAAAGCTCCAACCCGAAGCGCGTGCTCTCGTCCGACCCCCGCCCGAAGGCCTCGTCGATCACCACGAAGCGGAACGAGCGCCGGTTCTTTTGTTCGTCGTGAATACCGTACTGGTAGGCCAGCGCCGAGGCGAGCACGGTGTAGGCCAGCTTTTCTTTCTGTCCGCCCGATTTACCGCCGCTGTCGCTGTAGTAGTTGGTTTCTTCTTCGGTTTCGCGGTTTCTTTCGGAAGCTCCGAAAGAGTACCAGTTGCGCACGTCGGTCACCTTGTCTTTCCAGCGTTTCTCGGCGCTCTCTTCGCTGTTGAAGCGGTCCAGCAGCTTTTTCACCTGCAGGTACTTTTCTTCGTTGTAATAATCTTCCTGCCCCAGCGTGTCTTTCAGGCAGTTCTTTAAGTCGGTCTGGAAGTTACGAATCTCAGCGTCGGTTTCCTGGTCGGGCACCAGGCGAATGTAGGTGCCCGGACTGTACTCAATCTCGCGCAGCGACTGATTGATCAGGTCAATCTTATCCACAATCTCGTTGCTAGCCGCCTCCAGCTTGTTTTTGAAGAGCAACACGTCGTTGATCGTGCCTTTGCGCAGCAGGTCGCGGAAGCGCGTCTCGAACTTGGGCAGATCGTCTTTCACCAGCTTTTTGTGCAAATCCCGCAGCTCAGGCAGGTAGTCCGGAGAGGCACCCAGCTCCACCGATTCGGAAGGAAAGGCCCGGGTGAAGGCGCTAATTAGTCCCACCAGGCGCTGCGAGGAGCCGCGCTTTTCGGAGTTCTTTTTCTCCAGTCGCCTATTAATCTTATCGAGCACCTCCTGCCGGTAGCTTTCGGCAGTTTCCAGTCGGAACGGGCGGGTACCGGCGAGCTTTTCCAGGGCCGGAAAGTGGGTGCTTCGTTCTTCGGGAGTCACGAGTTCGCGCAAGCGGGCGGTTTGCTCCAGGTCGGTGGCGTAGGCGTCGCGCTTGTTGTGCAACGCCCCCCGGCGGGCCAGACTTTCTTCTTTCTGCTTCCGGCCCGCTCGGATCTCATCGGCCAGACGCTCCATCGTGTCTTTGAGCTGGCGCAGCGTGTCGGAAGCCTGCGCCAGGGTGGTCATTTCGGCTTGCAGGGCTTGGATGATCCGGGCGATTTCCTGCCAGTGGATTTCTTCAAACTGACCAAACTGCCCCAGGTCGCGCGCTCCGGCGGCCCGCTGGTCTACGGCCTCGCGTTGTCGGTTGAGTCCGGCGATGGCTTGCTCTACGGAGCGAAACTGACGGTCCAGCTGTTCAATCTCCTGCTGCACGGCGCGGAGTTTAGCCGTGTTAGACCAGCCCAGCACGTAGGAGCGGCGGTCGCTCAGGGCGCGGCGGTCGTCTTTTTCGTGCCGCGCCCGCCCCTGCTTCACCAGCCCCTCGCGGGTGATGGCGTAGGAGAGCGATTGAAATTCGCTCATGGTGTTGGCGCAAGCGTAGTCGAAGCGCTTCTCGAGTTCCCGTTCTAGCCAGTCCTCGAAGGGCGTGTCCGGTTTGATGTCTATTTTGTGCAGCAACGAATTGTCCGCAATCACGTCGGCCGAGGTATACGTGGACGCGGCGGCGGTTCGATAATAGACCAGTCGGCCGCGCAGGTTGGTCTGGTTGACGTAGCGATTTACCCGCGCGTATAGCTCTTCGGGCAACAGCAGGCTAAGGGCAAAGCTGTGCAACAACCGCTCAATGGCTCCTTCCCAATCAGCTTCTTCGGGCCGCACCTGCAGCAGCTCACCCACGAAGGGCAACTGCTCAATGGGCACTTCCAGGTGCTGGGCCAACTGCTCCCGTAGCGCAATCTGCTGACGCGGAATCTGGTTCTGCCGCTCCCGTAGCGACTGTAGTTCCTGTTCTTCATCCCGCTTTCGCTGAGTCAACTGCTCGCGTTGCACCACCTGATCGTCTCGCTCTTCTAACAAGCGCTGCTTCTCGGCCTGGGTGCCAGCCAAAATTTGCTCGGCCTCCTGCCGGTTGCGCTCAAAGGCAGTGGCGGTGTCGGCGGCGGGAAAGTCGAACGTTCGGGCCAGCGCCTGGTACTGCTCGGCCCGCTGAAACCGGCGCTCTTTTTCCCGTTCGTGCCCGGCAATTTTGTCCTTGATGTCCTGCAGGCGGTTGCCGCCGCTCTGGTAACACGCTTTTTTCACGTCGTCGGCCTGCGCTTCGAGTTGCTCCAGCTCCCGCGCTCGCTCCACGATGGTGTTTTCTACGCTGGCCAGCTCGGTTTGCACGACTTCCTGCGCCCGAAGCAGCAGGGCGTACTTTTGTTCGGCAATCCAGCTGGGCAGCGCCTGCCGTGCGCTTTCCAGTTGCTCAATAGACCGGGAGGCAGCTTCGTACTTTTTGCCTTCTCCGACCACCGGCGCGAGCAACTCGGTCTGTCGGCGGGCCTTGAGCACCGTCTCGTGGGCCTGCTGGAGGTTCTCGAAGTTCTTTTGCAGGTCGGCCAGTTGGTGCTGGGCGTCGGTTTGGTCCAGCATGTGCAAGCGTACAAAGGTGGTGAGGTTGTCTACCGACTTCATCGAAACGGTCTGGTAGAACAGCTGCAGCGTTTTTTCGCTGCTCATCCCAAAATACTGCCGAAACTGCCGACTGTAGTCTTTGAAGGCATCAGTGACCTCGGTGTGGGGCAGTCGCCGCAGTTGGGTGCGTAGTTGGGCGATGTCGGCTCCGAAGTTGGTGAAGTGTTCCTGAACGGTGAGCAGGTCGCGCGAAACGATGAAGAACTTTTTTTCTTGCTGCTCTTCCAGCCAGAATACCTGCGCCAGCGTGACCCGCTCTTGCAGACTTTCGTTAAAAAACCGGGCCAGCAGCACCGAGTAGGTTTTTCGCTCGTCGCGCAGCGCCACAGCTTTGGCGTGGGTGCCCAGTTCGCGCACGCTTTTGTACTCGCCGCGGATATACGAGCGGATTGAGCGCTCCTTGCCCTGCGCCCCGGCGGCGGCATTGTAGACGATGCGGTGGTGGGGCACCAGCAGCGTGGTGAGCGCATCCACCAGCGTGCTCTTGCCCGACCCGATGTCGCCGGTGAGCAGCGCATTTTTATGGGAAGGCTCAATCATCCAAATTTTCCGGTGGAAGGTACCCCAGTTGTACACTTCCAGGGCTTCTAGCCGGTAGCCGCGGCGGGCTTCTTCCGATGAACCAAAATCAATGTAAGGAGGGTCGGCGCTCATGCTTTGCCACTTTTATAGGTTCGCAACAAGGTAATCATCTCTTCCAATTCGGCAGGAGTGACCTTGGCTTTTAGAATTCGGTTAACCTCCAAGTGTTCCGGATCGTTGCGCAGCGCGCGCAGAATGCCGATGTCCTGGAGTTTATTGATGCCCGTATCAATGCTTTCGGTCAGGCGCGCCTGGTTGGTCTCGTCGGGAAGAAAGACCTGCACCATCTCCTGAATCTCCTCGCGGGCGATGATCAGGCGGGTGTCGCCCCGCATGGCGTCGTGCTCGAGCAGGCGCTTGCGCAGCAGCACCAGGATGATCGTCTGACCTTAGCTGAGCTTGCGCTGGCTGATGAGCCGGGGCGGCGCTTCGCCGAATTCTTCCTGCCAGGCTTCCTCCTCCTCGGGCGAAAGCGGCTTCAGAAAAGCGTAGCCTTCCACCTCGTCCAGGTGCAGTTTAAGAGGCATCTGGCCGAAGTATTTTTGCACCTCCCGCTGGTGTTGCACGAGCAAATCCCAGTGCCGCTCGTGGGCGTAGAGCGGGCCTTTGAGCAGTTGCACCAGCACGGCGTGGTAGCGGGGAACGTTGTTGAGATCGAAATCAACCATGACGGGAAAAGATCAGTTGGGGCACTTCAACGTAAAACTTCTGCGACGAGTACTTGACATCCGACACGGCAATGTTTTCAATGATCGCTTCGTTGCGCAGCGACTTGCGGTCTTTGGAGGCAATGTCGAGGTAGACCAGTACTTCTTTTAAGCCTTTTTCTACCGGATACTGTTCCGTCACCTCGCGCAGCGTGACCTGCGCCTGGGTGCGCAACAGCTTTTGGATGCGCCGCTTGAGTTCCTGCGGATCAACGTATACCTGCTCAAACAACAGGTTGGTGCGGTCGGCGTGCTGCTCGGTGCGGCCTTCTTCCACTGGCTCCGAAGAGATCACCGGGCGCGCGGGCGGGGTAAACAGGGGCCGGTTTAGGGTGAAGTTGAGCCGGGGCTTGCCATCGATGGGGAAGAAAGGCTTGCGCCAGGAGATATCGTTTTTGCTCTCCACGGCCAGTTCCTGTAGCTCGTGAATGGTTTCCATCATGCGCTTATTTTCCATCAGCACCTGGGCATCCAGGAAGCGCCGCAGCTGCCCCACCAGGCGGTGGTTCGAGCGGTTCACCTGGTCACCCGCCTCGATGAGGTTGATTTTCAGGCGGCTGATAATGCTGTCGTGGCTGGTGGGCGGCAGGTGGGGGAGTGATTTTATCTCACGCAGCATCTCATCCAATGACTCCTGCTGCTGGTTGTTCATGAGCAACTCCCAGAACGCGGCGAAGCTTTTTCCCTGGTCGGAGGCCCACAGTTCGTCGTAGGCGTCCAGCACTTCGCCCACCACCTGGCCACGGGCAATCTCGCGGCGCAGCTGCTTTTCGCGCGCCCGCTGGTCGAGTCCGTGAAAGTTTTCTTCCACCTCCCTAAAATCGGCCAGCAGCTCCACGGCGGTGCGTTCCAACTCAAAAAAGCGCTCCTTGATTTGCGTTTCATCGGCCACGATGGGGCCATCGGCGCGGCTCAGCGCGTCGATCTCCCGGTCTAGTGCCTCTTTTTGCTTTTCGAGCAGTTTGATCTTTTCGGCAGGGTCGGTTTGGGTTTTCTGCACCATGTCTTCCAGTAGGCGGATGATGTGCAGCAGGCGACTTTCGGTGCCCACGAACGATTTCTTGTCCAGTGAGGCCAGCCACTTCAGGGCTAGTTCGCAACCCGAGGTGAGTTGGTAAACCGGGATGTCGCTTTGCTTTTCGTATTCTTTGCGCAGAAAGCCGTTCTGGGTCCACTGCGTGAGGTAATCTTTCGGGCTGAGCGGGTACACTTTTTCTTCCCGCCCGTAGTGTAGGGTGCCCAAAAAATCCTGCAATAGGTCGGTAAGTTCGATCTCCGGCACCTTGGTGCGGTTGCCCGACTTAAACGACTCTTGCAGAAACGCGCCCATTAGCGGAGCGTGGTCTTTACGAATAAAGCGCAGGGCCACGTGGTGCTGAACGTGGTACTGTATCTCGTCGTGCGTCATGACCGAATCATTGCGTAGCGAAGTTTGCTGCGTATCAGAAACAAGAAAGCACTCACGATTTCTCGTAAGTGCTTTCTTATCACAATTTCGTGGCGTAGAGCCCCCGGTCGGATTCGAACCAACGGCCTGCTGATTACAAGTCAGCTGCTCTGACCAACTGAGCTACGGAGGCATAAGGAGCGCAAATATAGAAGAATCTACCACACCCACCAACTCCGCACATGGCTAATTTAGCGAATATCCTGCAAGGCGCTGAGTTGCGACTTGAGCTCATCTACCTCGCGCTGAGCCTCAGTGATACGCTTCTCGAAATCAGCCTTAAGCTTGTC
Organism: Tunicatimonas sp.; assembly: GCA_049650865.1. Classification (GTDB taxonomy): domain Bacteria; phylum Bacteroidota; class Bacteroidia; order Cytophagales; family Cyclobacteriaceae; genus Tunicatimonas. Next base: position 41,344 of record JBASAY010000026.1, read on the forward strand.
GGCTCCCTTCGATGCCGCAAAGAAGCTGATGTTGTTGCTCCACAGGGCAATATCGTCTTCCATCTGGCTGATCTTGCGCCGCAGCTGATTCTCGCGCTTGTCAATCTTACGGTCGGACCCCGGACTCGACTTAAGGGTACTCAGCTCTACCTCGGCCACCACCCGCTGCTGCTGGCGGTCGCTTAACTTAAGGTGCTTCATCACCGTGCGCACGGCCTTGTCGAAGCGCTTCTGCAGGGGCTGCATTACCTCACGGGGCACGAACCCTATCTCCGCGTAGCGGTCCGTTAGCGCCATCAGGTCTTCCTGCTGCGCCTTGTCACTTTTGGCGAGCTGTTCTATCTGCTGGCAGATCGCCTCTTTCTCCTGCTGGTTGCGTTCCTGTTCGGCCTGCTGTTCTTTGCTTTCACCCCGGCGGCGATTAAAGAAGTGATCACAGGCGGCCTTGAAACGTCGGTATACCTCCTCTCGCTTCTTCTCGGGCACCGGCCCAATGGTGCGCCACTGCTGCTGTAGCTCCTTGAGCTCCTGCGACGTGGTTTTCCAGTCGTCGCTCTCCTTTAAGCCTTCGGCGCGGGCCACCAGCGCTTCCTTCTGCGCTAAGTTCTCTCCCCGCTCGGCGTCCAGTTTCTTAAAAAACTCACCCTTGTTCGCAAAGAACTGCTTAAAGTGCGTCCAGAAATCCTTGTTCACCGACTTGGCCTGCTTGCGAGGCATGCTGCCGATGGCCTCCCAGCGCTGCTTGAGCTCCTGCAACGCTTTGGTCTTCTGGTTCCACTCTTTAATACTATCGCTGCTAAAGGAGCTTAACTCCTGGGCATCGGCTACCAACTGCTGCTTCTTGGCCAGGTTTTCGTTGAGTTCACCCTTAAACTTTTCGGACTCTTCGCGCCGTCGGTCGTGCACCTTATCCGAGGCGGCTTTAAAGCGCTGCCACAGCGGCTCTTGCTCCTCCTTAGGCACCGGCCCCAAATACTTGTACTCTTCGTGCAGTTCGTCTAACTCCGCCACTGCTTTGCGCAGGTCGGATTCGTCAGCCAGTGCTTCGGCACGTTCGGCCACCGCCTGCTTGGCTTCTAAGTTTTTTCTTCGATCAAGCTCCTTAAGCTCGAAGTAGATGCTGCGTTGGTCGTAGAAGCGGTCGAGCAGGGCGTGGTAGTTGGCCCACAGGTTACGGCTGCCGGCGGGAGGCACCGTCCCGGTTGACCGCCACTCTTGCTGCAACGCCCGAAGCTGCTCCAGGCTGGCTTGCGTTTCTTCACTGTCGACCAGGGTGCGCAACCGATCCAGAATTTCTTGCTTCACTTCCAGGTTATTCTGCCGCTGCTTGCGTTGCTCGGTGGCCGCTGCCTTTTTCTTAGACCGAATCTGTCGGTACGCGGTCAGAAATCGTTCGTACACAAATTCGGGACGGAAATCAAAGCCCTCCTCTCCCCCACTCTCGGTAATAAATTTCTGGCGGGCCACCTCCCGTTCGGTATCCAGCAGCAGGTCGAAGTGAGGTCGCATGCGCTGCGCTTCCCGGTCGGCTCGAGCCACGTCACCTTCTTTTACGAGGGTTTCCAGGGCTACCGCCAGTTCTTCTCTGGTGTAGGTCTGATAATCGGGAGCCGTGTCGCTTTTTTCGTCGGCCCCGTCGGCTGGTGGTTCGGATTTTTTTTCATCAACGGCGGGGGGCGGCATGTCGTCACTTTCCGTAGCATTGGGCGCCGCAGGGTCGCCTGCCGCAGGATCGCCTGCCGCAGGGCCGCCCCCTGTAGCGTCATCGGTACTAACGGCAGTTTCTACAACCGGGACTTCTTCTGCCTCGACTACTTGCTGGACAGACGAAGTGTCTTCTGCTTCAACCTGGCTCTCCGAAGAGACTTCTACGGGCGAAGCATCCACTGGCGAAGCATCCACTGGTAAGTCTGATACTTTTTCTTCCGTAGTAGGCTCGGCACCACGGGTCGGCACCGTTGCCTCAGACGGTGTATCAGCAGAAGAGTCGCGCTCACTGACTGCTTCGTCCGCGGTGGTTTCCAGCGACTCAGGTGCGGAAATAGGTTTGTTTTGATCTTCTGACATGCGTTCTTCTGGTAGCGCCCCCTCCCCTAGTTCAGGCGGGGGTCGGTCGGATAATTGGAAAACATACGGTACTTGCCCCCCATGGTGCGCAACACGTCGCGCCATAACTGCTCGGGCGGAGTATCAAAAACTTGTTCAATCGTTGCTTGTTCACAAACGATCCACGCCTCTTCGTCCATCTCGGCAGCCAACTGCCCCGGGGCCCATCCCGAGTACCCGGCAAAAAACCGGATGTCCTGCGCGGCAAGCTGCCGGGTATTGATCAAGCTCAGCATTTGCTCAAAGTTTCCTCCCCAGTACAGGGCTTCCCCCAAACGGTCGGCCCCCTCGCGCAGCGACGGAGTGCGGTGCACAAAGTGCAGGGTGTTTTGCTGCACCGGACCGCCGGTGTACACCAACTCGTCGAAGCCCGCCGCCTCGTCCAGCACGTCGGCTACCGTCAGTAGCGAGGGTTTATTAAGGATGTAGCCCAGCGCTCCCTCACTGGTGTGCTCGCAGATCAGGACCACCGACCGCTCGAAGTTGGTATCTGCCAAGAAAGGCTCCGAAAGCAACAAGTCTCCCTTGGCCGGATGGTAGGCTTGGTTCTTCATGCTGATGCGTCAGTGTAAAATTTAAAAATAAATTTGAGGGTGCCAAAAAAACCTGAAAAAGCAATTCGCGGTGCCAAAAGTTACTTCAAAAGGAGTATCTCAGTAATAATACGAAGCCAACTGAGATTTGATACCGAATAGCGCATATCCTCCTAATTTCTTACGCTTCCTCCCGGAGCCTATCCAGATGCGTTTGCCGATTCTGTTTTATATTAATCCCAACAAGCGGTAGGACCCGTCTTGTTCCGACCAGCCTTACGTTGATCAGTCTCGCCTTCAATTACTTACCGGCCAGGCCGAATCAACCGGCCCAGCGGCAGCTAAGGAAGAAACTCAATCACCTTCTTGGTTTAAGGAGGGCTCAAGTATCGAACGGAGTGCGTATTATTACGCTTTATTACATTTATCAGACAGAACGGGTTTTAGACAACGACCCGATTAAGAAACCAAGCAGATCATGAAAAATAAGACTTTAGCTACGCTGCTGGCCGCACTGCTGGGAGGACTGGGCGTTCATCGGTTCTACCTGGGGCAGCGCCGGGCGTGGTGGTACCTGGGCTTGTGCTGGACGCTGGTACCGGTGGTTATCGGCTGGATCGACGCCCTTTCGTTTTACTCCATGACCTACGCTACCTTCAACCGTCGGTACAGCCTGAAGAACGACTTCCAGAAGAAATTTCCTAATGAGGATGAATTGTACGCGGCGGTAACCGAAAGTGAGCGAGAGGATCAGCTTATCGCCGCCCTGGAGCAAATGACCAGCAAAGAAAAGATTACCGAATTTTTAGAAGAAGCCAAGCAGCAGGGCGATTATTTACCGCGGGTGGTCTACCTGCGGGCCCACGAAATTCTTAACCAGCAGCAATGAAACTTGACTTTGACCCGAAAAAGTTGTAAGAAGCGACTGGGCAGGACAAAACGTCCTTGATTGGTAGCACACCTTACAATGTATTGTCAACCCATTTTTTTGATTGCGATTGTTGCGGGCAAGCCCGTAGATTAGCGTCTCACCTTTGGCTATTAATAAAAGTTTTATGCAAACGGTTAGTGTGACGATCGACAGATTTGTGGAAGAAAAGTTCGAGGACCTACTGAACGAATACGGTTACCAATTCAGCAAGCACTACGATTACTTGCCTGAAGAAGAAGAAAAAGCAGGGACCGAAGCCGTTTCCTTTGTGCTTACCTCTGAAGATGAGTTTGATTTAATAGAGTTGGGCATGCTCAACGAGTGCGCCCGCCAGATTCAGCAGCTCGAAAAAGCAGACCTTGAAAACTACCGGACGCTCTCCGAGAACGTTCGGGTACCCAGCGTCCACGACGCCCGCTTACTGACCGCCAAAGACAAGTTCAGCAACTAACGAGTAGTCTGCCCTCCCCTTTCTCCCTGCCGATGGTCGTGCCAAGGTTTGACCTACCATCGCTACCCAACAAAAGCCTGCCAGCATTTTATTATCTGCGGGAATGTCAGTAATTTTGACCGGCAAATAATATCCTTTATTTGCTATGACGAACCACGCCGACAAGTTCCTCTACGAAGCCCTTACCTACGACGATGTGCTTCTGGTGCCGAACTACTCCGAAGTTCTTCCCCGCGACACCGATACCAGCACCGCCCTTACCGCCCGCATCCGGCTCAACATCCCCCTGGTGTCGGCGGCCATGGACACCGTAACCGAGTCCGGACTGGCCATCGCCATGGCCCTGGCCGGGGGCATCGGCATCATCCACAAAAACATGTCGGCTGAGGCCCAGGCCTACCAGGTGCGCAAGGTAAAGCGTTCGCAGAGCGGTATGATCCTCGACCCGATCACCCTGCACGTGAACGCCACCGTGTCGGACGCCAAGGCCATCATGAAGGAGCATAAGATCGGGGGCATTCCGGTGGTGGATGCCGACCGCAAGCTACTGGGCATCGTTACCAACCGCGACCTGCGGTTCCTGAAGAGCAACAGCGTGCCGGTGCGCGAGGTAATGACCCACCACCCCCTGGTTACCGCCGAAGCGGGGGTTGGCCTGGAGGCGGCCGAAGAGATTCTGCAGCAACATAAGATCGAGAAGCTTCCCATCATCGACGCGGGCGGGCGCCTCAGCGGCTTGATTACCTACAAAGATATTTTGAAGAATAAAGACCGCCCCAACGCCTCGAAGGATGAGTTCGGGCGCCTGCGGGTGGGCGCCGCGGTAGGAGTCACGCCTGATATTCTGGAGCGCGTCGGGCTGCTAAAGAACGCGGGCGTCGACGTGATCAGCATCGACACCGCCCACGGGCACTCGCGCGGCGTGCTGGAGGCCTGCCAGCAGGTAAAGCGTCAGTTTCCCGAAGTAGAAACGGTAGTGGGCAACATTGCCACCGCCGAGGCCGCCCGGGCGCTGGTAAAGGCCGGTGCCGATGCCATCAAGGTGGGGGTTGGCCCCGGCAGCATCTGCACCACCCGCATTATTGCCGGAGTGGGCGTACCCCAGCTCTCGGCCGTCTACGAAGCAGCCCGGGCCGTGCGCGACTCGGGGGTGCCCGTGATCGCTGACGGCGGTATCCGGTTTTCGGGCGACGTGGTGAAGGCGTTGGCCGCCGGGGCCCACACCGTGATGATCGGCTCGCTGCTGGCGGGCGCCGACGAAGCTCCGGGCGAGATGATTCTCTACGAGGGACGAAAGTTTAAGTCGTACCGCGGCATGGGATCGGTAGAGGCCATGGAAGAAGGCTCGAAAGATCGCTACTTTCAGGATGCCGAAGACGACGTTAAGAAGCTGGTGCCCGAGGGCATCGTGGGTCGGGTGCCTTACAAAGGTTTGGTCGACGAAGTGCTTTACCAGCTGGTAGGAGGCCTGCGGGCGGGCATGGGCTACTGCGGAGCGGGCACCATCACCGAGCTTCAGGCTGCCCGCTTCGTGAAGATTACCGCCGCCGGAGTGCGCGAGAGTCACCCCCACGATATCAGCATCACCCGGGAAGCACCGAACTATAGTCCGTGATTTTGTTAGCTTTGGGCGTAGCTTTTTTGGTCTAACTCACCCCCTGCGCTAACTTAGCCGCATGCGTTACCCCCAAAACGTTGTCCGTCTTGCCCTGGCCCTGGGCGTCATCAGCTGGCTGTCACTGTTGGTAAGTGACCTGGTACAGCTATTTGGCCTACGTCAGGGGATGCCCACCGGCGTCCCTGACGAAGTGCATACCCTGCTGCTTAGCCTATTTTTTACGGCTATCTTCTTTTACTACCGCACCGTTACCGGCCGCGCCGAGCGTTTCAACTTCGTCACGCTGCTGTGGCGGGTGTTCGCCGTCGGTCTGCTGGTTACCATCGTCTCGCTCGCCATTCGCTTGTTCTACATCCTGGCAGAAACCAGTCGCCTTACCGAAAATCTTTTTCTGTTTAGCTTCTTCTTTCACCTTCGTTTTGGCCTGTTCGTCATCTTCGTGCTCTCTACCCTGATGGTGTGGAAGCAGTTGGTGCTGTACCAGCGCTCTACGCGCTTGGTAACGCTGTGGAACGTGTTTGAAGGAGCCCTGCTGGCTAGTTTGCTCATCGAGTTCTTGCCGATCACCCAGTTTGGGGGGCTCTACGCCGCTATCCTGACCACCCTGCTGCTGCTGGCCCTGGTGCTTTCTATCAACCTGAAGTGGGTAGCGTACCTGGACTTCAGACAGAAGTGGAAAAGTATTACCATCGTATTGTCGGTGCTGGTGTTTCTCACGTACTACGCCCTGGAGCTCTACGCCTCGCTCGAACAGGGCCTGCCCCCCAATACCACGGCTTTGGTGTTTAACCCCTTTTTGCTGGCGGCGATGAGCTTCACGCTCATCTACAGCCTGTTTTCGCTGCTGGTTATTTTGTTTAACCTACCTACTTCCTCGGTCTTCGAGCAGAAGCTAGAGGAAGTTATCAACTTCCAACGGCTTAGTCAGTCGAACCAGGCGGGCTACAACGTAGAACAGATCTACGAAATTCTGCTGGAGAGTGCTACCAAGGTGGTGTCGGCCGATGCCGGTTGGCTGGAGGCTACCCATCAGGACGAGCCGCTGCTGCTTACCAAGAACATCGATGCGGCCAAAGTGGGGCAAATGAAGGAGCAGCTTCAGCGGCGCAGCGAGCAGCCCGAGATCATCAACCCCCTGCCCGCCCCCCCCCGCTTGTTGCGTAAGAAGACCATTTCTCCCGCCAACAAAAAGATGCGGGTGCTTCGGCTAACGGACTACCGCTCGGTGCTTTGGATCCCGCTGATGGTGAAGAATGCTACCATCGGCACGCTGGTGGTGCTCAAGGAAGTTTCCGATGGGTTTAACAAAGAAACGGTAGGCATCGTGAGCACCTTCGCCAGCCAGGCCAGCATCTCGGTAGAAAACTTTTTGCTGCTCAGCGAAACCCTGGTTAACGAGCGCTACCGGGAAGAGCTAAGCATTGCCAGTCGGGTGCAGCGCAGCCTACTTCCCAAGAAACCGGTTTCTAACCGGTATTTCGACGTAGAAGCTTTTTCGGAGGCCGCCGACCAGGTGGGGGGCGACTACTACGACCTTTTTCAGATCAACGAGCACAAATTCATTGTCATCATCGGCGACGTATCGGGCAAGGGCACATCGGCAGCCTTTAATATGTCGCAGATGAAAGGAGTGTTCCACAGCCTGGCCCAGCTCGACTTGTCGCCCGACCAGTTTTTGGTGTACGCCAACAACGCGCTGAGCCGCTGCCTGGAGAAGACGTCGTTTATTACGGTGTCGTTCTTCGTGGTAGACGCGCAGCGGCACGAGGTGGAATTCGCCCGCGCGGGCCATACTCCCACCCTTTACTACCAGGCGGCGCAGCAACAGGCATCCTACCACGAGATTCGGGGGCTAGGGCTGGGCATCATTCGCAACGAGAATTTTAACAAGTATATTGAGGTGAACCGGGTAGAGTACGCGCCCGGCGATGTGATTGTGCTGTACACCGACGGCATCATCGAGGCTACCAATGCCGACCGGGAAGAGTTTGGCTTCGAGCGCCTTAAGCAGGTGGTGGAGGCGCACGCCCACGAGGCCCCCAGTATCATCCAAAAAGTGCTTATCCAGTCGCTCTATGATTTCTGCGACGGCACTCCGCTGGATGACGACTACACCACCTTCATTATCAAATTCAAGTAGGCAGGCTCAACTTTTTGGCTGCCTTTGGCGTATACCCAGTTATTATGGTCGACGTGCAGGTCAGCTTCGAAGAAAATCAGTGCCTTATTCTTATTCACGGTGAGGTAGACGCCAGTTCTTCTATTTATCTGGACGAAGCGCTTCAGCAAGCTTTTCGCTCGGAGGCCGATCGCATTCTGGTAGACTGTCGTGAGCTACACTATATTTCTTCGGCGGGTCTGGGAGTGTTTATGTCGTACATTCAGGAGTTGGAAACGAGTAACAAACGATTGGTTTTATTTAACATGAGCGAAAAGGTGCACAAGGTATTCGAGATTTTAGGGCTGCACCAGGTGCTCACCATCGTAGGTTCTCAAGAAGAGGCTAAGTTGATATCAAATGAGCTATAACATACGGGTTTCGTGCTGTACCGATGAGTTGCAAACCATCCGGGACTTTGTTTACGATAAGCTGAAAAAGTACGCGCTGTCCGACGTCGTACTTAACCAACTGATCCTGGCCGTAGACGAGATTTGCGCCAACCTGATGATCCACTCGCACCACCGAAATCCCGACCACAGCATCGAGCTGGCCATTCTGGTTGAAGAGTCCGGTAAAATTACTTTTGAGATCTACGACCAGGGCAAGGGTTTTAACTTCCCGGCCTACCGCGAACCGTGCATCAAAGATATTATCAGAAAGCGAAGAAAAGGAGGAGTAGGACTGCTGCTGGTAAAACGAATTATGGACCGTATCGAATACGAATACAGCGACGAGACCCAACGCAACGTTTACCGTCTGCAGAAATTTAGCGAAGCAGCTTCTCAAAAGGCGCTCTCTGACTAGGGCGTGTTGACATATAGATTAACGAGAGATTTTGAGGACGATTTTCGTCTGATTAAGGCGCTTGAGAAGCGCGATGCTGAGGCATCGGGCGCCGAAAGCAACACAGAACAGGTGGAAAGCGTACC
>JBASAY010000027.1:0-2602 GCA_049650865.1 Tunicatimonas sp.
CTTTTTTCATAGTTTATACGTATTCGGTTAATCCTTTTTCTTTGATATCGTTTAGAAACTTCTTCACCATTTGCTCCTGGTCTTTGTCGCAGATCATCAGGGCATCGTCGGTCATCACCACAATGTAGTTATCGAGTCCCTGCACCACGCCGATTTTGTCCTTCGGCACCTTGATAAAGCAGTTGGTGGTGTCGTAAGTCATCACCGAACCCTGGATGCTGTTGGCGGTGGTGTCTTTGGGGTGCTCACTATCAATAGACTTCCAGGTACCCAGATCGGTCCAGCCGATGTCGGCGGGCATCACGTACACGTTGTCGGCTTTTTCCAGAATGCCGTAGTCAATAGAAATATTGATACAGTTGGAATAAACTTTCTTAATAAATTCTTCTTCCTGATCGCTGTAGTACTGCGCTTCTCCTTTGGCAAACAACGTGTTGACCTCGGGCAGGTGTTGTTCGTAGCTCTTGCGGATGGCGGCCAGGCTCCAGACGAAGATGCCGGAGTTCCAGACGAAGTTGCCGGCCCGTAAAAATTCTTCGGCAGTAGTCTGGTCCGGCTTTTCCTTAAAGGCTTTCACTTGGTGAATATCAGCATCGCCTCCGGAAGCATCAAACTCGATGTAGCCGTAGCCGGTGTCGGGCCGTAGCGGCTTGATGCCGAAGGTGATTAGGTAATCTTCTTGCGAAGCGAGCTCGAAGGCGCGTTGCGCCAGACGCGTAAATTCATCCTGCTTCACAATCATGTGGTCGGCCGGAGACACAATGATGCTAGCGTCAGAGTTCTTCTGGGCGATCTTATGAAAGGCGTAGGCCACGCAGGGGGCCGTATTGCGCAGTTCGGGTTCGAGTAAAATCTGATCGTCGGTAAGCTCTGGCAACTGCTCCTTGATCAAATCATAGTAGGCCTGATTGGAGATAATGTAGACGTTCTCGGTGGGGCATACCGCTCGCAGGCGATTAAACGTGAGTTGCAGCAGTGACTCTCCGGTGCCTAGCACATCGTGAAACTGCTTCGGAAACTGCTGCCGACTGATGGGCCACAGCCGAGTGCCTACTCCGCCCGCCATGATAAGGGCAAAATTGCTTGCCTTCATTTTGTATTTATTAAATAAAAAAAATGATAATATTGCGAAGCAAATATACGGACATCGTTCGCGAAACAAAAATATTCTCGCAGAATGTATTCGCCTTGAGCACACAGAGCTAACTTAAGTGCTTACCAAAAAACTTCCGTTGCGTAGCGATTCTTTGTTGTAGGTGAACGGCCGGTCGGAAGTTTCCTGAACCACCTTCCCTCCGGCCGCTTCCACAATAGCTTGCCCGGCGGCGGTATCCCACTCCATGGTGGGGCCGTGACGGTAGTAGATGTCAGCCTTTCCTTCGGCCACCATACAAAACTTAAGCGAACTACCCCGGGCGATGCTTTCGGTAACGTTGTGCTGCTTGAGCACCTGCTCTTCTTCTTCGGAAGCGTGACTGCTGCTGCGCACTGCCACGCGCTTCTCGGGAGGCTGCCGCACCCGTAGTGTCTCTACCGCTCCGCCCGCGGTTTGCTTGTACCCGCCTGCCTCCAGATCGTCGGCGTAGCCCGCCTGCGTAGCGAAGTACAGTTCGTCGGTTGCCGGAGTGTAGATTACCCCGAGCACGGGGCGGTGGTGGTGGATCAGGGCGATGTTTACGGTGAACTGCCCGTTGCGTTTGATGAACTCCTTGGTGCCATCGAGCGGGTCTACCAGCCAGAAGTGCTCCCACTGACGGCGGGTTGCGTAGTCAATCTCCTTCCCCTCTTCTGAGATTAGCGGAATGTTGGGGTAGTGCTGCTGTAGCGCGGGGGCAATCACCCGGTGCGACGCTTGGTCGGCCAGGGTAAGTGGTGAGTCATCGTCTTTGAAGTTGACTACCTGCGAGAAATCAGCGTGGTGGTACACCTCCATGATGGCCCGACCGGCGGCCTGGGCGATATCGTTGATTATAGCAATAGACACTTTCGGATTCATCGGACCGGGGTTGACGGTATCAACTAAAAAACTTTATATTGCTGGCTACACCAACCACTACTACGCTCATGGAGCACGCCGCTCGCGTAAAGATTGTCCTCACTGGCGGAGAGTTCGAGATTGAAGGGTCGGAGGAGTTTGTTAACTCCTACGCCGATACTATCGCCAGTTTGTCAGAACTACTGAAGAACACCCCGACGCAAAGCGTTGCCGAGGGCAAAGAAAGTAATCTTAATCCAGGAAAGCAATTTGCCATCTTCGACCCGGAAGCTTCGGCCCCTCCGGCCCCCGACGCTGCTCCCCTGGCCTCGCCCGACTCGTTTGGCGAACTGTACTATAAAGCTCCCAAGAGCACCAGCAAATCAGACAAGGTGCTGCTGGCAAGCTTCTTTGTGCAATCGCACAACGGGGAGGGCACCTTCACTACCCGTGAGGTAAATAAATTGCTACGCGATCATGGCATCGACATGACCAATACGGCGCACTTCAATAAGCTGAACCAGGACTACAAAAAGGTGTTCAAGGTGCGGCAAGGCCACTATAAGGTGAGCGAAGAAGGAGTAGAGCACCTACGGGGCATTTTGCAATAGACAGACGCACAGTAGG